>NZ_JBFBVU010000003.1:0-269227 GCF_040689105.1 Meridianimarinicoccus marinus
CATCGCAGCCTACAACTTCGCCCGCAGGCTCAAGACCCTCAGCGGGCTTACGCCTTACGAATACATCTGCAAGATCTAGACTTCAGAACCAGATCGATTCATCCCAAATCCGATCCACCAAATGCCGGGACTGAACACCTAGACTTGGTCCAATGGGACCCTCAGCGGGATCACCCAGTCTAGCTTTTCAGAGCTCCCACCAAATCCTTTTTTTTACTGAGTAATTTGGTGCGGGCGGTGGGAGTCGAACCCACACGGGCATACGCCCAACAGATTTTAAGTCTGGTATGTCTACCATTCCATCACGCCCGCATCTGGCGTTGTTCCTCATTTTTCAGTTTCGGGCCAATATCGCGTCTAAAAACGGTCTCTTGGCCTCAACACCCTGTTCCGTATGCATTTTCCCGCACAGACTCAAGGATTTTAAGTCCCCTGTGTCACCCATTCCACCACGCGGGCCAGACCAGTCCGTTCGAGGTAAGCGGCGCGGGCGGCTGTGTAAAGACCGGGCGGTGGGGTGCGGCCCTGCGCAGCGCGCGGACACGGCGGCTTGATTTCTGCAACAGGGCGGCGCACCTGAGAAAGCATGATCCCCATCCGCGATCACAACCCGGCCACACGCACGGCCTATTTCACCTACGGGCTGCTGGCGCTGAACGTGGTGATCTTCCTGGCCTATGTGCCGATGTTCTCGGACCCGCGCCGCCTGACCGGGTTCTTCCTGACCTACGGCATCATCCCGGCGCAGATCGAGGCCGGCGGGGCCTATGGCACGCTGCTCACCTCGATGTTCCTGCACGGCGGCTGGATGCATCTGCTGGGCAACATGCTGTTTCTGCACATCTTCGGCGACAATCTTGAGGATCGGCTGGGCCACCTGCGGTTCGGCCTGTTCTACCTGGCCTGCGGGCTGGGCGCGGGAATGATCCAGGTGCTGGCCGATCCGGGTTCCACGGTGCCGGTGGTGGGCGCCTCGGGCGCCATCGCCGGGCTGATGGGCGGCTACCTGCTGATGTTTCCGCGCGCCCGCATCGACATTTTCGTGTTCCTGATCGTGCTGGTGCGGATCATCCCGGTGCCGGCCTGGGCCATGCTGGGGCTGTGGTTCGGGTTGCAGGTGTTCAACGGGCTGGGCACGCCCTCGGATGTGGGCGGGGTGGCCTATTGGGCCCATGCGGGCGGCTTCGTGCTGGGGATGGTGCTGATGGTTCCGTCCTGGATCCGCGCGGGCGGGCCCGCTTTCTGGGCCCGCACCAATGGCCATCCCGACAACCCCGAGGCGCGATATCGCTTCGCCCGCAGCCCGGTGCCCCGGGTGCGGCGCCGCCGCGCACCGCCCGAGATAAGCCGCGTGCCGAGGGTGCCGAAACGCAAGGGATGAGTCCCCGGTTATGCGCCGCGAATGGCCTTGATGAAGGGCTGGCTGAGCGGATCGTTGACGGCGATCAGGCTGCCGGACTCCAGCAGGCTCTGGCCCTCGCGGATCGGCTCGACGAAGCCACCGGCCTCGCGCACGATCAGCAGGCCCGCCGCGATGTCCCAGGCGTTCAGCCCGCGCTCCCAATAGCCGTCGTAGCGGCCCGCCGCCACATAGGCCAGGTCCAGCGCGGCAGCGCCCCAGCGGCGCACCCCGGCACAGACCGGCAGCACCCGCGCCAGATCCTGCAAGGACGCCGGCAGCGTGTCGCGGCCGCCGAAGGGCAGACCGGTGGCGAAAACCGCCTCGATCATCCGGCTGCGGCCCGAGACGCGCAGACGCTGGCTCTGGTTCAGCCAGGCGCCCTTGCCTTTCTCGGCATAGAACATCTCGTCCTTGGCGGGATCGAAGACCACGCCCGCCACGATCTGGCCCTTGTGTTCCAGCGCCACCGAGACCGCCCAATGGGGCATCCCGTGCAGGAAGTTGGTGGTGCCGTCCAGCGGATCGACGATCCAGCGCCGGGTCGGGTCTTCGCCGTCCTGGCCGCCGCCTTCCTCGCCCAGCCAGCCATAAGTCGGCCGCGCGCCCAGCAGTTCTTCCTTCAGGATCTCCTCCGCGGCGATATCGGCCTTCGACACGAAGTCGCCGGCGCCTTTCATCGACACCTGAAGGTTCTCGACCTCGCGGAAATCCTTGACCAGCGACCGCCCAGCCTTGCGGGCCGCCTTGATCATCACATTGAGGTTGGCACTGCCCTGCATGATCGCGCTCCGTTGTTTCAAACGCCGCGTATAGTCGCCGCACCGAACAGCGTCCAGTCGGCGGGGGCGAAAAGTTGCAGGCGCCTCACACCCGCAGCAATTTCACCGGCTCGCTGCGGGCCAGCCGCAGCACATGCGCCATGTAGGGGCGGGCCAGGTCCTCGGTCCGCGTGGCCGCATACAGGCGGCGCGTGATCCCCGTCGCGGTCAAGGGGCGTATGGCATACTCGGGGTTGGCCCGCACTGCCCGCACCACCCAGTCGGGCAACACCGCCACCCCGCGATTCGACGCCACCAGCATCAGGATCACCGCCGTCAGCTCTACCTGACGCACCGCGCGCGGGGTTACCCCCGCGGGCGTCAGCAACTGGGTAAACACATCCAGCCGCGCGGCATCGACGGGATAGGTGATCAGCGTCTCGCCACGGAAATCCCCGGCCTCGACCCAGGGCTTTTCGGCCAGCGGGTGCTGGGCGGCGCAGATGAACACCGGGTCATAGTCGAACAGCGGCGCAAAGGTGATGCCGTCCAGATCCTCGGGGTCCGAGGACACCACCAGATCGACCTCGGCCTTCTGCAGCGCCGGCAGCGCGTTGAACGACAGGCCCGGGCGGATGTCCACGTCGATATCGGGCCAGGCGCGGCGGAAACTTTCCAGCACCGGAAGCAGCCAGTCGAAACAGGCATGGCATTCGATGGCGATATGCAGCCGCCCGCTGCGCCCGGCCTCGTCACCGCGCAGCTCTTCCTCGACGGCCTCGATCTCGGGCAGCACCCGCTCGGCCAGCCGTAACAGCTTCTGCCCCGAGGCCGACAGCCGCATCGGCTTGGCCCGGCGCACGAACAATTCGACCCCGGCCAGCGTTTCCATGGCCTTGATCTGATGCGACAAGGCCGATTGCGTCATGTTTAGCGTGTCGGCGGCCCGCCCCAGCCCACCGGCCTCATGGATGGCCCGCACGGCGCGCAGATGCTTCAGCTCCAGATACATTATGCAGATCCTTCATAACCTTCTTGAGGATTATGAATTTGTTTCACCACCAAATCCATGGCATGTCACGATCAAACGTAGAGGACATGTGATGACACAGCCGCGAATCTCTTTCGAATTCTTCCCGCCGAAGTCGCTGGATGCCGCGTTCCGCCTGTGGGACACGGTCCAGACGCTGGCGCCGCTGACCCCAAATTTCGTCTCGGTCACCTATGGCGCCGGCGGCACCACCCGCAAGCTGACCCATGAAGCGGTGGCGACGATCCACAAGCACTATGGCCTGAACGTGGCCGCGCATCTGACCTGCGTCGACGCCACTCGTGCCGAAACCCTGGAAATCGCCGAAGCCTATGCCCTGGCCGGCGTGACCGAGATCGTCGCCCTGCGCGGCGACCCGCCCAAGGGCACCGATCATTTCGTGCCGCACCCGGACGGATTTGCCGATTCCTGCGAGCTGATCTCGGCGCTGGCCGACACCGGCAAGTTCAAGCTGCGCGTCGGCGCCTATCCGGACCCGCACCCCGAAGCGACCAATGCCGATGCCGATGTGGACTGGCTGAAGCGCAAGATCGACGCCGGCGCCCATTCCGCCATCACCCAGTTCTTCTTCGAGGCCGAAACCTTCCTGCGCTTCCGCGACCGCTGCGCCGCCGCCGGCATCGACGCGCCGATCATCCCCGGGATCCTGCCGATCGAAAACTGGGACGGCGTGCGCAAGTTTGCCCTGCGCTGCGGCACCCATGTGCCCGCCGAGCTGGACACCGCCTTTGCCGCCGCCAAGCGTGACGGCCGTGAAGAGCTTCTGGCCACGGCCCTCTGCACCGAGTTGTGCAGCGATCTGCTGGAGGAAGGGGTCGAGGACCTGCACTTCTACACCCTGAACAAGCCGCATCTGACCCGCGACATCTGCCATGCCCTGGGCGTGACGCAGGAAAGCTCGCTGGAAAAAGTCGCCTGAGGCCAGACATCGAAGGGCCGCGCTGCGCCAGTCCGGAACACCCCGGACCTGCCGCACGCGGCCTTTTTCCGTTCAGGCCGTGTCCGACGATGATTTCGGGGGCGGCGCGGCTCTCCAATCCGGCGGCAGCGTGTAGGCTTCGCCGTTGGTGGCCTGCAGGATCTCCTCGACGACGGCGCTGACTTCGTTCCCGGCGCGATTGCTTTCTGCCTGTGTCGGGGGCGGCAGAGTCTCGCGATTCTTCGAGGTGCCTTTCCAGCTGCTCAGGATCTTGGTCAGGTTCGAAAGCCCGTCGAACACGCGGTACCAGAACGGCCCGCCCAGACCGATCAGGATCCCGGCCAGAAGCACGTTTACGATCCACAACACCAGGCCGTTGTTGTCCGGCGGGCAGACACGCGACTCCCCTTCTTTGGCGAACAGATCGCAATAGGGATAGTACTTGGCCCCGATCGGCAGGGTGCCGTCCGCGGTCAGCGGCTCAAGGCTGCTGGCGGCGACCTGAAACGCTTCGACAACTTCCTTGTCTTGCGGTGTCGCCTCGGCGCCCAGGGCATTCAAGGCGCTCACCGCCTCCTGCGCGTCGGCGATGATCTGCTCGGGGTTGGCGATCAGTTTCTCGCGCACATCCACGCTGGTGCTGAAATGCGCCACAAGCCGCCCGGCGTGCACGTTGAACACGAAGGCAAAGACGATCGCCACCAGAACCGCCGTGCGATTGGCGACGATCCGATGACGTTCCGAACTCAGCGCCTTGTGCCGGGCATAGCAGCGCAGCACAATATTCCACTGATCCCTTTGTCTGGCAATGTCGTCTGGCGCCCCGGCCTTGATCGCCTCGCCCAGCGGATTTTCCGCCATCCGGGTCGCCAGCCCCGTCAGGGACAGGTTCTCGACCCGCTTGTAGTCCTTGCTCTTGATCTGGTTGTTGACTTGCGGATCCCATTTGGACCGGTTGCAGGTCAGATCGTCGGTCATACCCTCGATCCAATCGTCCAGGTCCAGCGGTCCCTTCCCGGCGCCGGCCTTGTCGCGCGCCGTCTGAAGGAATGTCGCGCGGCCGTGCCGCGCATTCAGATCCCGCAACATGCTGCGCACGCTGTTGGCGACATAGCGCCGCCGCAGCGCCATGCTGCGCAGAATGGTTTCGACCAAGGCCGAGACGACGGATGAAAACAGGATCATGGCGACGGTGAAGGCCAGCCCGACTTCCAGCATTTCCATTGCAGTACCCTCCGCTTACGACAGACAGCTTGCGCGCCTGAAGGTATTGCCGCAACGGAATCTTGACCTGAAACCCGTGGTCTTCCGGTTATCCTGCCTGCGCCAGCGGCAGATCCTCGGCCCCGGGCACCTTGCGGGTGTTGCGCGCCGTCGGATGCAGGCTTTCCGACGGGTCGCGCCCGACCACCCGGCGCTTGCGCAGCGGGAACATCAGCGACCAGCCGCGCCAGCCGGAACTGGGGGCCTCGGCATCCATCGGATAGCGCGCGCGCCAGTCCTCGGGCAGCACCAGCCCACAGGCCTCGGCCTTCTCCAGCATCCAGACCAGCGGGATATTGGCCAGCGGCCGCGCCGCGTGGAACCCTGCCAGCTGCCCGCCGATGTCACCATGGGTGCCGCGGAACCAGACCTGCTCCACATGGCCGGTCCAGCCTTCCGGACAGGTCCACAACTGCGGCTCGAACGCCGCGCGGGTCTCATGCAGGGCCAGCGCATGAAAGCCGTGGCGGATGTGGTGGCCCAGATGCGTCGAATGGAAATCATGCGCCTTGTCGGTCAGTTCGGCCAGCACAGGAAACCGCCATCCCAGCGCCTTCACCGTGTCGAAAACGCCGACCATCTCGATCTCCACCCCCGGACGGCAGAATTTCTCGGCGAACAGCCGGGCGTGGCGGCCGTGGGGGTCGGTCTCATAGTGGCGGTACAACTGCCGGATCATCCGCTCGGTCGCGCGATGCGGTTTCAGCAGCCCGACCCGGTCGATGACGCCGGCCAGCGAACGCGCGGCGAACGCCCCGCGCGAATAGCCGAACAGGAAAATCCGGTCGCCGGGCTGATAGCGCGCGGCCAGGAACCCATAGGCGCGGCGGATCTGCCGGTTGATGCCGCGCCCGGTCAGCACATCGGTGCAGGACCGCCATTGCCGCCACTGGATGCCTTCCTCGTAATAGACCGAAGGCCGGTCGGCGGCGGGCAGATCCATCAGCAGCTTGAAGATGCGCCCGGCATTGGTGCTGCGCCCGGCGTCCAGCGAACTCAGCGTGCCATCCAGAATCACCACATGCGTGCGCGGGGCATCCCCCGCCCGCCGCTGTGTGGTGATATACCGTGATGCGCGCCCGGCCACGCTGACCTTCCTTTCGCTTCCATTCCAGAACCAAGATAGGTCGCGATCCCTTAACAAGCGATGCCCCGGCCCATCATAATCACTCACAAATTGTGCAGGGGCTGTAACAGGCGTGGCGCGCAGCCCCGGTGCACCGCCCCCTTGGCCTTGGCCCGCGCATTCGCTATGCCGACGCGCAACGCTTGAACTCGGGGACCAGACGCATGGCAATGGAAAAGACCTTCAACGCGGCCGAGGCCGAGGCGCGGATCAGCCAGGCGTGGCAAGACACCGGCGCTTTCCGGGCCGGGGCCAACAAATCGCGCGATGACAGCTTCTGCGTCATGATCCCGCCGCCCAATGTCACCGGCGCGCTGCACGTCGGCCATGCCTTCAACAACACGCTGCAGGACATCCTGGTGCGCTGGCACCGGATGCGCGGCTTCGACACCCTGTGGCAGCCCGGTCAGGACCACGCCGGCATCGCCACCCAGCTTCAGGTCGAAAAGAAGCTGAAGGCGGAAAGCAACCTGCGCCGCACCGACATGTCGCGCGAGGATTTCATCGCCAAGGTCTGGGAATGGAAGGCCGAATCCGGCGGCACCATCATCGAGCAGCTGCAGCGTCTGGGCTGTTCCTGCGACTGGGACCGCAACGCCTTTACCATGGCCGGCGCGCCGGGCGATCCGCGCATCGGGCACGAGAACTCGCCCGATTTCCACGATGCCGTCATCAAGGTGTTCGTGGACATGTACGAAAAGGGCCTGATCTATCGCGGCAAGCGGCTGGTCAACTGGGATCCGCATTTCGAAACCGCGATCTCGGATCTTGAGGTCGAGAACGTCGAGACGCCGGGCCACATGTGGCACTTCAAATACCCGCTGGCGGGCGGCGAAACCTATGAATACGTCGAGAAGGATGAAGACGGCAACGTCACCCTGCGCGAGACCCGCGACTATATCTCGATCGCCACCACCCGGCCCGAAACCATGCTGGGCGATGGCGCTGTCGCGGTGCATCCCTCGGACGCCCGCTACGCGCCGATCATTGGCAAGCTCTGCGAGATCCCGGTCGGCCCGAAAGACCACCGCCGCCTGATCCCGATCATCACCGACGACTACCCCGATCCGACCTTCGGCTCGGGCGCGGTGAAGATCACCGGGGCGCATGACTTCAACGACTATCAGGTCGCCAAGCGCGGCGGCATCCCGATGTACAACCTGATGGACACCAGGGGGCACCTGCGCGCCGATGGCCGCCCCTACGCCGAGGAAGCCGCCGAAGCCCAGCGCATCGCCAACGGCGAGGCCGAGTTCACCGAGGCCTCCATCGCCGCCATGAACCTCGTCCCCGAGGAGTACCGCGGACTGGACCGCTTCGAGGCGCGCGAAAGGGTCGTGGCCGACATCACCGCCGAAGGGCTGGCCGTGATGACCACCTCGGACGATCCGCGCCTTGGCAAGCCGAAGAAGAAAAAAGGCGCCGAGGCCGAAGAGGTCACGCAGGTGCCGCTGGTGGAAGCCAAGCCGATCATGCAGCCCTATGGCGACCGCTCGAAAGTGGTGATCGAGCCGATGCTCACCGACCAGTGGTTTGTCGATGCCGACAAGATCGTCGGCCCGGCGCTGGACTCGGTCCGCGAAGGCCGCACGGTCATCATGCCCGAAAGCGGCGAGAAGACCTATTACAACTGGCTTGAGAACATCGAGCCGTGGTGCATCTCGCGCCAGCTTTGGTGGGGCCACCAGATCCCGGTCTGGTACGGTCTGAACATCTGGCCCGAACCCAGCGAGCTGGGCCCCGAGGAAGGCGATCTCGACGACGTCGAACTGTTCCGCCTGCTGCGCGAGGGCAGCTACAACCACGCGGCCCCCACGCACCATTGCGCCGCCGATCTGGAGGCCGTGTCGGAAAAGTTCCGCCGCGATCTGGCCAACCTGCCGACGCCGCTGCATGTGGCCCGCATTGTCGAGGTTGCGGACTATCAGGCCGCCGTGCATCTGCTGGCCGAAAGTCTGGCCGAATACAATGTCAGCGACGACCCGACCCATCTGGTCTACCCGGTCTGGCGTGACCCGGACGTGCTCGACACCTGGTTCTCGTCCGGCCTTTGGCCGTTCGGCACTTTGGGCTGGCCCCAGAAGACGCCGGAACTGGCACGCTACTTCCCGACCTCGGTGCTGATCACCGGGCAGGACATCCTGTTCTTCTGGGTCGCCCGGATGATGATGATGAGCCTCGCGGTGATGGACACCGAACCCTTCCACACCGTCTATCTCCACGGGCTGGTGCGCGACGAGAAGGGCAAGAAGATGTCCAAGACCACCGGGAACGTGATCGACCCGCTGGACATCGTCGATGAATACGGCGCAGACGCGCTGCGCTTCACCAACACCGCCATGGCCTCGCTGGGCGGGGTGCTGAAACTGTCGAAGGACCGCATCGCCGGCTATCGCAACTTCGGCACCAAGCTGTGGAATGCCGTGCGCTACGCCGAGATGAACGAGGTCTACGGTGCCGATGGCAGCCATACGCCAGCCATACACGCACCAGACGCCAGCCAGACCGCCAATATCTGGATCATCGGCGAAACCGCCCGCACGCTGGATACCGTCGACGCGGCGCTGGACAGCTACCGGTTCAACGACGCGGCGCATGCGCTTTACGGCTTCGTCTGGGGCAAGGTTTGCGACTGGTACGTTGAATTCGCCAAGCCGCTGCTGGCCTCGGACGATCCCGCCGTGGTGGCCGAAACCCGCGCCACCATGGGCTGGGTTCTGGACCAGTGCATGATCCTGCTGCACCCGATCATGCCCTTCATCACCGAAGAGCTGTGGGGCCTGACAGCCAAGCGCGACGACCTGCTGGTGGTCTCGGACTGGCCGACCTACAAGGCCTCGGAATTGCTGGACAAATCCGCGGATCGCGAGATGAACTGGGTGATTTCCCTGATCGACGAGATCCGCTCGGTCCGGGCCCAGATGCATGTGCCCGCCGGTCTGAAACTGGAGCTGCTGCAACTGGAACTGGACCCCGCCGGGGCCGAGGCCCTGTCGCGCAACGCCGCCCTGATCCGGAAACTGGCGCGGATCGAAAAGATCAACACCGTCAGTGACTTGCCCAAGGGCTGCGTGACCGTCGCGGTGGAAGGCGGCACCTTTGCCCTGCCGGTGGCCGATGTCATCGACGTGGACGAGGAACAGGCCCGCCTCGAAAAGACCCTCGGCAAGCTGGCCAAGGATCTGGGCGGCCTGCGCGGCCGTCTGAACAACCCCAAGTTCGTCGAAAGCGCCCCCGAAGAGGTGATCGTCGAAACCCGCGAGTTGCTGGCCGTCAAAGAAGACGAGGAATCCCGTGTGAAAGCGGCGCTGGCGCGTCTGGCCGAACTGGGCTGAGGCCCTTGGAAAACAGGCGGATCATGCCCATCTTGTGGGCATGATCCGTTCGCTCGCCACGCTCACCGAAAGCCGCATTCGCCGCGCCGAGGCCGAAGGCAAGTTGTCCGGCCTGTCCGGCGCGGGCAAGCCCTTGCCCTATCGCCCTGGCGACGCGCTGATCGATGCGGGCACCGCCGTGGGCCATCGCCTCATGGCCGAAGCCGGCGCCCTGCCCGAAGAAATCCGTCTCAAGCGGGCCCTGGATCAGGCCCTGGCCGCATTGGCGGATGCGGCCCCCGAACACCGCAAGGCGGCGATGTCAAAGGTTGCGGACCTGCAAATGAAACACGCCATCGCGCAGGACGCCCGACGCAAATTTCTGAGGTGATCTCAACCGCTTGCCCCGGCACAGACTCGCGCGGCGGCGTCCAGTGCTCCGGCTCCATGCGGGATGTCCAGCGCCACCAGCCCGGCCTGAATGCTGGCCAGCACCCCCAAAACCATATGCGCATTCACATGCCCCATATGCCCGATGCGGAAGTACCGGTGCCACTCCGGGTTGCCGGGGGCAACCATGCCCAGCCCGATCCCCAGTGTCACCCCCGCCTGTTGTTCCATCCAGTCGCGCAGGCGCGTGCCGTCCTCGGCGGACACGGTATTGAGCGCCGTCACCGCGTGGCTGCGCGCGCCACGATCAGCAATGTTCAGCAGCGGCCCTCCCCCGGCCTGCCACGCCTCTGCCGCGGCCCAGACGCAGCGGGCCAGGGTGGCATGACGCGCCAGCGCGTGGGGAAGCCCTTCCTCATGCACCAGCATGGTCAGCGCCTCACGCAGGGCGAACAGGTGATGGGTCGGGGCGGTGCCGCAGAACAACTGGTAGAACAGTTCGGCCTCGGTGCGCGGGGTCCAGTCCCAGTAGAGCGGCACGCGGTCCAGCCCCTTGCGCACAGTGTCGGCACGGTCGTTGAAAAAGACGAACCCCAGACCGGGCGGCGTCATCAGCCCCTTCTGGCTGGCGGCGATCATCACATCGACACCCCAGGCATCCATCTCGAAAGGATCGCAGCCAAGGCTGGCGATGCAATCCACCATCAGCAGCGCGGGATGGCCCGCCGCGTCCTTGGCCCGACGAAGGGCGGCAATGTCGTTGCGCACCGAGGTGGCGGTATCCACATGCGCCACCAGCACCGCCTTGATCTTGTGTCCTGTGTCGGCCCGCAGCGCGGCTTCGACCCGGTCGGGATCCATCGCCCCGCGCAGCCCGAAGTCCATGACCTCGACCTCGGCCCCCATGGCGCGGGCCGCATCGCCCCAGCCGGCGGCAAACCGCCCGGTGCTCACCACCAGCAGCCGATCCCCCGGTGTCACCAGATTGGCCAGCGAAGCATCCCACAACCCGTGCCCGTTGCTGATGTAGATCGCCACCTTTCCATCGGTGCGCGCCACGGCCTTCAGATCGGGCAGCAGGCTGTCGACCAGACCGACCAGTTCGCCGGCATAGATGTTGGGTGCGGGGCGCTGCATGGCCTGCAACACGCGGTCGGGCATGACCGAAGGGCCGGGGATGGCCAGATAGGGGCGACCTTGCGACAGAGTCATTGGAAAACCTTTCAAACACGCCTGAAAACAGGTAAGCGGGCGCATCCCCAAGGTCAATTTGCCCGCAGCCACCGCCGCGGACCCGGACCGGGCCGCGTATGCAAGAGTCCCCGAGTGGCGAGTTGAGAGACACGATGACGAACAGCCTGAAGTCGAAGTTCCAAAAGGTCGAACGCGCCCTGCGCGACCGCTATGGCCGGGACATCTCGACCCCGAAGGCGCGGCGGCACGCGTGGTGGCATTTCCAGCTTCTGGACCATGCCTTCCTGCGCACCCTGTGGTGGAACCTCGAGGAAATCGCGCCGGGCGTCTGGCGGTCGAACCAGCCGTCTCCGAAACGGCTGAACATCTACAAGAAGCGCGGCATCGTCAGCGTCATCAACCTGCGCGGCCGCAACCGGCAGAGCCCCTTCCTGTTCGAGCAGGAAGCCTGCGCCAAGCTGGGCCTGACCCTGCACAACATCACCCTGAGCGCCCGCAAGCTGGCGCCGCGCGACGACATTCTGGCGCTGCTGGAGCTGTTTCGCACGGTCGAATGTCCCTTCGTGATGCATTGCAAGTCCGGTTCCGACCGCGCGGGGTTTGCCTCGGCGCTGTATCTGGCGGTGATCGAGGGGAGGCCCGTGGCCGAGGCGCGGCGGCAGTTGCACTGGAAATACCTGCATCTGTCCAGCACCGACACCGGCATTTTGGATCATGTCTTCGACGTCTACGAGGCCGAGGCCGCCCAGACCCCCATCGAGTTGGAGGACTGGCTGCGTACCCGCTATGACCACAAGGCGCTGACCGCCAGTTGGAAGGCCTCGCGCGGGGAGGACGGCTGAGACCGGCCCCCTGCGGGCGCCGGGATTTCGGGCCTCCGGCGGGAGTTTTTTCGACAAGAAAAAAATTGCGCGCCGTCTTGAAAATGGTGCGGGGCGCGGTGCAAGCGCGCCCTGGCGGAGCCGCAACTGTCACGCCCCACCTACTGGGTGTTCCGGTCCGGATCGTAGCCACGCGCCAGGTCCGCCGGATCAGCGCCGTGACGAAACCGGGCGCGGCGCCAGAGGTTCCGGGCCGATTGGCCGATCCAGCCGTTCTCGCGATAGCGCTCGGCCCCGGTCAGGGCGACAGCGGGCAGCGGGCGCAAACGGCCTTTCAGGGCGCGGGCCAGCACCACGTCCTCCATCAGGGGAATATCCGGGTAGCCGCCCATCTTCTGGTACAACGCACGGGAGATCAACAAGCCCTGATCGCCAAACGGCATGTCGCACAGGCGTGCACGCAGGTTTGCGCCCCCGGCCACCATGCGCGGCGCCATACCGTGCTCCCGGAAGCCAAGGCGGAAAAATCCGGCCTTGTCGGGATGGGCTTCCAGATGCGCAACAACCGCCTGTGTCCAGCCCGCGCCCAGATGGGTGTCCGCATGCAGCATCAGCAGCCAGTCGCCGCTGGCCGCTGCAACCCCGCGCTGCAACTGGCCGCCGCGTCCGGCCGGGCCTTCCAGCCATTTGGCGCCGACTTCCGCCGCAAGCCGTTGCGTGGCATCGGTGGAGCCACCGTCGGAGATTACAAGCTCGCGGATCAGTCCCTCGCCCAGACCGGGCATCAGGTGGCGCAGCGTGTCGGGCAGTTGGTTTGCCGCGTTCAGGGTTGGGATCACCACCGAAATCGGTGCGCGCATCGCAGGCTCTTTCTTCTGTTTGCCATTCCCCTGTATGACGGGTGCGCAGGACAGGGGAAAGCCGATGACCACGACAGACCGTCACATCCTTGAGGTAACCGGCGCCGACGCGGAGCCATTCCTTCAGGGGCTGGTGACCAACGATCTGGCCGGGCTGCAGCAAGGGCTGGTCTATGCCGCGCTGCTGAGCCCGCAGGGCAAGTATCTGGCCGATTTCTTCCTGGCCCGGCAGGGCGGGGCCATCCTGCTGGATGTGGCCGCCGGGCTGGCACCGGGCCTGTTAAAGCGCCTGAGCATGTACAAGCTGCGCGCGGCGGTGGAGATCGCGCCGTCGCCTCTGGGCGTAGCGCAGGGGCTGGGCAAGGTCCCCGAGGACGGTTTCGCCGACCCGCGCCACCCGGCGCTGGGGTGGCGGGCCTATCGGGCGGCACCGACGGAGGGCATCGACCCGGCTGAGTGGGATCGCCTGCGCGTCGCCCATGCCATCCCTGAAAGCGGGATCGAGTTGATCCCCGACGAGACCTACATCCTGGAAGCCGGGTTCGAACGCCTGCACGGGGTGGATTTCAAGAAGGGCTGCTATGTCGGCCAGGAAGTTACCGCGCGGATGAAACACAAGACCGCGTTGCGCAAGGGGCTGGCCCGTGTGGCCATCGACGGATCTGCCCCCGTTGGCAGCGAGATCACGGCGGACGGCAAACTGGTGGGCCGTCTGTTCACCCAGTCCGAGGGCGAGGCGCTGGCCCATCTGCGCTTTGACCGTGCGGGCGGCGAAATGCAGGCCGGGGAAGCGCGGCTGCGGCTTCTGGAAACCTGACAGCGCGGCGGGCTTGACCGCAGGGCGCATGGGGGCCTAGCGTCGGCGGGTCAGCGATGGCGTCGCTGATCAGGGCTGCGCGCCCTGCCGTTCAGTCCTGAACGCCGGGATATCCGCCCCGGCCCAAGCCCGGGGCCCGATCTGGACCATGCGCCATGACCGATCTGTCCGATCGTCCCCAGTTCTTCACCAGCCACAATGGCCAGAAGGCCCCCCTGCCCTTTCCTGCTTCTGAATACGCCGCGCGGCTTTCCCGCCTGCGCGCGGTCATGGACCGGCGCGATATTCCGGCGGTGCTGATGACCTCGATGCACAACATCGCCTATTACTCGGGGTTCCTCTATTGCAGCTTTGGCCGCCCCTATGGCTGCGTCATCACCCAGGACCGCTGCACCACGATCTCGGCCAATATCGATGCGGGCCAGCCCTGGCGGTGCTCGGTCGGGGACAACCTGATCTACACGGACTGGAGCCGCGACAACTATTGGCGCGCGGTGGCCCAGGTGCTGGGACCGGTTTCGCGGCTGGGGATCGAGGCCGATCACCTGACCCTGCAACAGCGCGACAAGCTGACAGCCTTTCTGAACAATCCCGAAACCCCCGACATTGCCGCCGACGCCATGCACCTGCGCCTGAAGAAATCACCCGGCGAGATCGCCCTGATTCGCGAAGGCGCCCGGATTGCCGATCTGGGCGGCGCCGCCATCCGCGACGCCATCCGCCCCGGCACGCGCGAGATCGACGTGGCCATGGCCGGCCGCGATGCGATGGAGGCCGAGATCGCCCGCGCCTTTCCCGACAGCGAAATGCGCGATACCTGGGTCTGGTTCCAGTCCGGGCTGAACACCGACGGCGCCCATAACCCGGTGACCACCCGCACCCTGCAACACGGCGACATCCTGAGCCTGAACACCTTCCCGATGATCTCGGGCTATTACACGGCGCTGGAACGCACGCTGTTTCTTGGCGACCCCGACCCGGCCTCGCGCCGGATCTGGGAGGCCAATGTCGCCATTCACGAACTGGGCCTGTCGCTGATCAAACCGGGCGCCACCTGCGCGGGCATCTGCGCCGAGTTGAACGCCGCGCTGGCCGAGATGGACCTGCTGCAGTACCGCTCGTTCGGATACGGCCATTCCTTCGGCGTGCTGTCGCATTATTACGGACGCGAGGCCGGTCTGGAGCTGCGCGAGGACATCGACACCGTGCTGGAACCGGGCATGGTGGTGTCGATGGAGCCGATGCTGTGGATCCCCGAAGGCCAGCCCGGCGCCGGCGGCTACCGCGAGCATGACATTCTGATTGTCGGCGAAACCGATGCCGAAAACATCACCGGCTTTCCCTATGGTCCGGCCCACAACGTGATCGCGCCATGACGATTCGAATCGCGACAGGCTGCCGGTTTCATGCAAAGCTCGCAATGTTTTCAGGGCGCCAAGAAAGCGTTCATACCTATACCCGCAAGCGGTTTTTAGCAACATATCCGGTTCTTTGGTTGTAACTCGGGCCGGGACGCGTTTTGATTTGGAAAACCGGACGGCACGACACGAACGGACAAAAACAGGGAGCCGAGTTCTTGGCACGAGACCAGACCAACGACGCCTTCGTCGAATTTCAACGTGTGCAGAAAAGCTATGACGGCGAGACCCTCGTGGTGAAGGATCTCAACCTGTCGATGCCCAAGGGCGAGTTTCTGACAATGCTGGGCCCGTCCGGGTCCGGCAAGACCACTTGCCTGATGATGCTGGCCGGCTTCGAGACCGCCACCCATGGCGAAATCCTGCTGGACGGCAAACCCATCAACAACATCCCGCCGCACAAGCGCGGCATCGGCATGGTGTTTCAGAACTATGCGCTGTTCCCGCATATGACCATTGCGGAAAACCTGTCCTTCCCGCTGGAAGTGCGCAAGCTGGGCAAACCCGAGCGAGAGGCCAAGGTCAAACGCGCGCTGGACATGGTGCAGATGGGGGCCTTCGGCGGCCGTCGCCCGGCGCAGCTTTCGGGCGGCCAGCAGCAGCGGGTCGCATTGGCCCGCGCACTGGTGTTCGAACCCGAGCTGGTGCTGATGGATGAACCGCTGGGCGCGCTGGACAAGCAGCTGCGCGAACACATGCAATTCGAGATCAAGCGCATTGCCGACAACCTGGGCATCACGGTGGTCTATGTGACCCACGACCAGACCGAGGCGCTGACCATGTCGGACCGGGTCGCGGTGTTCAACGATGGCCGCATCCAGCAGCTGGCGCCGCCCGACGACCTGTACGAGCATCCCGACAACAGCTTCGTGGCGCAGTTCATCGGCGAGAACAACACGCTGGAAGGCACCGTCAAGGAGATCAACGACAAGATCGCGCTGGTGCAGCTGGACGATGGCGAGGTGATCGACTGCATGCCTGTCAACGTCACCAAGGCCGGCGAACGCACCCGCGTCTCGATCCGCCCCGAGCGGGTGGAAACCAGAAAGGAACGCCTGAACCCCGACGCCCACCTGCTGAAGGCAGAGGTGCTGGAGTTCATCTACATGGGCGACATCTTCCGCACACGACTTCGGGTGGCCGGCAATGACGATTTCATCGTCAAGACCCGCAACGCCCCCGATACCGTCCGGCTCACCCCCGGCGAAACCATCGAGATCGGGTGGCTGCCGGAAGACTGCCGGGCGCTCGACGCCTGAGCACCGGGACCGCGGGCTCAACCTCGCGATCCCCCAACCAACAAGACCAACACCCAAGGGGAGTATCCTATATGAAACTGTTGACCACGTTTCTCACCAGCAGCGCGATAATAACCGCGGGCAGCGCCTTTGCGGATGACCACATGGCATCCGACATGACCATCGTGTCCTGGGGCGGCGCCTATCAGGCCAGCCAGCAGAAGGCCTATACCGAGCCTTACATGGCCGCCAATGATGGCGTTTCGGTCACCTGGGACGAAAGCTCGAACGAGGCCGTGTCCAAGCTGCGCGCCATGAACGAAGCCGGCAATGTGACCTGGGATCTTGTCGACGTCGAAGGCCCCGACAGCCAGCGCCTGTGCGACGAAGGTCTGGCGATGGAGGTTGATTTCGACGATCTTCTCGCCGAAGGCGACGATGGCACCGAGGTTGAGGACGACTTCGGCCCGACGCTGATCAACGACTGCTTCATCCCGCAGATCGTGTTCTCGACCACCTTCGGCTATCGGACCGATGTCGCCGAGTGGAACGGGAAAACCCCGACCAGCCTGTGCGACGTGTTCGATCTTGAGAACTTCCCGGGCAAACGCTCGCTTGAAAAACGTCCCAAGAAGAACCTGGAATGGGCGCTTCTCTGCGACGGCGTGGCCAAGGACGACCTCTATGACACCCTGGAAACCCCCGAGGGCGTCGAGCAGGCACTGGCGAAACTGGACACCATCAAGGACGAGGTGATCTGGTGGTCGTCGGGCGCCGACACGCCGCAACTGCTGGCTGACGGCGAGATCGTCATGGGCTCGACCTACAACGGTCGCCTGTTCAGCGTGATCGAAGAGCAGAAGCAGCCGGTCGCGATGCTGTGGGACTGGCAGGTCTTCGATTTCGACGGCTGGATCATCCCGGCGGATCTTCCCGAAGAGCGTCTGGCCCGCGTGACCGATTTCCTGCACTACGCGACCGACACCCAGCGTCTGGCCGATCAGGCGAAATACATCTCTTACGGTCCCGCCCGCGCCTCGTCGCAGCCGCTTGTGTCGACCCATGCCGAACTGGGTATCGAGATGGCACCGCATATGCCCACCAACCCGGCCAACCAGAAGAATTTCCTGGTGAACAACATCGAATGGTGGGCCGACAACCAGGATGACGTGGAAGCCCGCTTCCAGGCCTGGCTGGCGAAGTAATCGCCCGCATGCATATCGGACAGGGCCTTCGGGCCCTGTTCTTCCAAAGCCGGAAAGGAGATCTCCCATGTCCAAGGGATATTGGATCGTCCATATCAAGGTCACCGACCCGGCCCCGTATCCGGATTATGTGCGCAAGGCCCAGCCCGTGATCGAGGCGTTCGGCGGCACATACCTGGTGCGCGGCGGCGACAGCGATGTGCCCGAAGGCGAGGCACGCCCCCGCCATGTGGTCGTCGCCTTCCCCGATCTGGCCACCGCGCGCGCCTGCTATCACAGCCCGGAATACCAGGACGCAGCCGCCATCCGGCAGAGTTGCGCCGAAACAGATTTCACAATTGTCGAGGGATACGCATGAGCGACGCAACCCAGACAGGCCGTGTTCTTTCTGCGGACGGAACCCCCCTGAAAAAGAGCCTGAACCGCGCCCTTCGTGTTCAGAAACTGCGGGCGCTGGCGCTGATCGCGCCGCTTCTGATCTTCGTGCTTGTGACCTTCATTGCGCCGATCACCGACATGCTGTTCCGCTCGGTGGAAAACCAGATCGTCTCGGACACTCTGCCGCGCACGGTGGCGGCCCTGAAGGACTGGGACCCCGACAGCGGCGAGGTTCCCGGCGACCCGGCGTTCGAGGCGCTCTACAAGGACTTGTTCATCGCCCAGGAACTGAAGATCCACAGCCGTCTCGGCAGCCGCCTGAACTACGAAAAGGTTGGCATGTCGTCGCTGTTCCGCAAAAGCGGGCGGGCCGTGGAAAAGATGGGCGATCTTTATGTCGACCAGTTCGAAGACCTGAACGACGCTTGGGGCGAAGAAACCACCTGGGTCGCGCTGATGGCCAGCCCCGCCTATGGGCAGGCCGCCACCGACTGGCTGGCCAAGCAGGATGCCGCCAAACAGGCCGGGCAACGGTTTTCCACGCCGCCTCCGGCGTTTGAACTGGCCCCCGGCATCGCCGATCTGCTGCCTGAGACCGCAGAGGCCTTCAGCCAGTTCGCCGATTTCATGCGCACCGAGGAAGAAGAAACGGCGCTGGATGACGAACCCTGGACCTCGGTCTACAGCGCGCTCTACCGCGATCTGATGGCCGCCCCCGAGGCCGCGATTGCCGCCTATTCCGGTCCCCAGGCCGATCTGCTGCAGGAAGCCCGGACCGCGGTGCCCGACTTCGAAAGCGCCAGCCGGAAGGCACAATTCCTCGAGGCCGACGAGGATTGGGGAGATGTTTCCGTCTGGCAGACCATTCGTGTCTATTCCCCGCGCTACACGCCGGGCTATTTCCTCAACGCGGTGGACAAGCAGCTTGGCCCGGACGGGATCACCGACCAGCCCGAGACGCAGCAGATCTACCTGATGCTGTTCAAGCGCACGCTGTTCATGTCGCTGGTGATCACCGCCAGTTGCATCCTGCTGGGCTATCCGGTGGCGTGGCTGCTGGCCAACCTGAGGATGCGCACGGCGAACCTGCTGATGATCCTGGTGCTGCTGCCGTTCTGGACATCGCTGCTGGTGCGCACCTCGGCGTGGAAGGTCATGCTGCAACAGCAAGGCGTCATCAACGACGTGCTGGTCTGGCTGGGTCTGGTGGATGACGCCAACCGGCTGATCATGATCAACAACCAGTTCGGCACCATCGTGGCCATGACCCACATCCTGCTGCCCTTCATGATCCTGCCGCTCTACTCGGTGATGCAGACCATCAACCCCAGCTACCTGCGTGCCGCCAAATCGCTGGGCGCGACCAATTGGACGGCCTTCTGGCGGGTCTATTTCCCGCAGTCGGTGCCGGGCATCGGCGCAGGCTCGATCCTCGTCTTCATCCTGGCCATCGGCTACTACATCACGCCCGAGATCGTCGGCGGTACCACCGGGACGTTCATCTCGAACCGGATCGCCTATCATATTTCCAGCTCGCTGAACTGGGGTCTGGGGGCCGCACTTGGCGCGATCCTGCTGGCCGCGGTGCTGATCCTGTACTGGGCCTATGATCGCATCGTCGGCATCGACAACGTGAAACTGGGGGGCTGATCCATGGCAACCATCATTGATCTGAAACCGCAGCCCTTCAGTTTTGTCGGCCCCATCGTCGGCGCCTTCGGTGCGCTGGCGGGGCTGTTCGTGGGCACGGCGCAGGGCTCGGGCCTTTTGGGCGTGGTGCTGGGCGCCGCTCTGATGGCCGGCATGGCCTTCGCGCTGATGCATCTGAAACTGCCGCGCCGGTCGGTGCGGCTGGGACTGGTGGTGATCTTCGCCGCCATCGGCCTGATCGCCGGCAGCACCATGGGCGGGATCATCGGCGCCCTGGCGGGGTGGTTCTTCGGCAGCCTGACCTTCTGGCTGGCGGACGGCCGCTATCGCGCCGGGCTGGCGCCCTATCTGACCCCCGGACAGGTGCTGTGGCATTATACCTTCCGGGTCATATGCGGGGCGATCTTCGCGTTCCTGATCACGCCGATCATCGTGGTGATGCCGCTCAGCTTCAATGCCGAGGATTTCTTCACCTTCACCCCCGAGATGCTGGCCCTGAAGCCCGAAGGCTATTCGCTGAAGCACTATCAGGACTTCTTCACCAATTCGGACTGGCAATCGGCGCTGTGGAATTCTCTGACCATCGCGCCGGTCGCGACCCTGCTGTCGGTCAGCTTCGGCACGCTGGCCGCCATCGGCCTCAGCCAGCCGCATGTGCCAGGACGCCGGGCCATCATGGCGATCCTGATTTCGCCGATGATCGTGCCGCTGATCATCTCGGCGGCGGGGATGTATTTCTTCTATTCGCGCATCGGCCTGCAAGGCACCTACATGGGCGTGGTGCTGGCCCATGCGGCACTGGGCATTCCCTTCGTCATCATCACGGTGACGGCCACGCTGGTGGGTTTCGACAACTCGTTGACGCGCGCGGCGGCCAACATGGGCGCCAACCCGGTGACCACCTTCTTCCGGGTGCAGATGCCGCTGATCCTGCCGGGCGTAATCTCGGGCGGGCTGTTCGCCTTCATCACCTCCTTCGACGAGGTCGTGGTGGTGCTCTTCGTGGGCTCGGCCGGGCAGAAGACCCTGCCGTGGCAGATGTTCATCGGCCTGCGCGAACAGATCAGCCCGACGATCCTTGCGGTGGCGACGCTGCTGGTGGGGATCTCCGTAGCCCTTCTGGCCACGCTCGAGATCCTGCGCCGCCGGTCTGAACGGCTGCGCGGCATGAGCCCGGGCTGAAGGCCTCCCGCCAGAGACGAATGCATCGAACCGCGGCCCCCCTTGGCCGCGGTTTCTCTTTGCGCAGGTCTCGCCCAACCCGACGGAACTCCCGGCCATCCTTGCGCACGCCCCCCCCTCTGCCCTTGCCGCATCGCCCGCCCGCCGACATGATCGGGCCAAAAGAGGGAGCAGAACATGTCAGGCATTTTCATCGGCGGCGGCGGCAGCGACTACCGCACACCGCAGGTTCTGAAACTGGATCTGGCCAATCGTCACGGGCTGATCGCGGGCGCCACCGGCACCGGCAAGACGGTGACCATGCAGATCCTCGCCGAGGGGTTCTCCGCCGCCGGTGTCCCGGTGTTCATGGCCGATGTGAAAGGCGACGTCAGCGGCCTTGGCAAGCCGGGCGCAGCCAGTGACCGCATCACGGCGCGCGCGGCCCAGATCGGGCTTGCGGACTATGCCCCCGCCGCCTGCCCGGTCGTGTTCTGGGACATCTTTGGCCAGTCCGGCCACCCGGTGCGCACCACGGTGACCGAGCTTGGGCCGCTGCTTCTGGCCCGCATGCTCGACCTGACCGACGTTCAGGAAGGGGTTCTGAACATCGCCTTCCGCATCTGCGACGATCAGGGGATGGCGCTGCTGGACCTCGACGACCTGCGGGCGGTGCTGAACTGGATCGGCGACAACACCGAGGCGGTGCAACAGTCCTATGGCCATGTGGCCCGCGCCTCGCTGGGCGCGGTGCAGCGGGCGCTGCTGGTGCTGGAAAACCAGGGCGTGCGCGGGTTTCTGGGCGAACCGGCGCTGCAACTGTCGGACCTGATGACCACTGACGCCCAGGGGCGCGGCCAGGTCAACATCCTGATGGCCGACACGCTGATCACCACCCCGCGCCTCTACGCCATGTTCCTGCTCTGGCTGCTGTCGGAACTGTTTGAAGAGCTGCCCGAGGTCGGCAACCCCGACAAGCCGAAGCTCGTCTTCTTCTTCGACGAGGCGCATCTGCTGTTCGACACCGCTCCGAAAAGCCTGCTGCAACGGATCGAACAGGTGGTCCGGCTGGTGCGCTCAAAAGGGGTGGGCGTCTATTTCGTCAGCCAACTGCCCGATGACATCCCCGAGGACGTGCTGTCGCAACTGGGCAACCGCATCCAGCACGCCCTGCGCGCCTTCACCCCGCGCGATGCAAAGGCACTGAAAACCGCCGCCGAGACCTTTCGGCCCAACCCCGCCTTCGATACCGCGACGGCGATCCAGCAGGTCGGCACCGGCGAGGCCGTGGTGTCGCTGCTGGAGGACAAGGCCATCCCCGGCATGGTGGACCGCGTCCTGATCCGCCCGCCCGCCAGCCAGATGGGACCGCTGACCGAAGACGAACGCCGCGCGCTGATCACAGCCTCCCCGCTGGGCCGTCGCTATGACACCGCCGTCGACCGGCGTTCCGCCCATGAAATCCTTGCCGACCGTGCGGCGGCCAAGACCCCCCAAAGCACCTCCCGGGACGAGCTGAAGGCCACCTTCGACACTTTCAACCGCCCGTCACACAGCGCCCGACCCTCACCGGGCCGCGCCACGCGCTACACCGGGAAGAACTCGCCCGGAAAAAGCGAAAGCGGCTCCATGGCCTCGACCCTGGGCGAGGCCTTCGCGACAACCATGGTCCAGCAACTGTCCACCCGTCGCGGCCGCCGCATGGTGCGCGGCCTCCTTGGCAGCCTTCTGAAACGCTAGGCAGCAAGCATCGCTCCCTGCCCCGGATTTTTCTTGTCCCAAATACTCAATCCGCCGCGCAGCGGCGCGCGGCCCAACGCCTTTGGCCCGCAAGGGCCGCAGGGGGCGGGAGTTTCACCCGGCCTCAGCCGCCGAAGGTCTCCACCCACCATTCGCGGAACTTCTCGCGCCGGCCACGGAACCGGCGGCCTGCTGCATCCATATGGTCATCCGCCGCATCGAAGGCGCTGGCCACATCCTCGACCACCGGATCCACCCGGTTGGTCCAGAACCGCTTCAGAAATGCCCGGATCACCAGCACCAGCGCCGCAAGCCCGGTCAGCACAAGGATGTTGAACACCGGGATCACGCGATGATCGGGTCCGGGCACTTCCTTCAGGCTCAGCACATTGGGAAAGACCGACAGCAACTGGTTGCGCCAGCCATAGGATTTCACAAGGATCCAGCGCGGCGCATCCTGGGTCGAGGTCAGATCCGCGGCCCGTGCCTGCAGGTCGGCGGAATTGAACTTCATGTAGGGCGGCCAGCCCCAGCCGGTGTCCTCGTTGCGGAACACCTTGGTGCGGCCGCTGTCCCGCACCCCCGAGATGAATTTCACATCCCGGTTGCCCGCCGTCACCGCGCCCGGCTCGGACGAGCCCCAGAACAGCGACCCTTCGCCGACCTCGACGCGCCGGACCTCGGTCTCGACGATGCGCAGGGTGTCGTGGCGGGGCAGCGTGTAATGCAGGAACCCGCCCAGCAACAGGACCACGAGGCCCCAGAATATCCATTTCACGTAGACCATGGTCACTCTCGTTGACTTGAGAAAAGTATGTGGGTTCGCAAGGCCGCGCAAACAAGCCGCCCCACGGTTCGGGCCACCATAGGCGAGAGCAGCCGGGCTCACAAACCCTGCCGCATCGCGGAAGGTCGCAGGGCGGGGTTGACCCGCACCGCCGCAGGCCCGAGCCTGCAAGGGCAGCGCAGGAGAAACATCATGCCCACCGGCCCCCGCAATCTGATCACCGATGTTGCCGGGTTCCGGGTCGGCAACGCGCAGGATCCCCGCCTGAAATCCGGCGCCACGGTCCTGACAGCCGACGCCCCTTTCACCGCCGCCGTGCATGTGATGGGCGGCGCGCCCGGTACCACCGACACCGACTTGCTGGCCCCTGACAAGCTGGTGCAGCAGGTGGATGCGCTGGTGCTTTCCGGCGGGTCTGCCTTGGGTCTTGGCGCGGTCGATGGCGTCCGCCAGGCGCTACGGGCCGCCGGGCGCGGGTTCGAGGTCGGCGGCCAGCGCGTGCCCATCGTGCCCGGCGCCATCCTGTTCGACCTGCTGAACGGCGGCGACAAGGGGTGGGTGGCCTCTCCCTACCCCGATCTGGGTCAACAGGCGCTGGCGGCAGCGGTCATGGATTTCGCGCTCGGGTCGGTGGGCGCGGGATGCGGCGCCACCACCGCCACGCTGAAAGGCGGGCTGGGTTCGGCCTCGGTCCGGGTCGGCCCCTTTACCGTCGGCGCCCTGGTGGCGGTCAACGCGCTGGGGGCGGCGAATGTGCATCCGCACCGGCAGTTCTGGGCCGCCCCCTTCGAGGTGGGCGACGAATTCGGCGGCGCAGGCATCTGCCCGCATCCGGCCCCGGACCCGGCGCCGCGCAAGGACACGCAGCCCGGCGCCAGCACCACCATCGCCATTGTCGCCACCGATGCCGATCTGACACAGGCACAGGCCACCCGGCTGGCCACCTGCGCCCATGACGGGTTGGCACGGGCCCTGTTCCCCTCGCACACGCTGCTGGACGGCGATCTGGTCTTTGCTGCCGCTTCGGGCGCGCACCCGCTGCCCGACGACGATCTGACCCCACTTCTGGATCTGGGGCACGCGGCGGCCACCTGCATGGCCCGCGCAATCGCGCGCGGAGTTTTCCATGCCCGCCCGGAACCGGGGGATATCCTGCCCTGCTGGCGATCTCTGGTTGAACAGTCCGGCTGATCGCGCCACCCTGTCCTCAGATGATGTCCACGAGGTCGAGACCCCATGTTCCGCTTCCCCACCCGTACCGCGCTTTGCCTGCTGCTGACCACAACGCCCGCACTGGCCGACGATGTGACCGACACGCTGGACGCCGCCCGCGCCGCCTATGACGACGGCAACATCACCGCCGCGATCGAGGAACTGGCCTATGCCCAAAGCCTGCTGCAGGCCATGCGCACCGACGGGCTGGCCGCCTTTCTGCCCGAAGCCTCCGAGGGCTGGACCCGCGAGGTCAGCACCGAGATGAGCGGCGCACTGGCCTTCACCGGCGGCGGCACCGGGGCCGAGGCGACCTACAGCAATGGCGACCAAAGCTTCTCGATCACCCTGCTGGCCGACAGCCCGATGATGATGGCGATGGCGCCAATGCTGGCCAACCCGATGCTGGCCACCGCCTCGGGCGGCAAGCTGCACCGGATGGGCAGCGTCAAGGTGCTGGAAACCGACGGACAACTGATGACGCTGGTGGCCAACCGCTTCCTGATCCAGGCCGAGGGCGCCAGCACCGACGTGATGATGCCGATGCTGGAAAGCATGGATCTGGACGGGCTGGCCGGCTTCAACCCGTAAACAGGCTTTCGGTCAGCGGGCTGTCCGGCTCTGCCAGCCCGTGGATCACGTCCAGATGATGACAGCCCGGCGCAATCCGGTGCCCGCCCCCCCAGGCGCGGGCCAGATCCTCGGCCTGTTGCAGGAACACCGGGCGTTCATGCTCGGCGGCCCAGATCGTCACCGCAAGGCCCGGCGCGGGTCGGCGCAGGATCGGGCTTTCAGCCTCGGCCTCGACGGCATCCAGATGCAGATCGGCGTTCAGCGGCGTTTGCAGCAAGGGGCGTAAATCACCCAGCGGCGAGATCGGCACCACCCGCTGCACTCGGTCCTGTAGCACCGCTGACAAAGGGCCGTTCGCCTCGGCCATGCGCGCCACCAGATGCCCGCCCGCGGAATGACCCGCCAGGATCATCGGCCCCGCCGGCACCCGTGCCGCCGCCGTGGCGATGGCCCGCGCCACATGCTGCGTGATCTCGGAAATGCGCACCTCGGGCACCAGCGGGTAGGAGGGCATTGCCACCGCCCAGCCCCGCGCCACCGCCCCGCGCGAGAAATGCGAGAAATCGCTGCGGTCAAAGCGCCGCCAATAGCCGCCGTGCACGAAGACGACCAGCCCCTCGGGCCGTCCGGCCGGCAGGAACAGGTCATAGCGGGCCCGTGGATGATCCCCGTAGGGCAGGTTCAGCATGGCCCGCCCGATCGACGCCTCGACCGCCCGGTGATCCGCCGCATCCTCGGTCCAGCCCTCGATCACCGCATCAGCCTGCGGGATATAGGCGGTGATCTCATAGGCGGTGCGCATGTCCATCGGAGAGCCTTTCGTGTCGCAATCGCGCCAGATTGGCCTTGTGGCGCAGGGCGGTCAACCGGTGCCACCTGAAATGCCCTGTGCGGCAGGTGGTACTGTTGACGTGGGGTCATGCGCATTGAAGGATATGCTTGTTGATTTGAAAGGAAAACCTCATGAACACGTCATTTGCCGCCGCACTCGCCTGCCTTGCCATTTCGGCCGCACCCGCCCTTGCAGGCGGCTGCCCCGCGAACGCCCCCAAGATGGGCTGGAACATCCAGTCCGGGGACCAGCGCGTCAGCGGCGATTACCTGCAGAATCTGCTGACCGGCAAGAAGGTGAAATACGGCAGCGAGGGCACCGAAGTATACAAGACCGATGGCTCCTACGCCTATCTGGCTGGCGGCAAGAGCTATGCCGCACCGGCCTTCCGGTTCTATGCCAACGGCACGCGCTGCATCGACTATTCCAGCCCGCGCTTCGACCTTTACGTGGTCCGCGACAAGAAGCTGGTCCTGCTGAACGCACAGGGCAACCGTCTGGCAGGACAAGTCACCAAATAGGCGGCAGGGGCGTCGGCCCTAGACCGACCCGAACAGGCTGCCCAGAACGATCACGGTAATCAGCGCCACCACCGGTACCGCCACGGCGACGACGAAGATGTCCACATAGCTTTTCTTGTGGGTCAGGCTGGTGATCGCCAACAGTGTGATGACGGCGCCATTGTGCGGCAGGCAGTCGAAACCGCCCGAGGACAGGGCCGCGACCCGGTGCAGCAGTTCGGGGCTGACATTGGCCAGTTCGGCCAGTTCCAGATAGGTCGATCCCAGCGCCTCCAGCGCGATGCTCATGCCGCCCGAGGCCGAGCCTGTGATCCCCGCCAGGGCATTCACCGCAATGGCCAGCGACACCAGCGGCACCTCCGGCATGATCCCGGTGACCCCGTTCTTGATCAGCGCGAAAGCGGGCAGCGAGGCGATGACGGTGCCATAGCCGACCTCGGACGCAGTGTTGAAGATCGGCAGGAACGAGCCGTTGACCCCCTGCGTGATCGTCGTATTCAGCGTCCCTGAAAACCGCTTCCAGTTCAGCCCGATCAGCACGAGGATCGAAGCGGTGAGCGCGGTGATGATCGCCCACAGCCCGCGCACGTCATCGATCACGATACCGCCGTAGATCTCCTCGGCCAGATAGGAGAAATCCATCGCCGGGTAGACAAAGCGCGACAGGATCAGGTTCAGACCGATAACCACGAAGATCGGCAGGATCGCGGCCCAGAACGGCGGGTCGTTGTCCTCGACCGTCGGCGGCAGGGCTGCGATGGCGGAATACTGGTCCTCCTCGCCATAACCCAGCCCGGCGGCGCGGGCGCGGCCGATACGCATGTTCAGCCAGGCGACGCCGCCCGTGAACATGATCACCGCGGCCAGCAGCCCCAGGATCGGCGCGGCGAAGGCATCGGTGCCGAAATAGGGCGCCGGAATCGCGTTCTGGATCGCCGGGGTGCCGGGCAGCGCCGTCATGGTGAAGGTGAACGAGCCGAGCGCGATGGTGGCGGGGATGAATTTCTTGGGATAATCCGCCCGCGCGAACAGTGCCGCCGCGATGGGATAGACCGCGAAGGCCACCACGAACAGCGAGACCCCGCCATAGGTCAGCACCCCGCAGGCCAGAACCACGGCCAGGGCCGCCTGTTTCTGCCCGACCTTTTCGACGATCCATTCGGCGATGACACGGGCGCTGCCCGACACCTCCATCAGCTTGCCGAAGATCGCGCCCAGCAGGAACAGGGGGAAGAACTTGATGACATAGCCGCCAAGCGCCTCCATGAAGACCTGCGTATAGGTGGCCAGGATCGGCGCACCGCCTGACAGACCTGCGGCCAGCAGCGACAGCACCGGCGCCAGGATCAGCACGCTGATTCCGCGATAGGCCAAATACATCAAGAGAATTAGAGAAATGAGAATGCCGAGCATGGTGAAACTCCTGTACCGCGCTCAGATTAGCGGGCGGGCAGGATCAGGGGCGAGCGAATTGTGCAGCTGCGGCAATCCGGCCTGCCTGAACGCGAAAAGGCCCGCGCCGAAGCGCGGGCCAGTGTGCGAATGCGATGTACGCGGCTGGTCTTAGTTGACCGGCCGGGCCTCGCCTGCTGCGTCCCGAACACCATTGGTGATCTCGATCCGGCGCGGTTTCAGGGCCTCGGGCACTTCGCGGGTCAGGTCGATGTGCAACATGCCGTCCTGATGCGAGGCGGCAGTCACGCGCACATGATCGGCCAGATGGAACCGGCGCTCGAAGGCGCGGGTGGCGATGCCGCGATGCAGATAGGTGCGATTGGTGTCTTCCGGCGCTTTCTTGGCCGAAACCAGAAGCGCGTTTTCCCGCAGTTCCACCGAAAGCTCATCCTCGGTGAAGCCGGCCACGGCGATCGAGATGCGCCAGGCGTCATCGGCGGTCTTTTCGATGTTGTAGGGCGGATAGCTGGGCTGGCTGACATCCGATGCCAGAACCCGATCCATCAGGTCCGCCACCTGGTCGAAACCGACGGTGGCACGGTAAAGCGGTGCAAGGTCAAAATTGCGCATGGGTCATCCTCCATTGAGCGACAACGATGTTGTGCGGCCTCCAAAGGACGGCCGCGGTCAGAAACGGGCCCCGACTGGCGACCCGATGATCCAGATTTAGGAACTGTCAGATGGGGTTCAAGACCCGTCGCGCACCGGATTCAGCATCACCACATCGGTGGCGTCCATCTGGCGGCGCAGGATGTCCAGCCGCCGCGCGCCGGCATCAACGGCCAGAACCGTGCCGCGCAGCATCGGTGCCTTCTGCCGCGCCATCACCGCCGAGGCCACGGCCACGACCTGCGGCTTGCCCTTGACCAGCTGCACCACCGGCGCGCCCGAGACCCCCGGAACGCCGTCGCAACTGGTATAGATCACCGCCCCGACCCGGTTCTTCAGGTGGCAATCCCGCTCGATCGAGGGGATCTGGGCGCGGTCTAGCCCGTAAGACAGGGTGTGCAGGCTGAGATCCGGTTGCACGCCGCGTCCGGTGGAGATCGGGGTGATCGTGGCCGGCAAAGGTGCCGCCAGCCGTATCAAGGCAATGTCGCGATCCACCGTCCGCATAGAGCGGTTGTAGCCCGGCATCAGCACGATCTCGCGGCCCAAACCATGGGCGGCATAAGTACCCGCCCGGAACCCGGCCAGAAAATGGACCCGCTCGGGGCGCACAGGTTTGCCCGTGCGCTTGTCCACAACGCAATGCGCCGCCGTCAGGATCAGATCGGCCCCGACCGCCGTCGCGGTGCAAAAGCCGATGCCGGTGACATTCAGCCGCCCGATGGCCTGCCAGCGGTTCTGTTCCTGCACGGTCAGCATTTCGCGGCTGCCCCTGGTGTCCTTGGCCGAAACCGGGGCCGTGGTCGCCATCAGCACAAGGCCGAACAGGATGGGTACGAAGATGCGGATCATGCGGTTAACTATGCCATGCCTGAAAAGATGTGTCTTGGGTGGAATGCGGCGACTCGGTCAGTAAAGTCGGCAAATTTCGGGCCGTGTCCGAAAATCATGCTTAACATTTCGCGCTTTGCCCGGACGATTGTCACGAATTTCCCCCGGGGGGCCAAACGCAGGCCCGGTTGCGGTTGCACGCCTCGACCCTCAGTCTGTATGGCAGGATCAGTCGCGGCCAGTCCGCAAAACCGGAGGTCTGCCTTGGATCGCATCATGATCCCCGCCCAACTGGGCCTGCTGAACTGGCTGGACGCGGTCGCGCTGCTCTTGCTGCTGGTGGCATGGCAGGGGGTGGGGGTGTTGATCGAACATCCGCCGCGCCGCTTTCCCTCGGTGTCGGTGCTGATGACGCGCTACCGGCGGATCTGGATGAGCCATGTCATCACCCGCGAGCCACGGGTGTTCGATTCGATGATCGTCGGCAGCCTGCGGCAAGGCACGGCCTTTTTCGCCTCGACCGCCATGATCGCCCTGGGCGGCGGGCTGGCGCTGGTCGGCAATATCGAACGGCTGACGACGCTGGCCTCGGAACTTTCGCTGGCCGAAAGCTCGAAAGTGGTTCTGGAAATGAAGCTGATCCTGATCCTGCTGCTGGTGGTCAACGCCTTCCTGAAATTCGTCTGGGCCAACCGCATCTTCGGCTATTGCGCGGTGATGCTGGGCACGATCCCCAACGAGGTTGACGATCCCGTCGGCCCGCACCGCTGCCAGCAAGCGGCCGAGTTGAACATCACGGCGGCCAAGGCGTTCAACCGTGGACTGCGGTCGATCTATTTCGCCATGGGCGCGCTGGCCTGGCTGGTGGGCGCCCTGCCGCTGATCCTGACCACGCTGCTGACGGTGGCGGTGGTCCTGCGCCGAGAATTCGGCTCCCAGACCCGCGACGTGCTGCTGCAAGGCATCGATGACTGAACTGTGAGCGGTGGCGGCGGCCATCCTGTGCCAGACTGCGCCCATGACACGATTTGCATTGCTTTTGACCTTCATTGCCGCCGCCCCGGCCCTGGCCGATCTGCCCGAGGTCGTGGACGCAAGCGCCACCGCCACCGGCCAGACCTGGCGCATCGACGTGACCCTGCGCCACCCCGACACCGGATGGGACCACTATGCCGACGGGTGGGAGGTTCTGACCCCCGACGGGCAGGTGCTCGGATATCGCGAGTTGCTGCATCCGCACGTACAGGAACAGCCCTTCACCCGCAGCCTGAGCGGCGTCGCGATCCCGGCGGACCTGAACGAAGTGCGGATCCGCGCCCATTGCCAGACCGATGGCTGGGGGCCTGCGGAGTTTACGCTGACCTTGCCACGCTGACCCGGCGACGGCCTTCCCACAGCCACGCGCCGATCAGGAAAGCCGCGACCAGCCCCAGCCAGGCCCAGCCTGGCAGGAAGGGGCGCACGGTGATGTCGGTGGTGCGATAGGCCTCGCGCGGGGTGATGCCCAGCCAGCCACGCCCGGCGGCGGGACGTCCCGGACGCACGGCGCGCAGGTCCGGCACCCCGGCCTCGATCCGACGCACCCCGCCGCCCGATCCGGCGATCAAGGGGTCCAGAAATTCGCCGCTGGCAATGGTCTGCTCGAATTCGCGCGGGGCCGAGGGGCCAAGGGCCGCCACCGCCTCGCGCTCCCCGTCGCTGACACGGTACAGGCCGATGCCCGCCCCTTCCAGCCGCGCCTCGAACCGGCCCGGCGCCACCTGCTCCGGCTCCAGCGTCAGGGTGGTGCCATCGGGCCGGGTCACCTCGAAGGCGCCCGGCGCCTCGCCCAGCGTGCGGCGGGTGAGGATCAGGGTGCCGTCCTGTCCGTCGGCCACCAGCGCCTCTTCCTCAAGCTCGGGTTCCTTCATCATCCAGTGCGCCAACCGCCGCAGCAGTTCCAACTGAGGCCCGCCGCCTTCGAAGCCCCGGCTCCACAGCCAGGCCTGATCCGAGGCCAGCAGCGCCACGCGGCCCTCGCCAACCCGGTCCAGCAGCAGCAGCGGACGGCCCTCGGCCCCGGTCATCACGGTTTCGGCGTCCGGATAGGGCGTCACGTCGATCAGCCGGAACCAGCGCCCCCAGGGCGGCGGGTCGCCGGGGGCGGTGCCGGCGTCCAGCGCCTCGGTCACCGGATGCTTGCGGCCCAGATCGGTGATCGTGGGATGGAACCCCTGCTCCAGAACCTGCGCCGTCGGTTCCGCCGGCAGCACCTCGGCCAGCGGCGAATGGAACAGGCTGACGGCCGAGGCAAAATCCGGCCCCGCCGCGACCAGCACCGCGCCGCCCTGTTCGACATAGTTGCGGATATTGTCCAGGTAGAGCGCCGGCAGGATGCCCCGCCGCTTGTAGCGGTCGAAGATGATCAGGTCGAACTCGTCAATCTTGTCCAGGAACAACTCGCGCGTCGGGAAAGCGATCAGCGACAGTTCCGTCACCGGCACCCCGTCCTGCTTTTCCGGCGGGCGCAGGATGGTGAAATGCACCAGGTCGACCGAGCTGTCGGATTTCAGCAGGTTGCGCCAGGTCCGCTCGCCCGCATGGGGTTCGCCCGACACCAGCAGCACCCGCAGCCGGTCGCGCACCCCGTTGATGCGCACCACGGCGGCGTTGTTGCGGTCGGTCAACTCGCCCACGGAGGGGGCCGTGGCAAAGCGGATCACGTTCATGCCGCCGTGCGGCAGATCCACCGGCACGGTGATGTCGCGGCCCACGGGCACGGTCACCCGGCGCGCCTCGGCGCCATCGATGCTGATGTCCAATTCGGCGCGGCCCTGCAACTCGGGCGGCACTGCGCCCTGATCCTCCAGCCGCAGGGTCAGCGACACCGGTTCGCCCATGATCGCGAAGGAGGGCGCGTTGGTGACCACCAGCCGCCGGTCCCAGTCCTGCGCCTCGCCGGTCAGCAGCAGGTGCAGCGGGGCGGGCAGGTCGGGGGCGCGCGGCAGATCGTGCAACTGGCCATCGGACAGCAGCAGCATCCCGGCGACGCGGGCGCGCGGCTCGTCGGCAAGGGCCTCGGACAGGGCGGTCATCAGCAGGCTGCCCTCGTTGCCCGGCCCGTCGCCCAGCCGCAGGATGCGCAACTCGGTGTTGGGCAGTTGCGCCACTTCGGCCTCGACACGCGCCTGCGCGGCCTCGGTCTGCGCGGGGCGCACGCCGATCCGCTGGCTCGCGCTTTCGTCGATCACGAGAATGACGATGTCCGACAGGGCGGCGCGGTTCTCGATCTGCACCGAGGGGTTGGCCAGCGCCGCCAGCACCAGCAGCCCGGCGGCGCCGCGCAGCGCCCAGCCGGTCAGCCCGCGCCAGAAGGCGACACCGATGGCCACCGCCAGAACCACGGCCAGTATCGCCAGCAAGACGGGCGCGATCAGCGGGTCATAGAGGATCTCGCGTGTCATCTATTGTCCCAACCGATCCAGCAGCGCAGGCACATGCACCTGATCGGATTTGTAGTTGCCGGTCAGCACATGCATCACCAGGTTGATGCCAAAGCGATAGGCCATCTCGCGCTGCCGCTCTCCGGCATAACCGCGCCCGACGGGGAACATCTTGCGGCCCTGATCGTCCATCGCCCAGGCCGCGGCCCAATCATTGCTGCCGATCACCACCGGGGTCACCCCGTCGTTGAGATTGCGGAACGGCATGCCCTCGACCTGCTCGGCATCGGGGGGGGCCGCCTCGACCCACAGCGGGCCGCGGGCATGGCGGCCGGGAAAGTCCTGCAGCAGATAGAAGGTGCGGGTCAGCACGTGATCCTCGGGCACCGGTTCCAGCGGCGGGATGTCCAGCGGTCGGGCCAGATCCTGCAACTTGCGGGTGTTCGCGGTCTCGCTGCCCATGGCGGCCAGATCGGCGTCGCGGGTGTCGAACAGGATCATCCCGCCGCCGCGCAGATAGCGGTTCAGCCGGGCATAGGCCTCGGACGAGGGGCGCGGCTGATCCGGCGTCACAGGCCAGTAGAGCACCGGGAAGAAGGCCAGTTCATCGGTCTCCAGATCTACGGCCACCGGCGGGCCCGGTTCGATCGAGGTGCGGGCGAACAGGGTGCGCGACAACCCGTGCAGTCCGGCGCGGGCGGTGTCGTCCACCGCCGAGTTGCCGGTCACCACATGGCCCAGGACAACCTCGCTGGTGACCCGGATGGCATAGGCGTCATCCACGACCAGCGGGTCGGCGTCCTGCGCCTGCAGAGGGTCGGGCGCGGACAGGGTGAGCGCCGCCAGCAGCACCATCGCGGCACCGGCCCGGCGCAGGCCCAGCAGGCCCGACAGCAGTAGCGAGGCCACCACATCGGCCACCATCAGACCCAGTGCCAGCACCAGAAGCGGTCCCGCCAGCCGGGTTTCGCGGGCGACCTCCAGCCCCTCCACCGGCACCCCTGCGGGCCAGATCGCCGGGGCAAGCTCGGTTTCGGCGCCGATCACATTGATCGCCCGCCGCTGATCGTCCGAGGCGTAAAGCCCCGGCGGCAGCGCCGGTCCCACCGAAGATGCCAGCAGGGTCGCGCCGTCGAGACCTTCGGACATGCCTGCCGGGGACAGCACCCCGAAGGCATCCAGATGCTCCACCGCCTGCCAGGTGGTGCCGGCCAGATCCTCGGCGGTTTCGGTGCCCACCCGCGCGGCCACCGACAGCCGTTCCAGCATCTGCACGAACAGGCCCGACAGCGGCAGCGTCGACCATTCGGCATTGGCGGTGACGTGGAACAACACGATCTGCCCGGCGCCCAGACGCTGGCGGGTGACCAGCGGGGTGCCGTCGGCCAGCGCGGCGATGACCCGTTCGGGCAGGTCGGGATCGGGCTGCGCCAGCACCTGCGAGGTCACGGTGACCTCGGCAGGGATGTCCAACCCGTAGAAGGGGCTGGTCTCGGGGAAGGGGCGCAACGCCTTCGGCTCGCCCCAGCTCATGGCGCCGCCCACCGTGCGCCCCCCGGCGCGCAGCCGCACCGGCAGCAGGGCTGCCGCGTCGTCATCGCCCAGATCCGCCGCCGCCAGACGTGGCCCGGCAAAGCGCAGCAGCAGGCCGCCCCGGTCGATCCAACCGGCGATCTCCTCGGTCTCGGCCCCGGTCAGCCGCGCCACATCAGCCAGCACGATCACATCGGGGTTGGCTTGAAAAATGTCGGCGATGGCGCCGTCGATCAGGTCGGCATTGGGTTCCAGCGCCTGTTCCAGATAATGCAGCGGCGACAGCAGTTGCAGGCCCTCGCGATCCTCGCGGCCCGCGATCAGGGCGATCTCGCGGCGGCGCAGGGCGTCGTCGGTCAGACTGACCGCCCCAGCCGAGCGGCCGCCGGTGATCTCGAACCGGGTGATGCGGTTGCGCAGTTCCGCCGGCAGCGACAACGACAGCTCGGCCTGACGGGCGCCGGGGGCAAAGCTGGCCTCGGCCTGGGCCAGCATCCGCTCGGCCCCGGTGGGATCCAGACCCATGGCCGCCACAGGCACTTGCAACGCGCCGCTGTCGCGGGCGCGCAGGGCGGTGATTTCGATCAGCCCGTCGACATAGACTGGCGGACGCAGCGCCAGCACCGCGCGCGGGCTTTCGAAGATCCGCACGCCGCCCTTGTCCTGCAAGGCGGCCAGAGCCTCGTCGCGTCCCGCGCGGGCCAGCCCGTCCGACAGCCACAGCGTGTCGAAACCGTCCGGTTGCGCGCGTGTCCAGCTTGCCAGTTCTGCCGGATCGGCGGCCCAGGGGGCGGGCGCAAGGCTGGCCAGCCGGGATCGCCACGCGTCAGCCGCCTGAAACTCGGCCACGCCTGCCGGCAGATCGGTGGTCACGGCGATGGAGACCGGGCGCGCGGTGCGGCTGGCCTCGCCCAAAGCCGCCTCGACCCGGTCGATCCGGGCCGCCCAGTCGCGGGCATCGGCCCAGGTGCCATCCAACAGGATCAGCAATGGACTCCGGCCCGGTTCTGCCGTCGCGCGCGGGTTCAGGATCGGTCCGGCGAAGGCCAGGATCACCGCCGCCACCGCCAGCATCCGCAACAGCAGCAGCCACCACGGGGTGCGGTCGCTTTGGCTTTCGTCGTCGCGCAGGCCCAGCAGCAGCATGACGCCGGGAAACCGCCGCCGCCGCGGCGCGGGCGGCACCGCGCGCAGGATCAGCCACAGCACCGGCAGCACCGCCAGCGCGGTCAGCACCCAGGGCGCGGCAAAGGCGATGGGCCCCAGAACCAGCATCAGCGCCGCCGTTCCAGCGCGCCGTAAAGCCACAGCAGCGCCGTTTGCGCGCTGTCGCCGGTGTGATGGGTCAGCATCTGCCAGCCGGTGATGCGGGCCAGCTCGGCCAGCCGCGCCTTGCGCTCTGCCATCCGGTCCAGATAGCGGTCGCGCAATCCGCCCGCTTCCAGCGTTTCATGGCGCAGCCCGCCGCCCATGCTTTCGAACACGGTGCGGCCATCGTAGGGAAAGGCCTCTTCCGCCGGGTCCAGCACCTGCAGCAGCGCGCCGCGCACGCCCAGGTCGGCGGCTTCGGTCAGGGCGGCTTCGACCTCGACCAGCGGGCCCATGAAATCCGAGATGAACAGCGCCCGCGACTTGGGCAGGATGCCGCGCACGTCCGGTGCGCCGAAATCCTCGCGCGCATCGGGTGCGCCCAACAGGCCGTCGGCGATGCGCAGAAGCTGGATGTCGCCGCGCCGGGGCGGTACCGCCTGCCCGGTCAGACCGACACGCTCGCCGCCGCGCAACAGCAGGATGGCGATGGCCATGGCCAGCATCCGCGCCCGGTCGCCCTTGGGCGGATGCGTCCCCGAGGTGAACTCCATCGACTGCGATCCATCGACCCAGAGCACCACCGATTGCGCCGCCTGCCATTCCTTTTCGCGCACGTACAGCATGTCCGACCGGGCCGAGCGGCGCCAGTCGATCAGCCGCGCCTCGTCATTGGCCATGGCGGGACGGTACTGCCAGAATTCCTCGCCCATGCCGGCGCGGCGGCGGCCGTGATCGCCCAGAAGCATGGTCGAGGCCAGATGTTCGGCATTCGCCAGCAGCGGTGGCAGCGGCGCGGCCAGGGCCTCGCCATCGCGGCGCAGGCCCGACCGGGCCGTGGAAGACGCGGGGTCAGAGGTCACGCAGCCGCCTCGGTCCGGGTGACGGCGGCGGCGACCTGATCGATCAGCGGCGCCAGTCCCTCGCCCCGGGCGCGGGCGGCAAAGGTCAGCTGCATCCGGTGGATCAGCACCGGGCGCGCCATGCGGGCAACATCATCGGCGGTGGGCACAAGCCGCCCTTCCAGCAGCGCCTGCGCGCGCACCATCAGCATCAACGCCTGCGCCGCGCGCGGACCGGGGCCCCAGCTGACGCTTTCGCGCACCGCCGCCGGGGCGTCGGGATCGTCGGGGCGGCAGGCCCGCACCAGATCGAGGATGGTTTCCACCACCGCCTCGCCCACCGGCATCCGCCGCAGCACGGTCTGGGCCGCGATCAGGTCTTCGCCGGTGAACACCTGATGGCTTTGCGCATCCTCAAGCCCGGTGGTGGCGAGCAGGATCTCGCGCTCGGTATCGCGGTCGGGATTGTTCACGTCGATCTGCACCAGAAAGCGGTCAAGCTGGGCTTCGGGCAGCGGATAGGTGCCCTCCTGCTCGATCGGGTTCTGGGTCGCCAGAACGTGGAAAGGCGGCGGCAGGGCATGGGGCTGCCCGGCGATGGTCACGGATTTCTCCTGCATCGCCTGCAGCAGCGCCGACTGGGTGCGCGGGCTGGCGCGGTTGATCTCGTCGGCCATCAGAAGCTGGCAGAACACCGGCCCTTCGAGGAACCGGAAGGCGCGGGTGCCGTCGGCGGCGGTTTCCAGAACCTCCGAGCCCAGAATATCTGCCGGCATCAGGTCGGGGGTGAACTGGATCCGGGCGGAATCCATGCCCATGACCGTCGACAGCGTTTCGATCAGACGGGTCTTGCCCAGCCCCGGCAGGCCGATCAGCAAGCCATGGCCACCGCTGAGCAGGGCGGAAAGGGTCAGGTCGACGACCCGCTCCTGCCCGATGAACCGCTGGGTGATCGAGGATTTGGCCTCCGCCAGCTTCTCGCCCAGGGCTTCGATTTCGGCCACAAGATCGGAAGCTTCGGTCATGACAAACTCCTTGCTGCGCTTATACTTCATTCAAGCCACATATCGCTGGCAACTCAAATGGCAAAAAACCATGTGCGCACAAAACATCGTGACACCGGATGCTGACAGCATCGTGAAGGCCGCGCAGGCGGCGACCGGCAAGGGGCCGCCCCCGGTGCATCTGTGGAACCCGCCGTTCTGCGGCGACCTGGACATGGAGATCCGCCGCGACGGCACCTGGTTCTACATGGGAACCCCCATCGGACGGCGGCCGCTGGTCAAGCTGTTCTCGTCGATCCTGAAGCTGGAAGGCGGCAAGTACTTCCTGGTCACCCCGGTGGAAAAGGTCGGCATCCGGGTCGAGGACGCGCCCTTCGTGGCGGTGGATTTCACCGTTGAGGGCGCGGGCCGCGAACAGATCCTGACCTTCGTGACCCATGTGGACGATGTGGTCAGCGCCGGCGCCGATCATCCCATCCGCGTGGTGCGCGATCCGCAGACCGGAGAGCCCTCTCCCTACGTCATGGTCCGCGCCGGGCTGGAGGCGCTGATCGACCGCAAGAGTTTCTACCGGCTGGTGGATCGGGCCGAGGTCGCGCCCCATGACGGGGCGGACTGGCTGGGCATCTGGTCGGGCGGGGTGTTCTTCCCGATCATCCCTGCGGCAGAGGTCGAACTGGACTGAACCGGGATTTCCACCGTGGCTCGGGGGGGGCGTCCGTCGGGGGTGTGTCAGCCTCGAGGCCGCCGCCAGATCAGCCAGCCCAGGCCCAGGGTCACCAACCCGGCAGCCAATACACCCGCGGTGCTGGTCGCGATCTCGGCAATCTGATCCAGCCGACCCGCGAAACTGGCGCCGAGGCTCACGTAGATGGTGACCCAGATGGATTCGCCAGCGACACTCCAGATCGAAAACACCCGCCACGGCAGCCCGCCCGCTCCGCCGACGAAATTGACGTAGGGACCCAGCGGGCTGAACAGCCAGCGGCTGAGAAACACCGACACCCCGCCCCAGCGCGCCAGCGCCGCACGGGCCCGGCCGACAACTGCGGCGCGGGAGGGACGCCGGCCCAGTCGGGTCACCAGACCGCTGCCGCCCCGCCGCCCGATCAGAAAGCCCGCCTGATCGCCCAGCACCGCGCCCAGCAAGGCACCCCCGCCCACATGGAGCAGGCTCAGGTCGCCGCTGGCCACGAACCCCCCGCCCGCCAGCATGATGAGCGAGGTGGGCACTGGCACTGCGAGGCAGGACAAGAAGGTTGTCAGCAGGATGACCCAAGCGCCATAGAGTGGAACCAGGGCGAGGAGATCGGCGCTCATCAGCGGACGGTTCCCTCCTGTATCCGTAAATCAAGGGTTCGGGACAGTTCGTCGAAGGTCACGCCCCGCGCCTGCGCAATTTCGCCCAAGGTGATCCGGCGCCCGCTGCCGTCCCGCGCCAGATCCAGCGCCTCGGCCACCGCCTCAGGCGGCACCTCGCGGATGCGGGCGACGTAGCGCGGGGTCATCCAGCTTTCCAGGCTGGCGCTCATGTCGGCCTGCCCGTCCCAGCCGATCAAGTGACGGGAGAGCTTGACGCCGAACATGAGGGTCAGCCCCAGCGCCACCACAAAGGCCAGCTTGAGCCAGGACCGGCCCTTCGGGGTCAATGGGCCTCAGCCCAGTTCTTGCCCTGACCGGCGTCCACCACCAGCGGCACGTCCAGCTTGACGGCGGGCATGGCGGCGTCTTCCATGATTTCGCGCACCCGGTCGATCAGCGCCGCCTCGGCGCCCTGATCCACTTCGAAGATCAATTCATCGTGGACCTGCAGCAGCATCTGCGCGGGCAGGCCCTCGATAGCGTCGGGCATGCGCACCATGGCGCGGCGGATCACGTCCGCCGCTGTGCCCTGAATGGGCGCGTTGATGGCGGCGCGCTTGGCAAAGCCGGCCTTGGGGCCCTTGGCGGTGATCTCGGGGGTGTGGATGCGGCGGCCGAACAGGGTTTCCACATGGCCGTGTTCCTTGGCGAAGGCGACCGTGTCGTCCATATAGGCGCGGATGCCCGGGAAGCGTTCGAAATAGCGGTCGATGAATCCCTGCGCCTCGGCGCGCGGAATACGCAGGTTGCGGGCCAGGCCGAAGCCCGAGATGCCGTAGATCACCCCGAAGTTGATGGCCTTGGCCTGACGGCGCACATCCGGGGTCATCTCTTCCAGCGGCACGTTGAACATTTCCGACGCGGTCAGCGCGTGGATGTCGAGCCCGTCGCGGAACGCCTGCTTCAGGCTCTCGATATCTGCCACATGGGCAAGGATGCGCAGCTCGATCTGGGAATAGTCGAGGCTGACCAGCGTGCGGCCTTCGGGGGCGACGAAGGCTTCGCGGATGCGGCGGCCCTCTTCGCTGCGGATCGGGATGTTCTGCAGGTTCGGGTCGGTGGAGGCCAGCCGCCCGGTGGCCGCCCCCGCAATCATATACGAGGTATGCACCCGGCCGGTGTCGGGGTTGATGTGTTCCTGCAGCGCGTCGGTGTAGGTCGATTTCAGCTTGGACAGCTGGCGCCAGTCCAGCACCCGGCGCGGCAGTTCGTGTTCTGTCGCCAGATCTTCCAGGATGTCGGCGCCAGTGGAATAGGCCCCAGTCTTGCCCTTCTTGCCACCGGGCAGGGACATCTTGTCGAACAGGATCTCGCCCAGCTGCTTGGGCGAGCCGACGTTGAAGCTTTGGCCGGCCAAGTCGTGGATCTCGGCCTCCAGCCCCGCCATTTTCTGGGCGAAGGCGTTGGACATGCGGCTGAGCGTGTCGCGGTCCACCTTGATGCCGGTCCGCTCCATCTGCGCCAGCACCGGGATCAGCGGGCGTTCCAGCGTTTCATAGACGGTGGTGACCCGGGACCGGTGCAGCCCCGGCTTCAGGTGATGCCACAGACGCAGGGTGATGTCGGCATCTTCGGCGGCATAGGGCGTGGCCTTGTCGATGGGCACGCGGTCAAAGGTGATGGCGGATTTGCCCGCCCCCAGCAGCGGCTTGATCGGGATCGGCTTGTGGTTCAGGTAACGGTCCGACAGGTAATCCATGCCATGCCCGTGCAGCCCGCCGTGCTGAGCGTAGGACAGCAGCATCGTATCATCGACCGGGGCCACGGTGATGCCGAGATTGGCGAAGATCTTGGCGTCGTACTTCATGTTCTGGCCGATTTTCAGGATCGATGGATCCTCCAGCACGGGCGTCAGCATCGCCAGAACCTCGTCCATCGGCATCTGCCCCTCGGCCAGATCGTCAGAACCGAACAGCCCGTCCTCGGCGCTGGCCTTGTGGGTGATCGGTATATAACAGGCCGACCCGGCCACCACCGCCAGCGAGATGCCCACCAGCTCGGCCCGCATTTCGTTCAATGAGGTGGTTTCGGTATCCACCGCCACCCAGCCACGGTCATAGATCAGGTCGATCCAGCGCTGCAGCGCCGCCGCGTCGCGGACGGTTTCGTAATTGGCAGCGTCGAAAGGGATGTCCTCGGCCGGGGCGGCGGGGCTGTCGACGGGCACCGCGATCTCGGGCTCATCGACACCCAGTTGCGTCGCAATGCGCTTGGTCAGGGTGCGGAATTCCATGGTTGCCAGGAAACTCAGCAGGGCCTCGGGATCGGGGTCGTGCACCTCGAGATCCTCAAGACCGAAATCCAGTTCCATGTCGCAATCCAGCTGCACCAGCCGCTTCGACATGCGAATCTGGTCGGCCTTCTCGATCAGGGTCTGGCGGCGCTTGGGCTGCTTGATCTCTTCGGCCCGCGCCAGCAGCGTTTCCAGATCGCCGAAGTCGTTGATCAGTTGCGCGGCGGTCTTGATGCCGATGCCCGGCGCGCCGGGCACGTTGTCGACACTGTCACCGGCCAGCGCCTGCACATCGACCACCCGGTCCGGGCCGACGCCGAACTTTGCCTCGACGCCCTCGACATCGATGCGGGCGTTCTTCATGGCGTCCAGCATCTCGACCCCGCCGCCCACCAGCTGCATCAGGTCCTTGTCGGAGCTGATGATGGTGACGCGGCCCCCGGCGTCGCGGGCGCGACAGGCCAGCGTGGCGATGATGTCGTCGGCCTCGAAGCCCTCGATCTCGTGGCAGGCGATGTTGAAGGCGCGGGTGGCCTCGCGCGTCAGCGGGAACTGGGGCACCAGATCCTCGGGCGCGGGCGGTCGGTTGGCCTTGTAGAGGTCGTAGATCTCGTTGCGGAAGCTCTTGCCGGAATGGTCGAAGATCACGGCGGCATGGGTGGGCGCATCCGGACCGGTGTTGGCCTCGACGTATTTGAACAGCATGTTGCAGAAGCCCGAGACCGCGCCGATGGGCAGCCCGTCGGACTTGCGCGTCAAGGGAGGCAGCGCGTGATAGGCGCGGAAGATGAAGGCCGATCCGTCGATCAGGTGAAGATGGTGACCTTTTCCGAACATGCCGCGCCTTGCCCCTGTCTGCCATTAGAATACCGTGTCCTCTGACCTATAGGAGCGGTGCGCCGCTGGCGACCCGAATTTCGATCACGGCACCGAGAGTCGACCCGCCCCCGGCTGCCCGATAGGGTGCGTGGGACGCAACGGGCACAGGCAGGCGAATGGCAAGGCGTTTTCCCAAGGATCGGGACCGGGCGCGCCGGTGCGGGCGCCTTTGGCCGCTGGCATTGGCCGGGTGGCTGGCAGCCAGCGGCGCGGGGGCACAACCGCTGCCGCGTCCCGCCGGGACCGGGGACGAGCCGGTTGCGACGGCCCGCCCGCAGGTCCGCCCCGAGATCGGCGGGGTATTGGTGACAGAGGATGGCAGCAACACCAGCACGGTTACCGGGGCCGCGACAGCCACCGACCCGCCCCCGGTGGCCGGGGATGACACCGCGCCCGAACCGGAAACCGGAATCGCGCCCGCGACCGATCCCGAACAGGTCACCCCGCCCTTGCCGCGCCCGGATGTGCCCGAGGTCACGCCCGCCGCACCCCGCCGCCTGATCACCGCCTTGCCGATGACTGCCCGCCCCACAGAGCGGCCCGACCTGTCCCTGCCGCCACCGCGCCCGCGCCCCTTGCAACGGATGGACCCCTCCTGCACCGCGGACGGTCGCCTGTGCATCCGGCTGCCCAGCTATGCCCCGGATCTGTGCCGGGTGATCGAGGCTGCGGCTGCGCGGGAAGAGCTCGACGCGCATTTTCTGGCCCGCCTGCTGTGGCAGGAAAGCCGGTTCAGTTCCCGCGCCGTCAGCCCGGCGGGGGCGCAGGGCATCGCCCAGTTCATCCCCTCCACCGCCGATCTGCGCGATCTGGAGGATCCTTTCGACCCGGCTTCGGCGGTCGAGGCCTCAGCCGCCTATCTGAAGGATCTGGAGCAGCGGTTCGGCAACCTCGGGCTGGCGGCGGCCGCTTACAATGGCGGCGAGAACCGGCTGCGGCGCTATCTGGCCGGGGAATCCGGCCTGCCCGGCGAAACCCGCGCCTATGTGGTGACCATCACCGGCCAGCCGATCGAGATCTGGATTGCCCCCGACGCCCCGCCACCGCCGGCGCGCCCCACAAGGCTGCCCCGGTTCGCGGCCCCCTTCGGGCCCAGCTTTCACGACGCCTGCCTGGCGCTGGCCACCCAGCAGGCCCCGCCGTCGCAGATCATCGCCCCCGATGCAGCACCCTGGCTGGCGATCTTCGCCGCCCATCCGCGCAAGGACATGGCGCGGCGGCGCGGCAACGTCGTGTACCACGCCAACGAATCGCTGTTTGCCGGAACCCGGATGGCGGTGGCCGAGCATCGCCTGCCCGGATCCACCCGCCCGTTTCACGCAGCCCAGGTCGGCCTGACCACGCGCCAGGCCGCGCAGTCGCTGTGCACGCGCCTTCGGTCGCAAGGGGTTGGATGCATGGTGCGGGCGCAATAGGCCCGCCACCCGCGCCGGTCAGTCGGCGGCGGCGGTCTTGTGGATGATCTTCTTGTCGCAATAGGGGCATTCGACCCAGCCGCGTTCCTTCGGAATCGACAGCCAGACCCGCGGGTGGCCAAGCGCGCCTTCGCCGCCGTCGCAGGCCACACGGAAGGTGTCGACCACTTCGGTTTCGGGGGGCTGGATGCTCATGATGCGGGTCCTCGCTTTGTGCAGCCCGTCAAGGGCTGGCGTCGTGCCGCGCCAAGATACCGAAAGACGCCCGCGCGGCAAGCCTTCGCGGCGGCTTGCGGCAATTCAGGGCACCCCGGCCCCGGCCCGGCGCGAGACGAAGGCGCGCCCGCGGGTTGAGGTTCGGGCACCGGAGGGCTATCTGCGCAGGATCGCCCTCAGCAGGAGCCTCTCATGTCCCGCAACGCCATCGAGATCACCGGCCTGACCAAAACCTATGCCGCGCAGGGCAATTCCCCGGCGAAAGAGGCGCTGAAGGGCATTGACCTGACCATACCGCGCGGCGCCATCTTCGGGCTTCTGGGGCCGAACGGGGCGGGAAAATCCACGCTCATCAACATTCTTGCCGGGCTGGTCAACAAGACCGCCGGGCAGGTGTCGATCTGGGGCTTCGATCAGGACGTGAACCCGCGCCAGTCGCGCGCCGCCATAGGCGTCATGCCGCAAGAACTGAACCTCGATCCGTTCTTCTCGCCGCGCGGCGCGATGGAGGTGCAGGCGGGGCTCTACGGCATTCCCCGGTCGCAGCGGCGCACCGACGAGATTCTCGCCATGGTCGGCCTGTCGGACAAGGCCGATGCCTATGCCCGGTCGCTGTCGGGCGGGATGCGGCGACGGCTGCTGCTGGGCAAGGCGCTGGTGCATCACCCGCATGTGCTGGTGCTGGACGAACCCACCGCCGGGGTGGACATTGAATTGCGGCAGATGCTGTGGCGCAACGTGCGCAAGCTGAATGACGACGGCATGACCATCATCCTGACCACCCACTATCTGGAAGAAGCGCAGGAGATGTGTGACGAGATCGCCATCGTCAACCACGGCGAGAAGATCGTGCAGGACAGCACCGCCAACCTGCTGGCGCGCCTGGATGCCAAGACCCTTGTCATCACCCCGGAATCCGCCCCGCTGAACGGCCTGCCCACCATTCCCGGCGTCACCGCCACCCAGCGGCCCGGCGGCGCGCTGGCCTTTGCCTATTCGCGCGCGGAAACCTCGCCGGGGGCGATCCTCGACCGGGTGCGCGACGCTGGTATCACCCTGCGCGACGTGGCCACCGAGGAACCCGATCTTGAGGACGTGTTCCTTGCGCTGACCCACGCGCAGACTCAGAACTTGGCGAAATCCGACAGGTAGCGGGCCGAAACCTCCATCATCATGGCCTCAAGCACCACTTCTTCGGCGGGCCACTCTCCCAGTGGGGTCATGAACACGGTGGTGCCAAGGAACACATCGCCCAGAACCGACAGGTTCATCAGCATGTCGCCCTGGCGTCCGGTGGCATGGTCCAGACCGGAATACATGCCGGTGAAGGTGGCAAACTGATCCTCGGGAGTGAAATAGTCCCAGTTGAAGTCCAGCGGGCTGCTCTCGTACCATTCGGCCCAGCCGTGCAGATCGGTGACATGATGGGACGATTGCTCCAGCGCGCCGTCAAACCCCTGCCCGGGCAGCACCGCCACCGTCATTTCCAGCGTGTCGGTGTCGTTATAGGCAAACAGCATCCCGGTGTCGTTGTTCCACTCCATCGCCATCCATGACGGTACGGCGACCGTGGCCCCGGTCACCGCGTCTTCATAGACGTTGAACCAGATCTCGTCCTTCAGCGCCTCGTCCCAGAGAACGCCTTCGATTTCGCCGATGAACGGATCGTACTCATCCAGATAGCGGATATAGTCCAGCGCCTGCCGCAGGCTCATCTGGCGCACAAGCGTCAGGTCGCTGTCGTTGCCGAAGCCGACAACCGTGCCCTCGCCGATACCCTGCTGTTCCAGATACCTTTGGTCATACTCCCAGGCCCAGTCCTGCAGGTCGACGAGGCTGGTCAGGTAGACCATCCCGGCCTCCATCACCAGGGCGTTGAACTGTTCGTGCACCGCCGGGCCGGCTTCGGGATAGGGCGAGCGGGACGAGGCACCAAGAAAGGCGCTGCCGCGCACCGTGCTGGTCTCCATGAAGAAGGCCTGATGGTTCATCTGGGCCTCAATGCCGATGTGGGATCGGCTGTAGTCCGCGTGTTCCCATTCATAGTCGATCACCGGATCGGTCACCTGGCTGGGCCAGTTTTCGGACCATTGCGCGAATCCGTCGATCCACTGCGAATGGCCATAGATATGGCCCATCGCGTTTTCAAAGGTCTCTTCCTGCCGGAAATAGGCGGTCATCTGGTACAGGTAGTCGTTGCTGTAGGCCCAGATGTAATTGCCGTCCTGAAGCCAGTCGATGGTCACCCACGACGGGAAGGCCAGCGTGCCGCCGGTGGTGGGGTCCTGATAGACGTTGTACCAGACGTCCTCCAGCAGCGACTGGTCCCACATCAGATGCTCGATCTCGGTGGCGTAGAAACTGTCCTCCTGCACGAAGTACATATAGTCCAGCGCCTCGCGCAGGGTCACCTGCCGCAGCAGGTAGGGACCGCTGCCATCGCCAAGGAAGAACTGCGGATCGCCCAGATACTCGGGTTCGGCCACGGGCTCGTGATCCAGACCTTCGCCGCCATTCTGGGGCGCAACGGGATCTTGGCCGAACACGCCCCCGCCCGCAGTGGGCTTGGCCTTGCCGGGCTGGGTCGCGCTGAACAGGCCGGCCCATTCCGACGCTTCCTGCGGGATCGGGTCCTGGGAATAGGGAAGGTTGATCAGGTAGATATGCGCCGGGATCGACCAGTTGATGCCCCGGAAGCCGCCCAGCAGACCGCCATCGGCAATCGCCACCACGTGGCCGTGCTCGTCAAAGATCGGCGCGCCGGAATGACCGGGCTGGATGGTGCTGGTCACACGCAGGATCTGGGTCGCCTTGCCGGGATAGGACTGGTGCTTGAACAGCTCCTTGATCTCGTCGCCTTCGAAGGCCTGCCCGATGGTGGTGATGTTGCTGTCCAGCCCGAGACCGAATTCGATCTTGTGGCCGATCACCTTCTTCTGCACCAGCGGATAGCCCCAGGTCATGAAGGGCCGCGACAGGTCGGGTTCGCGGTCGGCATGGGGGACGGCTTCCAGCCCAAGATCGTCTTCCAGTTGCAACAGGGCGAGATCGGCCTCGAGATCGACCGTCAGCGCATGGGTGGCGATGGTGCTGCGCTTGGCGGCCTGGCTGTAGACCTCGACCTCCTGACAGCCCGCAACCGCGTGCAGCGCGGTGACCATCTGGCCTTTTTTGGGCCAGATGAAGCCGGTGGCCTTCATCTCGCCGCCGTTTGCCAACAGGCATTTGACCCGCACCACCGACTGCCGACTGTCGGCCAGCGCCGGAGGCACCATCATCGCCACCAGCGTCAGGGCCAGGGCGGCGGTTCGCAGTATCCGGATCATGGTACATCCTCCTCTTCATCCTCGGCATCCTGAACGGCGCAAAGCACCAGATGCGCGGTGATCACGGCGGCAGGCTGCATCGCGGGGTCCAGCCCCTCGATCTCGGTCTTGATCCGCTTCAGCATCGCCGGGGCGGTCGAGCGCGCGTACAGCGCCAGCACATCCGCCGGGGTGCCGTATTCTTCCGGGTCCAGCTTGGAACAAACGTCGTAGTCGCTGAGCGAGGAGAACAGGATCGCCGATTTGGCCTTCACCGCCTCTTCATTCATCACGGCCACCACAGGCTCGACCGGGGCGGCGGTGCCATAGGTGAAGGCCTCGGGCGAAATGCCGGTGCGCTCGTACAGCATCATCTGCTTGGCCAGTGTCGGATCCTCGGGCAGCGCCTCGGCCCAGCGGGCCATTTGATCGACGGGCGATTCCGCCAGCGGATTGTTGATGCGGACGTACAGCCCCAGCCCGAAGCCGATGACTGCCGCCGCGCCCAAGGCGCCGATGCGGACCCCGTTGACGCGCGGTGTGCGGCCGCTGTCGTCGGTTGACCCATCCAGCCCCATGAACACGCCCAGAAGGGCGGCCAGCGCGCCCACCACCACCGAAACAACCGGCGTCGTGGTCAATCCCATGACCGTGCCCAGAAGCAGGCCCATCCCGGCCCCGGCAAACAGGTCCGACAATATCCGCGCTCTCGGAGTCTCCGACATACGGGCCTCTCCCCATGATTAACGTATGGTTAACCACAACTAAGCCACGACATGCCCCCATTTAGCCATGGTTTTTTTCCAGACCTTAAAGCCAGGGCTTTTCTTTGGCGCGGGCGACGCTAGGGATAGAAAGGGGCAGGGAATGCCCCCGACCGGAGACTGACATGCGCCGCATCCTGTCCAATCTCGGCCCGCTTTTGCTGCCGCTGACCCTGATCGGCGGGCTGATCGCCGCCTTCATCGCCCTGTCGGGGTTGCGCGAACTGGTGCCGCCGGATCATCTGACCATGGCGGCGGGGCGGCCCGGCGGCGGCTATTACACCTATGCCGAGCAATACCGCGCCATCCTTGCGCGCGACGGCATCGAGCTTGAGATCCTGGACACCGCCGGATCCATGGAAAACTCGCGCCTGCTGGCCAGGGGCGAGGCCGATGTGGCGCTGATCCAGGGCGGGGTGCCGATCACCACGGCGACCGGGCTGGCCTCGCTTGCGGCGGTGTTCCTGGAACCGTTCCTGATCCTTTATCGCAGCGATTTCATCGATGCCGCCGATCCCAACAAATGGCCCGACCTGCGGGTTGCCGCGGGCGAGCCCGGCAGCGGCACCCGGGCCGCCATCGACAGCACAGCGCAGACGCTGGGGCTGAAGATCCATTACGAAGACCTGCACCCGGTCGGCGGACGCGATGCCGCCGAAGCCCTGCTGGCGGGCGAGGTGGATGTGGCGATCTTCGTGGCGCCCATCGACGCCCCCTATCTGGCGCCGCTGCTGACCGATCCGCGCATCAACATCAGCTCGCTGCGCGATACCGAGGCGCTGACCCGAAGGGTGGCCTATGTGCGGCCCGCCGACATCCCGCCCTCGGCTCTGGACTATGCAAACAAGATCCCCGAAGAGCGCATCACCCTGACCGCCATGGTCGCCACACTGGTGGCGCAGGGTGACATGCACCCGGCGCTGGTGGACCGGCTGGTGCGCGCCGCGCAGGAAATTCATTCCGGCCCCGTGCTGCTCAGCGCCGATCTGGAATTCCCCATGTCCGAAGGCACCATCCTGCCGATGAACACACAGGCCGAATCCCTGCTTCAGAAAGGCCCCAGTTATCTGGAACGGCACATGCCCTATTGGGTCGCGGCCCAGATCACCCGCGTCACCCTGCTACTGGTGCCGCTGCTGGTGCTGCTGGTGCCGCTGATGCGCATGGTGCCCAGCCTGTACGAATGGCAAATGCGCGCCCGCATCTACCGCCGCTACAACCGGCTGGTGGCCATCGACCAGGAGGCCGAGGGCGCCATGACCGATGCCCGGCGCGAAGCGCTGTTTGCCGAGCTGGACACCATCGAACAGGAAGCCAAATCGGTGCAGGTGCCGTCGAAGTACCGCGAGAACGCCTATACCCTGCGGGTGCACATCGACCTTGTGCGCCGCAAGCTGAGGGACGCCGCCGCGGCCTGAGCCGTCAGCCCGCGACCTTCAGGACGATCTTGCCGATATGGGCGCTGCTTTCCATCCGCGCATGGGCACGCGCCGCGTCTTCCAGCGCGAATTCGCTGTCCATGACCGGCCCCAGATCGCCGCTGGCCAGCAAGGGCCAGACCTTCTCCTCAAGCTGCCGCGCAATTTCGGCCTTGGCGGCATCGCTTTGCGGCCGCAGGGTCGAGCCGGTGATGGTCAGCCGCCGCAGCATCACCTGCGCGAAGTTCAATTCGACCTTGGGACTTTCCAGAAAGGCGATCTGCACCAGCCGCCCTTCGGTGCGCAGCGCCTTGATGTTGCGCGGGATATACGAGCCCCCCACCATGTCGAGGATCACATGCGCGCCACCTTCGGCCTTCAGCACCTCGACGAAGTCTTCCTCGCGATAGTTGATCGCGCGCTCCGCGCCCAGACGCTCGCATATCTGGCATTTCTCGGCCGTCCCGGCGGTGGTGAACACCCGCGCGCCAAAGGCGGTGGCCAGCTGGATCGCGGTGGTGCCAATGCCTGAGGATCCGCCGTGCACCAGCAGGGTCTCGCCCGCGCGCAGACCCGCGCGCATGAAGACGTTGGACCAGACGGTGAAGAAGGTCTCGGGCAGGCAGGCGGCCTGATCCAGCGTCAGACCGGCGGGCACCGGGAGCGCATGATCGGCAGGTGTCGCCACGAATTCGGCATAGCCGCCGCCGGGCAACAGGGCACAGACGTGATCGCCCACCTGCCAGCGGGTGACCTCGGCACCCACCGCCACGATCTCGCCCGCGGCTTCCAGTCCCGGCAGATCCGAGGCACCCGGCGGCGCGGCATAGGCCCCGGCGCGTTGCAGCGCGTCGGGGCGGTTCACCCCCGCCCAGGCCACCCGGATCACGATGTCCGACGGTCCCGATTCGGGCACGGGTCGGGTGACCGGGCGCAGCACTTCGGGGCCGCCGGGCTGGGAAATCTCCACGGCGCGCATCGCGTCAGGCAGGGTCATGGATCGGTCTTCCTTTCCGCCCCGCGCAGGCCGGGGGCGCTCAGTTCCTGGGTTCGGACCAGCTTCCGGGCAGGTCCACCTCCGGCACCCGTGTCGGCGCCTTGACCCAGCTTAACGCCCAGCTCGGCCCGGCGAAAAGCGGTTTCAGCAGCGGGTTCTTGTTGACCTGCGCCTTGAACTTCTCGAACTGCATCACGCCTTCGATGCGGCGATCCAGAAAGGCCCAGGTACGGGCATAGTCCGGACTGTCATCGCCCAGCCAATACAGAACTGTCGAGGAATACACCGCGCCAAGCGTGGCGCGCTTGGTGTACCAGTTGATATCGTCCGAAGAATCCCCCAGCGCCGTCCAGATCGCATCCACCGTGTCCCAGACCGCCCTGGCGCCGTCGGCGGCGTAATTGGGCAGGGCAAACAGGGTCGCGCCCCGGCGCACCATTTCGCGGTCCGTCACCGCCTCCAGCCGAAAGCGCACGGCGGCGGCGACCTTCTCGCGGAACTTCATCTCGCCCATATCGGCGGCACGGATCCGCCGCAGCATCTCCTCATCGCCCTTCTTGTGATAGTGCACCGCCAGATCGACCGCCCCGCGCGGACAGATGCCGCGCGCCACCGCCGGTGCGACGCCCGAATCGCGCACTGCCGCCACGAAGGCCGCCTCGGTCCAGCCGTCGAAGGGCACATGCGGTTCAATGGCCGCCAGAAGGGAATCTTTCACCTCGCGCGGGGTCTGCGTGGTCTGGGTCATGGGGTCCTCGGATGTCTCTGACGCTGCTAGACAACATAGGTGGCCTTTGCTATACGGCCACTTCCTGCGATTCATGCAACTCTAAACTAGGAAGGTGGTGACACCACTATGCAGGTCAGCGTTCGCGACAACAATGTCGATCAGGCCCTCCGCGCCCTGAAGAAGAAACTTCAGCGCGAAGGCGTGTTCCGTGAAATGAAGCTCAAGCAACATTTCGAGAAACCGTCCGAGAAGAAAGCACGCGAGAAGGCCGAGGCCATCCGCCGTGCCCGCAAACTCGCCCGTAAAAAGGCGCAGCGCGAAGGTCTTCTTTAAGTCTTTCGACAGCGAACCGGCGGCATTGTCGCCATGACGACCCCCGTGGCTTCCGCCCGGGGGTTTGTTGTTTTTAGGGCCTGCCGTTGCGCCGTGCTGGTGTTTGCCGCCCGTCTGCGGCAAGGTCATCGGGTCACATTGCCGACCGGCACCCTTTGGACCGTTCCCATGTCAAATCCCGGACGCCCCTTTTCCTGGGCCGGACTGCTTGTGCGCCTGGTCCTGCTGCTGGCGCTGATCCTGGCGGCCCGGCACACCAGCGACTGGGTGCTCGCGCATCTTCCCGGCGCATTGGCCGAAGGCGCGCACCCGCTGCGCCATGGCATGGTCTGGGGTGCGATGCTGGCCTATGTGGTGCTGCTGATGATCCCCTTCGTGCCGGGGGTCGAGATCGGGCTGGGGCTGATGATGGCCTTCGGGGCCGGGATCGCGCCGCTGATCTACCTGTGCACGGTGCTGGCGCTGACACTGGCCTTCCTGATCGGCCGCTGCCTGCCGGAAACCCGCGTCATCGCGCTGCTGTCGCGCCTCCGGCTGACCCGGATGGCCGACCTGCTGCGCCAGTTGCAACCGCTGGACACCGAGGCCCGGCTTGCCATCCTGATGCAATCCCCCCGGCCCCGGCTGCTGTCCTACCGGTTCGTGATCCTTGCCGCGGCGCTGAACCTGCCGGGCAATTTCGTGATCGGCGGCGGCGGCGGCATCAGCCTGATCGCCGGGTTCTGCCGCCTGTTCTCGCTGCATGGCTTTATTCTGACTGTCTCGCTCGCCGTGGCCCCGGTACCGGTCGCGATCTTTCTCTTTGGCTGAAATACTCGATCGGACGCGCGGGGCCGGCCCTTCGGATCCGCACAGTTGCTCTGCACCGTTGCACCTTACATTCGCTGCGCGTGCACCTAGCTGACAGTCAGGCCAAGGAAGGACCCGCAATGACCATTCACAGCACGTTTCCCGATCTCTCCCGGTTTCCGATCACCCGCCGCTGGCCTGCCAGTGACCCCACGGTCCTGCAACTGTATTCCCTGGCCACCCCGAACGGGGTGAAAGTCTCCATCGCGCTGGAGGAACTGGGGATTGCCTATGAGGCGCATCGCGTCACCCTCGCGCCTGAGGATGTGAAAAGCCCCGAGTTTCTGTCGCTCAACCCGAACAACAAGATCCCGGCGATCCTCGACCCCGACGGGCCAGATGGCACGCCGATCACCCTGTTCGAAAGCGGCGCCATCCTGATCTACCTCGCCGAGAAGTCGGGCAAACTGCTGGGAAAGTCCGCGTCGCAGAAATACGAGGTCCTGAAATGGCTGATGTTCCAGATGGGCGGCATTGGTCCGATGTTCGGGCAGTTGGGCTATTTCCACCGCTACGCCGGGTCCGAGATCGAAGACCCCCGCCCGCGTGAGCGTTATATCGCCGAGGCGAAACGCCTTCTGAACGTGCTCGACACCCAGCTTGCGGATCGTGACTGGATCGCCGGCGACTATTCGATCGCCGACATTGCCATCGGACCGTGGCTCGAAGGGCTCAACCGCGTCTACAAGGTGGGCGATCTTGTCGGCATGGCCGATTTCAAACACGTGACGGCCTATCTCGACCGCTTCAATGCGCGGCCCGCCGTGCAACGGGGCTGGGCAGTGCCGGCCAATCCCGACGCCTGACACGCTCCCGCCCGGCACAGGCCGGGCCGCGCCCGGGCACCGCGAAGGGGCTTGCCCCTTCCGGGCCCGGGCGCTCGCCCCTACCTCTCCTGTTCGAACCCGATCCCGCGCGCGGGCAGCGCCACGCCCTCCTGATTGCGCGGGTCCGCCTCGGGCGCGTCGATGACCTGCCGCACCGGCACCACCCCGGCCCAGATCGGCAAGGCATAGTCCGCCTCGTCATCCACCGGCCCACCGCGCCGCACCTTGGCGCTGGCCTCGGTGATCTCCAGCCTCAACAGCGTCGTCGCCTTCAACTCCTGCGCCTGCGCGGGCCGCAACCCGGCAGACCGCCCGGGCCACAGCCCGTCGATGAAGCGGTTCAGCCGCGCCTCTTTCTCGGCCGGATCGGTCACCTCTTCGGCGGTCCCGAAGATCATGACCGCCCGGTAATTGGCCGAATGATGAAACCCCGACCGTGCCAGCACGTAGCCGTCGAGGATCTGCACGGTCAGACAGACCTCCACCCCCTTGCTGGCGCGGATCGCCCGACTGGCCGACGACCCATGCCAATAGACGTGGTTGCCCTCGCGCCAGTGCAGCGTCGGCGTCACATAGGGCTTGCCGTCGATCACATAGCCCACCGCGCATTGCGAGGTCGCGTCCAGGATCGCGTGAATATCGGCCTTGTCGTAAGAGCCACGCTCGTGGGTGCGGCGCAGGCGGGTGCGGTCGGTCGGCTGGGTCATCGGTTTCTCTCGCGTCTTGTGTTTCGCTGTCCTAACCGGCTATTGGTCCAGTCAACATGTCCAGTTCAGACAAAAAACACCGGGCCAATCTGCAAAGCCACCTGTTTGCCCTGACCCTCGACCGGCAGGCCCGCCCGGCGCTGCACCTGCAATTGGCCCAGGCGCTGCGCGGGTTGATCCTGTCCGGCACCGCCACCCCCGGCGCGCGGCTTCCGGCCAGCCGGACGCTGGCCGCGGAACTGTCGATCAGCCGGATGACCGTGCAAACCGCCTTCGATCAGCTTCTGGCCGAAGGGTATCTGACCGCGCGGAGGGGCGCGGGCACCTTCGTGGCCAGTGATCTGCCGGATCTGTCCGGGCCCGCCGCAACGCCGGATCCCGGACCGAAACTGCCCGCGCCGCCGCCGTTTCAGCCATTTCGCCCCGGCGTCCCCGATATGGCGGCCTTTCCGCACCGGCTCTGGTCGCGGCTGCTGGAGCGGGCCTGGGCGCGCCCCGACCCGGCACTGCTGGGCGAGGGCGATCCTCTGGGCTGGCCGCCCCTGCGCGCGGCCATCGCGGCGCACCTTCAAGCATGGCGCGGCATTGCCTGCCATCCGCGGCAGGTGGTCGTGACCAGCGGTGCGGTCGAGGCTTTCGAACTGGTGCTGGACAGCTGCGTGCCCCCCGCGGCCGGGGTGCTGATCGAGGATCCGGGCTATGACCCGCTGCGCCGCGTGCTGACCCGCACCGGCCGCCGGCCCGTGCCCTGCCGGATCGATGGCGACGGGCTCGACATCAGCACCGCGCCCGATGGGCTGGCCGCCGCCATCGTCACCCCCTCGCGCCACTATCCGACCGGGGCCACCCTGCCGCTGGCCCGACGGCTGGCCCTGCTCGACTGGGCCAACCGAACCGGTGCCCCGGTGATCGAGGATGACTACGACGGCGAGTTTCGCTATCGCGGCCAGCCGCTTCCCGCGCTGGCCAGCCTGGATCGCACCGGCCAGGTGTTCTATCTGGGCAGCTTTTCGAAACTGCTCAGCCCCGGACTGCGGCTGGGATACCTTGTGGTGCCCGGCCGCCACCTGCCCGCGCTTGCGGCGCAGATGGCGGCGCGCGGTTCCTCGGCCTCGCTGACCCCGCAACCGGCGCTGGCCGCCTTCATGCAGGACGGCGCTTTTGCCAGCCACCTGCGGCGGATGCGGCGACTGTATGGCCGGCGGCAACAGCACCTGCTGGCGATCCTGCGGCGCGCGCCCGACCTGTTGCAGGTCTCCGAAGATCCCGGCGGCATGCATCTGACCTGCCCGCTTGGCCCCGCGCTGGTCGGGCGTGTCCAAGATACCGAGATTGCGCAGGCCGGGACCGACCACGGGCTGCACTTGCGGGCGCTGTCGGCCTACAGCGTGCTGCCCGACCCGCCGCAGGGCCTTGTGCTGGGCTTTGCCGCCTATGACGAGGCCGCCCTGACCGCCGCCGCCACCCGCCTGCTGACGATCCTGCACGCCCTGCGATGATACGCGCATCTATTTGACCGGTTTTTTCCGGTGGTACTGCCCGACCCGCGCGCTAAGGTTTCAACGCAGTTCAAGGGCAAGGCAGTCATGTCGCGACTTCGCAGTTTTTTCGAGTTTTTCATCCCCATCACGTCGGGGCTGGTGTTGGGGATCTTTCTGGGGGCCCTTCTGGGCGTGTGGAAACTGCCGCCCTACCCGCAGATCCAGCAGGCGATCCAGACCGCCCGCACGCTCTACGCCGAAGGCAAGGCGATGATGGGCGTCGAACCGGTGCAGCATCTGGCGCCGCTGCGCGATCAGCCGCCCGGCATCAGCGTGCCCCTGCCGGATCGGGTCCAGCCCGGCGTGACCTTTCTGGTCAGCCTGTTCGACGGCGATTTCACCGCCCGGCTGTATGCCGCTGATGGCACGCAACTGTACCAATGGCCCATCGATCTGTTCGAGGTCGATTTCGACGAAAAGGCGCACAGGTTTCACACCCTGATCCACGGCGCGCATCTGTACGAGAACGGCGATATCCTGGCCAACCTGGATGGTCAGGGCCTGATGCGCATTTCCCGCTGTGGCGAGATCGTGTGGCAGAACGCGCTGCGCCCGCATCATGCCATCGACATTGCCCCCGACGGCACCATCTGGACCCCGGCCAGCGGCGAGATGGAGGTCGAACCCCGCCTCGCCGATACGCCCCTGCGCTTTGACCGGGTGCGCGGTTTTTCCCCCGACGACGGCGCCCTGCGCGAGGATCTGGACCTGAAGGAGCCGCTGGTCCGCGCCGGCTATCAGGGCATTGTGTCGGCCCTGCGCAACACCCCCACGGATGTGCTGCACGTCAATGACGTCGAGGTGCTGCGCCCCGAAATGGCCGCGGCCTTCCCGCTGTTCGAGGCCGGCGACCTGATGGTCAACGCCCGCAACAAGAACCAGATCTGGATCCTCGACGGCCAGACCATGGATCTGAAATGGTGGATGACCGGCCCGATGAGCGGCGCACATGATCCCGACTTCCAGCCCGATGGCACCATCACCCTGTTTGACAACCGACCCCTGGCCGAGCCGCGCGCCGATACCGGCTGGACCACCCTGCTGGGCGGCTCGCGCATCCTGCAGATCGACCCGGTCACGCGGGCCACGGCCACGCTCTGGCCCACCGAGGGCGGCGAGGATTTCTACACCCCGTTCCGGGGCAAGCACCAGATGCTGGACAATGGCAATGTGCTGATGGCCGAAACCGACGCCGGACGGGCGCTGGAACTGACGCCCGAGGGGCAGATCGCCTGGCAATACGTGAACGCCTATGACGACACCCAGGTCGCGTGGATGATGTCGGCGATGAAATACCCCGAAAGCCACGCCGCCTTCGCCGCGCAGCCCTGCCCCTGATCCGGGACCGGGCCGCGCGCCGCCGGGGTCAGCCCGGCAGGTGCCCGGTCAGCACGTAGCGCAGGATCTGCACCACCTGCTGCGACGTCTCGGCCACGGCCAATGCGGCGGCATCGACCTCTTTCAGCGCGTGCTGGTGATCGGCCCCGTGCAGCACGATCAGCGATTTGCCAAGCGCGGCGGCATAGCCCGCGTCGAAGGCCGCGTTCCACTGCTTGTATTTCTCGCCAAAGCGCACGACCACCACATCGGCATCGGCGATCCCCTTGCGGGTGCGGATCGCGTTCACCTTGGCGCCCTTGTGGTCATGCCAGAACTTGCTGTTCTCGCCGCCCAGAATCGCCACGCCGCAATCGTCGCTGGCGTCGTGATCGGTCACCGGGCTGTCGAACTGCACGTCCAGATCCGAGGATCCCTCGACGATCTGTTCGCGCCAGTCGGTGTGGATCTCTCCCGAGAGGTAAACTTTCAAAGCCATGGCATTCTCCCTTTGCTGCGCCCTTCCCTAGACCGGGGGGCGCGGCGCGCCAAGCCCCGCACAGGGCGGATGCTGGCGCGCCCGCCGGACTAGCGCTTGCGCGCGACAATATAGCGGCTGGGAGGACGGGCCGGATAATTGCCGGTCTCGATGATGTCGAACCCGGCCTCGGTGACGGCGTCTTCCAATTCGGCGATCTTCAGGAAGTTGACCGCAGGGGCCTTGCCCAGAAGTTGCGCGATCGGCAAGGCCAGCAGCATGGCGCGGATTTTCAGTGGCGTGCTGCGATCGGTGGGACAGGGCGTCTTGGTGATCAGCAGTCCGCCGGGGGCCAGCAACGCATGTGCCCGGGCCAGAACCGCGCGCGCATCCGGCACCAGGTGCAAAAGGTTGAGCCCCAGAACCGCATCGAACGGCCCCTCGACCCCTGCGGCCAGCGCGTCGCACTGGCGGAACTCCAGGTTGTCCGTGCCTTGCGCCGCGGCCTTGTCCCGCCCGATGTCGATCATCGCGCCGGACAGATCGGTCGCCAGATAGCTGTCGACCCCGTCGGCCAGCAGCAGCGCGGTGGAGCCTGTGCCGCAGCCCAGTTCCAGCACCCGGTCGCTGTCGCGCAGGTAGGAGCGGGTGCGGTCCAGCGTGTAGGTATAGGCATCCATGTCCTGGATGGGGGATTTGGCATAGCGGGGCGCGATTCCGTCCCAAAATTGTGTGGCGTCTTTCATGTGAACCCTCTCGGAATATTTGGACGCAGCCTACCTATGCGGAAACCCGAGAAGAATTGCCGAAATTCGCGGATGGGATATACAGATATGCATGAAAGATCCCCTCGCGAACTTTGACTGGACCCGCGCGCGCGCTTTTCTGGCCACGGCAGAAGAGGGCTCGTTGTCCGCCGCCGCGCGCAAGCTGGGTCTGACCCAGCCGACGCTGGGCCGGCAGGTGGCCGCGCTGGAAGAGGAACTGGGCGTGCTGCTGTTCGAACGGGTGGGCAAATCGCTGACCCTGACCCGCGCCGGGGCCGATCTGCTGGAACCGGTGCGTGCCATGGGCGCGGCCGCGACGCGGGTGGCGCTGGCGGCCTCGGGACAGGCGCAATCCATCGACGGGCTGGTGCGGATCACCGCGTCGGACATCTTCTCGGCCTACCATCTGGTGCCGGTTCTGGGCGAATTGCGTCGGCAGGCGCCGATGCTGGAGATCGACATTGTTGCCGTCAACGACATCCGCGACCTGATGCGGCGCGAGGCCGATATCGCCATCCGCCACGTGCGCCCGACCCAGCCCGACCTGATCGCGCGATTGCTGGGCGAGGCCTCGGCCAGTCTCTACGCCGCGCCCGATTATCTGCGCGCGCGGGGGCAGCCGCAGACGGTCGAGGATCTGAAAGGCCATGATTTCATCAGCTTCGGTGACCCCGATGTGATGCGGGACCATCTGCAGGCGCTTGGCTACCCGGTGGCGCGTGCGAGCTTCAAGCTGAATTCACAGAACGGGCTGGTGGCCTGGGAATGCGTGCGGCGGGGGCTGGGCATCGTGATGATGTCGGATGCGGTCGGGCAGGCCTCGGGGATGGTGCGGCTGCTGCCGCAGGTGGAGCCGCTGCGGTTTCCGGTCTGGCTGACCACGCACCGCGAGATCCACACCAGCCGCCGCATCCGGCTGGTCTTTGACCTTCTGGCCCGGCATCTGGAGATTGCCTGAGGTGCGGGTTTCCCTTGGCCGTACGCGCGCGCTGTCCCATGCTGGCGCTTTGCAGGGGAGAATATCATGACAATTGCAACCGTAGCGCTCGCCCTGGTCCTGGGGGCCATCGTGTCGATCTATTTCCCGATGATCGCGCGGTCGGCGCAGATCCTGGGTTCGGGACCGCTGGCCAATGTGCCCTTCTTCGCCATCGCCTTCGTCAGTTCGGTGGCCATCGCGCTGGCCACCGGCAGCCGCGCGGCGGATTTCCAGAAGGTCGGCACGGTTCCCCTGTGGCTGCTGAGCGCCGGGATCATGAGCGCGGGGATGATCCTTGGATCATCCTATCTGATCCCGCGGATGGGGCTGGGGGTGTTCTTTGTGCTGCTGGTGTCGGGGCAGGTACTGGCCGGGATGGTCTTCGGCCAGCTTGGGCTGTTCGGCATGGCGCAATCGCCGCTGAACCTGTCCAAGCTGCTGGGCGCGGCCATGGTGATCGGCGGGGTGACGCTGGTCACGCTGAAATGACCGGGGGGGGCGGCGCCTTCCCGCCCCATCGAGGGCCGGTCAGGCGCGGTCCGGTGCAAGCTGCCCCGGACCTGCCCCTTGACAGGCCGCCTGCCCTAGCCGCGCAGGATGCCGCCGGTGGCCTTGGATACATTGGCGATGATCTTGTCGGCCACCGCCTCGATATCCTTGTCCTTCAGCGTCTTGTCGGTCGGTTGCAGGCGCACCGAAATGGCGAGGGATTTCTTGCCCGCGCCCATCTGCACCTGCGCTTTCTCACCCCGGAACTCGTCGAACACCCGGACGCTTTCGATCAGGACCTTGTCGGCCCCGGCCGCGGCATTGAGCAGTGCCAGCGCCTCGACCCCGTCGTCGACGACGAAGGCAAAGTCGCGTTCCACCGCCTGCAGATCGTTCAGCACCAGCGCCGGGCGGGTTGCGCCCCTGGCCTTGGGGAAGGGCACGGCGGCAAGGTGGATCGCAAAGGCCACGGCGGGGCCTTTCACATCCATGGCTTCCAGCGTGCGCGGATGCAATTCACCGAAGCCCGCCAGAACCTTCTTCGGCCCGAGACAGATCTTGCCCGACCGTCCCGGATGCCACCAGCCGTTCATGCCGCGCAGGATCTGCGCCTTGGCGGGCGCGCCGATGGCGGCAAGGATAGCTTCGGCATCGGCCTTGGCGTCGAACACATCCACCGGGCGGCGCTCGGCCCCGACCTGACGTGCGGCGGTCTGGCCGACCAGAAGGCCGGTGATCTGCACCTCCTGCTCGTCCGGCTCGCCGCCGTGGAACACTGGGCCGGCCTCGAACAGCGCCAGATCCAGAAACCCGCGCGCCTGGTTGCGCGCTGCGGCTTGCAACAGTCCGGGCAGCAGCGAGGGGCGCATGTGGCTCATCTCGGAAGAAATCGGGTTGGCGAGCATGGTGGCATCGGTGCCGCCACCGAACAGCTCTGCCGAGGCCTGATCGATGAAGCTGTAGGTCACGCATTCATTATAGCCACGGGCCGCCGCCGCCCGCCGGGCCGTGCTTTCGCGTTTCTGCATCGGCGTCAGGATCGGGCGGGCAATACGCGGCGTGGGCCGGGTCAGGGGCTTGCCTTCCAGACGGGTCAGCGAGGCCATACGCGCGACTTCCTCGACCAGATCGGCCTCGCCTTGCACATCCGGGCGCCAGCTGGGCACCTGCGCCATGTCGCCATCCATCACGAAGCCAAGGGCTTCCAGCGTCGCGCGCTGGGTCTCGGCCGGGATCGTCATGCCCACCAGCGACTGCACCCGGTCGGTGTCCAGCTTGTAGGCGCGCGCCATATTCGGCACCGCGCCGGCGGTGACAACATTGGACGGCTCGCCGCCGCACAGCTCTAGAATCATCGCCGTGGCCTGTTCGATGGCCTGCGCGTTGAAGGCCGGATCGATGCCGCGTTCATTGCGATAACGCGCGTCCGAGTTGATCTTCAGGGCGCGGCCGGTGCGGGCGATCTGGATCGGCTCCCAGACGGCGGCCTCAAGAAAGACATTCACGGTGTCTTCGGTACAGCCGGTGGACAGGCCGCCCATGATGCCCGCGATGCTCTCGACGCCCGTGTCGTCGGAAATCACCACCATGCCGGGCTCCAGCGTATAGTCTTTCTCGTCCAGCGCGGTCAGGGTCTCGCCACCCTCGGCGTGATGCACCCGCAGGTTGCCGCTGACCTTGTCGGCGTCGAAGACATGCAAAGGCCGGTTCTGGTCGTAGGTGAAGAAGTTGGTCACATCCACCAGCGCCGAGATCGGGCGCAGCCCGATGGCCTTGAGCCGCGCCTGCAACCAGACCGGGCTGGGGCCGTTCCTGACCCCCCGGATCAAGCGACCCTGAAACAGTGGCGCCTCGTCCAGCGTGCCTGCGTCGATGGTCACGCCGATGGGGCTGTCGAAAGTGCCCTCGACCGTGACATCCTTGGCCGGTTTCAGGGTGCCCAGCCCCCGCGCCGCCAGATCGCGGGCGATACCGCGCACGCCAAGCGCATCGGGGCGGTTGGGGGTGATGGCGATCTCGATCACCGGGTCGACCTTGGCCGGATCATTGGCCGCCAGCCAGTCTATGAAGCGCTCGCCGATCTCGCCCGAGGGCAGTTCGATGATGCCGGTGTGCTCGTCCGACAGCTCCATCTCGCGCTCGGAACACATCATGCCGTGGCTTTCGACGCCACGGATCTTGCCGACCTGGATGGTCATGTCGAGACCGGGAATATAGGTGCCGGGACGCGCCAGCACCACGGTGATGCCTTCGCGGGCATTGGGCGCGCCGCAGACGATCTGGGTCTCGCCGCTGTCGGTGGCGACCTGACAGACCCGCAGCTTGTCGGCATCGGGATGCTTCTCGGCTTTCACCACCCTTGCCAGCGTGAAAGCGCCCAGCCGGTCGGCGGGGTTCACGACCTCTTCGACCTCAAGCCCCAGATCGGTCAGGGTCTCGGCGATCTCGTCCACAGAGGCCGTGGTGTCGAGATGCTCCTTGAGCCAGGAGAGGGTGAATTTCATGGCGAAAGCTCCGTGCGGTCGTTCGCGTTGCGCTTACCGCAGGCAGGGGCGGATGTGAAGCGCAGGCGGGATGAGTGGGGGGGTGTACCGCTGGCCACCGGCGCACGCGTCGGAGGGCAGCGGCAGCGCCGGTCAGATCAGGCCCGACTGGCTGACGGCCAGAAGGGCTGCCAGCCCGCCGGCCAGCAGCGACAACAGCCCGGCGGTGCGCCAACGGCCGGCGGCGCGCTGCTCGGCGGCGGCCTCGGCCTGACGTTCGGCCAGCAGGCGTTCGAAATGCGCCCGTTCCTCGTCCAGAGCGCGGGACACCTTGTCGCGTTCGACGGCCAGCGCATCCTGCTCGGCCCGCAGGGCATCGCGGCCCGCATCCAGATCGTCACGCAGGTCGCGCAGGCGGCCCTGCACCTCGGCCAGCGATTTCTGGGCCTGCACCAACTCCTGCTTGCCGCGGAACACCGCGTCGCGTTCGTCGTGGGCGGCCTTCTGGGCGGCGCGCAGTTCCGTCTGCTCGACCTCGAGCAACCGCTTGCGATTGTTCAGCGCGGTGATTTCAAGTTCCTTCAGCACCAGCACGCCGCGTGGGCCGACCTGCAGGTCGCGCACCTCCATCACCGTTACAGTTCCGGCGATCAGCCGCTTTTGCAACATCGCGCGCAGGGTGTCCTGCAACCGGTGCCAGCAGCGGTCGGCATCTTCGCCGGGAGCGGCGGCCAGGTCGAAGAAACCGGGCGCGTCGGACCAGAACAGCGACAGCCCGCCCTCGGGGCGATCGGTCTCGGCATGCCAATCCAGAATGCGCTGCAAGATGCGATGTTCCAGATCAAGGCCGTCGTGTATCACTGGCTGAGGCCCCCGTGCAGGGTCGGCCGGTCCAGCGCGCTGAACCCGTAGTGGCGCAGCCAGCGCAGATCGCTGTCAAAGAAGGCGCGCAGATCGGGGATGCCGTATTTCAGCATCGCCAGACGGTCGATCCCCAAGCCGAAGGCAAAGCCCTGCCACTGGTCGGGATCCACGCCCGCGGATTTCAGCACATGCGGATGCACCATGCCCGAGCCCAGAACCTCCATCCAGCCGTCGCCTTCGCCGATGCGCAACTGGCCATCGACCCAGGAACACTGGATGTCGACCTCGGCCGAGGGTTCGGTGAAGGGGAAATGGCTGGCCCGGAAGCGGGTCTTGATGCCATCGATCTCGAAGAAGGCGGCGAAGAATTCCTCCAGCACCCATTTCAGATGCGCCATCGAGATGTCCCTGTCGATGGCCAGACCTTCGATCTGGTGGAACATCGGCGTGTGGGTCTGGTCATAGTCCGACCGGTACACCCGGCCCGGCGCGATCACCCGGATCGGCGCGCCGGTCTTTTCCATCGCCCGGATCTGCACCGGCGAGGTATGGGTCCGCAGCACATGCGGCGGGCGATTGTCGCCTGCGTCGCGGTGCATGTAAAAGGTGTCGAACTCCTGCCGCGCGGGGTGGTGGGGCGGGATGTTGAGCGCGTCGAAATTGTACCAGTCGCTTTCGATCTGCGGCCCTTCGGCCACGGCAAAGCCCAGGTCGGCGAAGATGGCGCTGATTTCCTCGGTCACCTGGCTGATCGGATGCACGCTGCCCATCGGCCGCCCGGCAGCACGCCCCGGCAGGGTCACATCCAGCCATTCGTCGCGCAGGCGGGCGTCCAGCGCCACATCGGCCAGCGCCGCCTTGCGCGCCGCCAGAGCCGAGTTGATCTCATCCTTCAGTGCGTTCAGCTTCGGGCCCGCGACCTGCCGCTCCTCGGCGGTCATCTTGCCCAGCTCGCGCATCTTCAGATTGATCTCGCCCTTCTTGCCCACGGCCTGAACCCGCAGCGTTTCCAGCGCGGATTCGTCTGCCGCATCGGCAATGGCGGAAAGATACTTGTCCCGAAGATCGTCCATCGAAGGCCCCTGTCGTCTGCTCCCCAGCCTGCTAGCCGTCCCCGGCGCCGATGACAAGGTGGTAGCGCGGCTGTTCACGCCGGGTGAATTCGGCAAGGGTGCCGGTCATGCCGGAGCTGGGCTGGAAGGCGGGGCAAAAGCGCCGGGGTGCACACCCCTGCCAGTTCACCGAAAATCGGCGAACATGGGCAGGGGGCACCCGGTTACTCGTTAACAAACACCTAAATACACTTTCAGGTTGTACCCTTGCTTAACAATGGGTTTCTGACAAGTGTTTATTTTCAGTGTGTTGTTGATTGGCCCCAGTCCGCAGACTGCATTTCCCGCAGTCGGCTGGCGGTGCGCTCAAATTCGAACGAACCCGAACCTTCCAGATACAGGCGCTCCGGCTCTTCCGCCGCGCTCATCACCAGCTTGACGCCGGCCTCGTAAAGCGCGTCGATCAGGGTGACAAAACGCTTGGCCTCGTTGAACTTCGAGGAATCAAGGCGTGGCACGTCTTCCAGGATCAGAACCCGTACCGCGTCGGCCACCGCAAGGTAATCGGCCGGGCCCAGCATGGCGCCGCAAAGATCCCAAAAGCTGGCCCGCGCCACGCCGTTGCGAAAGCGCGGCAGCACCACCTGCCGTCCCTTGACGGTCAGCACCAGCCCGGCGGCCTGCGCGGCATAGGTGCCGCGCGCCAGCCCGGCGGCGGCGGCCTCGGTGCGGGCGGCGCGGATGCGCTCGATGGGCGCGCCGGTCATGTCCTGCCAGATCCTGTCGATGGCGCTGCGGGCCGCTTCGTTGGCCGGGTGGAAATAGACCTGTTCGCCCGACAGTCGGTCCTGGCGATAGTCGGTCGGGCTGACCAGTTCCCAGATTTCCAGGTGTTTCTTGATTTCCTCGATGAACGGCAGAAACAGCTGCCGGTTCAACCCGTTCTTGTACAACTCGTCCGGGTGGCGGTTCGAGGTGGTCACGATCACCACGCCAGCGGCGAACAGCCGTTCGAACAGGCGGCCCACCAGCATCGCGTCGGTGATGTCGGAAATCTGCATCTCGTCGAAGGCCAGCAGGCGCACCTCGGCGGCCACTTTGTCGGCGACGGGCGCCAGCGCATCCTCGACCCCGCGCTTGCGGGCCTCGGCCATGCCGGCGTGGATCTCCTGCATGAAGGCGTGGAAATGCACCCGGCGCTTGGGCACGGCCACATGGGTCACGAACAGGTCCATCAGAAAGGATTTTCCCCGACCCACCCCGCCCCACAGGTACAGCCCCTTGATCTTTTCGGGCTTGGCACCGCCCAACCCGAACAGCCCGCGCTTGGGCGGCGGAGCCTGCAACGCGGTGCGGATACGTTCGAATTCCGGCAGCACGGCCTCCTGTGCCGGGTCAGGACGGATGGTGCCCTCGTCGGCACGGGTGGCATAGATGTAGCGCAGCTCGGTCATGGCAAAGGCCTAGCGGCTGTTGCGGACAAAGAAAACTGTCCCGATGCGCGCAGGGCCGGCGAAACGGGAAAGGGGACCCTCCCGCCCCCTTCGGCCTTGCGGCCTGCCAGGGGTTGGGTCGGGCGCCGCGCCTGCGGCGCGGCGCGGGCGCGCCCTGGCCCCAGGTTGGCCCTTGAATCGCCGGGACGGTTTTTCCTATCTGAGGGGCACCCAAGACGAGAGCCCTTGCCCATGCGCCGCCTGCTGTCCACCCTTGCCCTGAGCCTTGTTCTGGCGATCCCGCAGACCCAGCGCGCCCATGCTGATACGGATGTGCCTGTCTCGCAGGCGCAGATGCAGCTGTCTTTTGCGCCGGTGGTCAAGGCGGCGGCTCCGGCGGTGGTCAACATCTATGCCAAGCGCGTGGTGGCACAGCGGGTCAGCCCCTTTGCCGACGATCCGTTCTTCTCGCAGTTCTTCACGCCCTACAGCCGCAGCGTGCCGCGAGTGCAGAACTCCCTAGGCTCGGGCGTCATCGTCTCGCCCGACGGGCTGGTCGTGTCGAATCACCACGTCGTCGGCGACGCCACCGAGATCCGCGTGGTGCTGTCGGACCGGCGCGAATTCGACGGCGAGATCCTGTTGTCGGACCCCGAATCGGATGTGGCCATCATCCGGCTGCAAGGGGCCGCCGGCCTGCCCGCCCTGACCTTCGGCGATTCCGACGCGGCCGAGGTCGGCGACCTGGTTCTGGCCATCGGCAACCCCTTCGGCGTCGGCCAGACCGTGTCCAGCGGCATCGTTTCGGGGCTGGCCCGGTCGGGCGGCGTGCCGGGGTTGCGCGACAGCTATTTCCTGCAGACCGATGCGCCGATCAACCCCGGCAACTCGGGCGGGGCGCTGGTGGATATGGCCGGGCTGCTGATCGGCCTCAACACGGCGATCCTGACCCGCTCGGGCGGCTCGAACGGCATCGGCTTCGCCATTCCGGCCAACCTGGTGCAGCAATATGTGACGCAGGCGCAGGCCGGGGCCACGCAGTTCGCGCGGCCTTGGGCCGGGATGGAATTGCAGCCGGTGGACAGCGCGCTGGCCGAAGCCCTGGGCCAGCCGGTGCCGCGCGGGCTGCTGGTCACGCGGTTGCACGACCAAAGCCCCTTTGCCCGCGCCGGGGTGCAGCCCGGCGATATCCTGATGGCGCTGGACGGGCTGCCGACCGATGCGCCGGTGGAACTGGACTACCGGCTGGCCGTGCGCGGACCGGGCAGCACAGTGACCGCGCAGGTGCATCGCAAGGGCAGCGCGCTGACGGTCGAGATCGGGCTTGAGATCGCCCCCGACTCGCCCTCCTCCCCGCCCCAGACCATCACCGCGCGCACCCCGTTCAACGGCCTGACCGTGGCCGAACTGACGCCGCGGTTGCTGGAAGACCTGAATCTCGGGCTTGAGGCGCGCGGCGCCGTGGTGGTCGCGGCACGCGGCCCGGCCCAACGCAGCGGCCTGCGCCCCGGCGACATCATCACCGGCGTCAACGGCACCCCGGTGACCGACCCCGCACAACTGGCGCGGCTGCTGTCGCAGCGGGCCACCGGCTGGGACCTGCGCCTGCGCCGCGAGGACCGCGATCTGGTGCTGCGCCTGCGCGGCTGACCCGGCGCCCGGCCCGCCCGCTGATCACCCCCATCACAAGCTTTGATTTGACCGACGCTCGCCCGCGCGGCAAATGTCGGCGGGAAGGAGCCGCCGATGTCCCAGCCTCGCCTGATTTCCCCCGTCCTTGTCGCCGGCTGCCTGATCCTGATGATCAGCTTTGCCATCCGCGCGGCCTTTGGCGTGTTCCAGATCCCCATCGCGACCGAGTTCAACTGGCCGCGTGCGGAATTCTCGCTGGCCATCGCGATCCAGAACCTCGCCTGGGGCTTCGGCCAGCCGATCTTCGGCGCGCTGGCCGAGAAGATGACCGACCGCAAGGCGATCATCCTGGGCGCGCTGGTCTATGCCGCCGGGCTGGTGCTGTCATCCTTCGCGGTGACGCCCGAGGCGCATCAGATGCTGGAGATCCTGGTGGGCTTCGGCATCGCCGGCACCGGCTTCGGGGTCATCCTGGCGGTGGTGGGCCGGGCCAGTTCGGACGAAAACCGCTCCATGTCGCTGGCCATCGCCACGGCGGCGGGTTCGGCCGGGCAGGTCTTCGGCCCCCCGGTGGCGCAATGGCTTCTGGGCTTCCTGTCCTGGCAGGAGGTCTTTTTGGTCTTCGCGGTGGTGGTGCTGGCCTCGCTGGCGGTGCTGCCGATGATGAAGGCGCCCACCATCAGCCGGACGGAACTGGAAGAGTCCATGGGCACGATCCTGAACCGGGCCTTCCGCGATCCGACCTATACGCTGATCTTCCTGGGGTTCTTTTCCTGCGGCTATCAGTTGTCCTTCATCACCGCTCATTTCCCGGCCTTCGTAACCGAGTTGTGCGGACCCATCGACCCCGGCGGCCTGCTGGCGGGCATGGGGATCACCACCACCTCGGCCCTGGGCGCGGTGGCGATATCGGTCATCGGGCTGGCCAATATCGCGGGCACGCTGGCGGCGGGCTGGGCCGGGAAACGCTATTCCAAGAAATACCTGCTGGCCTGGATCTATCTCGGGCGCACGCTGATCGCGGCATGGTTCATCCTGACCCCGGTCACCCCGGCCTCGGTATTGATCTTTTCGGGGCTGATGGGGGCGCTGTGGCTGGCAACCGTGCCCCTGACCTCGGGGCTGGTCGCCCACATCTACGGGCTGCGCTACATGGGCACGCTGTACGGCGTGATCTTCTTCTCGCACCAGTTGGGCTCGTTCATGGGGGTCTGGCTGGGCGGCAAGCTGTACGACCTCACGGGCGGGTACGAGGTCGTCTGGTGGGTCGGCGTCGGGGTCGGCGCCTTCAGCGCCATCGTTCACCTGCCGATCCGCGAACGGCCCTGGCAAGCGGTCCCCCGCGCCGCCTGATCGGACAGGCCGTCAGCCGCCGGACACCGGCAACCCATGCGCCCGCAAGGCCGCGTGCCAGCCCGCGACCCCGTCGAACAGATGGGTCTGCCAGCCGCGCGCCTGTGCGGCACGAATGTTGTCGATGCGGTCGTCGGTGAACAGCAGCCGCTCGGGCGCAATGCCGCAATCGGCCTCGACCTGCGCATAGATCCCGGCATCGGGCTTGATGACCCCCATATGCCCCGAGATATAGCGACGGTCGAATTCATCCAGAAACTCGTACCGCGTGCGCGCCAGTTCGAACGACCCGATCCCGAAATTGGTCAGCGCAAAGACCGGCACCCCCGCCGCACGCAATTCCCGCAGCAGAGCGATGGAGCCTTCGATGCGCGGCTGCGCCAGATCCAGCCAGTTGTCGTGCCACATGCGAATTTCATCGCGAAATGCCGGGTATTTCTCGGCCGTGTCATAGATCGTCTGGCGGAAATCGCCGCCGCGATCGACCTCGTCGTTCATGCCGTGCAGGTCGACGGCAGCGAACATGGCCTTGCGCCGTTCCGCGCCCACCACCCGGTCGTAGTAGGTCTCGGGCTGCCATTCGATCAGCACATTGCCGATGTCGAAGATCACCGCGTCGATACTCATACCCCTACCCTCGTTTTGCCGCCGTCAATGCCGTGTCCAGCGCCTGAAGAAACCGTGACCGGTCGGCTTTGGAAAACCCGCGCCCGCTGCCCTGAAGAAACGGGTCCGAGGCGCGCAGATCCGCCATCAGGTCCCGTGTCGCCAGCCGCGCGCCGATATTGGCCAGGCTCAGCGCCGCGCCGTTGTGTTGCAAGACCCGCGCCCCGGCCTTCAGGCATTTGTCCGCCAGCGGCAGGTCCGAGGTCACCACCACGTCGCCGGCGCCGCAATTCTCGGCAATCCACATATCGGCCTTGTCCGGGCCGTCTTCGACGAAGACATGGCGCACCAGCGGATTGGCCGAGGGGCGCAGCCCGCCGTTGCAGACCAGCACCATCTCGACCCGGTGGCGCGTGGCCACCCGTTCGGCTTCGGCTTTCACCGGGCAGGCATCTGCGTCGATGTAAAGCGTCACAGGTCCAGCGCATCCGCATGGAAGGCCATATGCGCCTCCATGAAGGTCGCCATGAAGAAATAGCTGTGGTCATAGCCCTTCTGGAAGCGGAACACCCCGTCCTGCCGCCGCGCGGCCATGGCCTCGGCCAAAGTCTCGGGGCGCAGCAGGTCCAGAAACTGGTCGCTGGTGCCCTGGTCGATCAGCACCGGCCCGTCGAAGCCGTGGTCGCGCATCAGCAGGCTGGAATCATGCGCCGCCCAATCGGCTTCGTCATTGCCCAGATAGGCGGTGAACTGCTTGCGGCCCCAGTCCGAGGCCACCGGATTGGCAATCGGCGCGAAGGCCGACACCGAGGCAAACCGCTCCGCCTGCCGCATGGCCACGGTCAGCGCCCCGTGACCGCCCATGGAATGGCCGGTGATCGACTGGCGGTCCATCTCGACCGGGAAATGATCCCCGATCAGCCGGGGCAATTCGCCGGTCACATAGGACCACATGCGGAAATGCGGGTCCCAGGGCGCCTGGCTGGCATCGACGTAAAAGCCCGCGCCCTGCCCCAGATCGAACGCCTTGTCATCGGCGACATCCGCGCCGCGCGGCGAGGTGTCGGGAAAACACACCGCCATGCCCAGTTCGGCGGCGTATTTCTGCATGCCCGCCTTGGTCATGGCGTTTTCATGGGTGCAGGTCAGCCCCGACAGGTACCACAGCAGCGGCACCTTGCTGTGCGCGGCTTCCGGCGGCAGGTACAGCGCGAAGGTCATCTCGCAGCCGCAGGTCACCGACGGATGGACATAGACGCCCTGCACACCATCGAAGACGCGGTTCTCGGAGAGGGTTTTCATCGGCGGCGATCCTTCTGCTTGTCTGCTCAAACGGCTACCGCGCCGGGGTGCTTCGGGCAAGCCTCAGCCGCCGGACAGCCAGGCGATCACCATGGGCACGGTCACCACGCTGACCAGCGTCGAGATCAGGATCGAGGCCGATACCCGCTGCGGTGCCACCCCATAGTGCTGCGCCAGTATATAGACGTTGCCCGCCACCGGCAGCGCCGAGGCCGAGATCACAACGGTGGCCGCGAAAGGCTCCACCGGGATCAGCACCAGCATGGTGAAGGCCACCGCCGCCGGATGCAGCACCAGCTTGCAGAACGACAGCCAGATCGCGACCTCGATCCGTTCCGCCGATTTGTCCGCCAGCGACGCGCCGATGGCAAACAGCGCCCCCGGCGTCGCCGCCGCCCCCAGGATCACCACGAAGGACATGGCCGGTGCCGGCAGCGTCCAGCCCGAGGCCGACCAGGCCAGCCCGGCGCTGATCGACACGATCATCGGGTTGCGCACCAGCCCCAGCCCCACCGACCGCAGCGCCGATGGCCGCATCCGCCCGTCGCGGGCCAGGGTGATCAGGATGACGATCAACGAGGAAAACACGATCAGATCCACCGACAGGATCAGCAGCAGCGGGCCGATGGCAGCCTCGCCCAGCAGCATCACCAGCATCGGGATGCCCAGGAACCCGGTGTTGCCGATGACCGCGACCTGCGCCTCGACCGCGGCTTCCTGCATCCCCCGCCGCCGCGCCAACGCCACCAGCGTGGCCAGCAGATAGACCGCCAGACAAGCCAGCAGATAGCTCGACACGATGTCCCAATCCAGCACCGCCCACAGATCCAGATCCGCGGAAAACCGGAACAGCATCGCCGACAGCGCAAAGTAGAAAACGAACTTGGTCAGCGCCGAAGTCGCCTCCGGCCCGAACATGCCGCCCCGCGCCGCCGCATAGCCCAGCCCGATCATGGCAAAGAACGGAAGAGTCTGAAGAAAAACTGCCAACATGGGATTTCGGTAGCATGCGGCCCCGGCCCTGACCAGCACTCTGGTTGCGGCGATTGAACCGATCAGTTTAAAATGACACGCAGCGTGGGAGTGCACATATCTTGAACAAGCAGGACCCCCCGATCAAACGGGGCCGGAAATTCGATCAGGTCGTGGCCGGCGCCCGCGAGGTCTTCCTGAAGGAAGGGTTCGAAGGTGCCAGCGTCGACAGCATCGCCCGCGCTGCGGGCGTGTCGAAAGCCACGCTCTACAGCTACTTTCGCGACAAGCGCCTGCTGTTCATGGAAGTGGCGCGAATGGAATGCCTGCGCCAGGCCGAGGCCGCCACGTCGCTGGCCGCCCATGGCAACGACCCACGCGAAACCCTGACCGCCATGGCCCGCCGGATCACCGATTTCACCCTGTCGGACTTCGGCCTCAAGGTGTTCCGCATCTGCGTGGCCGAAGCCGAACGATTCCCGGAACTGGGCCGCACCTTCTATAGAAGCGGCCCCGAGGTCGCCCGCCAGCATCTGACCGACTACCTTCAGGCGGCCACCGCCCGCGGCACGCTTCAGATCGACGATTGCCGCCTCGCCGCCGATCAGTTCGTCGAACTCTGCCGCGCCGATCTGTTCTACCGCCGGGTGTTCAACCTGACCGACGACATCCGGCCCGATGAGGTCACGCGGATCGTCAGCGGCGCGGTGGACACCTTCCTGGCTCGCTACGCCCCCCGCGCCTGAGGCCTGCCTCTTTTTCTTGGCGAAAATACTCCCGCCGGAGGCGTCCCGCGGCTCAATCCAGGCAGCGTACCTCGAACTGGTTGCCCGCGCCCCGGCGCATTTCGAACATCTTCAGATCGGCCAGAAGATCGCTCAGCTTCTTCTTGCCATAGTTTCGCGGGTCGAAATCCGGATTGGCGGCGGTGATGTGCTGGCCGACCTGGCCCAGCGAATACCAGTCGTCGTCCTGGTCGATGGCCTCCATCGCGCGATAGATCAGCGCCCGCGCATCCATCGGCTTCAGCTTCTTGGCCGCCGGCGTCGCGATCCCCGGCGCCGCCGGTTCGGCCTCGCCCGAGGTCAGGTTCTCCACATAGATGAAGCGCTTGCAGGCGCGGCGGAAGGCTTCGGGGGTTTTCTGTTCGCCCATGCCGTAGACGTCGATCCCCTGTTCGCGGATGCGGCTGGCCAGCCGGGTGAAATCGCTGTCCGAGGACACCAGCACGAAACCGTCGAACCGGCCTGTGTGCAGGATGTCCATGGCATCGATCACCAGCGCGATGTCCGAACTGTTCTTGCCGCGCGTGTTGGCCGGCGACTGGATCGGCACGATCGCCAGATGCGCCAGCTTCTTCTGCCAGCCTTTCAGCCCGTCACGCGAAAAATCGCCATAGATCCGCCGGATCGAGGATTCGCCGAAACTGGCGATCTCTTCGAAGATCGCCTCGGCATAGCTGGCGGGCACGTTGTCGGCATCGATCAGCACGGCCAGCAGTTTGGTTCCAGTCTCAGGCATCAGGTTTCCACCAGTTGTTTGTACATCACCAGCGCGTCCACATAGCCGTGGACCGGGTGACGGAATGCGCCCGGCAAGCGGCCGACGGTGTCAAACCCGTCCCGCGCCCAGATCGCGATGGCCCCGGCATTTGTCGTGACCACGAAATTGAATTGCATGGCGCGAAAGCCCATCTTCCGCGCAACAGTTTGAGAGTGCGCCAGCATCGCCCCGGCCACACCCTGTCCGCGCGCCTGCGGATGCACCACGAATCCCGCGTTGCACACATGCGCGCCGCCACCGCCCTGGTTGGCCTTCACATAGAAGGTGCCCACCACGCTGGACGGCAGTTCGGCCACATATACGCTCTTTTCCGGCGCGGTCCAGAAGGCAAGCGCCTCGGCGCGCGGGATATCCGCCGCCACCGTATAGGTGTCGCCCGCCCGGAAGGCCGGCTTCAGGATCGCCCACAGGGCCTCGGCATCGGCGGGGGTCGCCGGGCGTATCTTCAGGCTCATTCCTGCCCCTCTGTCTCGATATGGATCACCGCGCCGCAATGCTTGCAATGCACCGCGTCGGCGTCGTGCAGCACCAGCCCGCAGGTCTTGCAGGGCTCGCGCACCTTGCTGGGCCGGAACAGCACCTGCGCCAGCCGCAGGAACAGCGTCACCCCGAAGATCATCACCACCACCGAGATCAGCCGCCCGACCGTTCCCTGCAAGGTGATGTCGCCGAACCCGGTGGTGGTCAGCGCGGTGACGGTGAAATACAGCGCGTCGGCGTAATTGCCGATCTGCGGGTTGGTCTGGAACTGCGTGGCATAAACCAGCCCGGTCATGACGAACATGAACACCACCAGGTTGATCGCCGCGACGATGACCTCTTCGTGCTTGCGGAACACCGGGAAATCCACCCGCAGCCGCCCAAGCAACTGATAGGTGCGCAACAGCCGCAAGGTGCGCAGCACCCGCAGAAAGCCCAGCCCCTCACCCGCCAGCGGCGCCAGGAACGAGGCGATCGAGACGATGTCCACCCAGGTCATCGGCCGCAGCATGAACCGCAGCGGCTGAGGGCTGATGAACAGCCGCGCCAGGAAATCGGCCAGGATCACCACCCCGAACACCGCATCGATGGATTCCACCACCGGCCCGTGATGGCTGAACGAGGTGGCGATCACGAAGGCGATGGTCACCAGATCGAAGATCAGCAGCCCGTAGCGGAACTTGTGCGCCCTGGCGGTGGACCCGGTATAGAGCGCGCGCAGCCGGTCCTTCAGCCGCCCTGCCTTGCCCCCGCCGCCGGTCACCCTGCCGCCCCTTCGCCCGCTGCCGGGATCAGTAGACCACGACCGAGCGGATCGATTCACCCGCGTGCATCAAATGGAAGCCCTTGTTGATGTCCTCAAGCCCCATGGTGTGGGTGATCATCGGGTCGATCTCGATCTTGCCCTGCATGTACCAGTCGACGATCTTCGGCACATCCGTCCGGCCCCGCGCCCCGCCGAAGGCGGTGCCGCGCCAGACACGGCCGGTGACCAGCTGGAACGGGCGCGTGGAAATTTCGGCCCCGGCAGGCGCCACGCCGATGATGACGCTTTCGCCCCAACCCTTGTGCGCCGATTCCAGCGCCGTGCGCATCACGCCCACGTTGCCGGTGGCATCGAAGGTGTAATCGGCCCCGCCGCCGGTCAGCTCGACCAGATGGCCCACCAGATCGCCCTCGACTGTGCTCGGATTGACGAAATCGGTCATGCCGAACCGCTCGGCCATGGGTTTCTTGTCGTCGTTCAGATCGACACCGACGATCTGGTCGGCCCCGGCCAGCCGCAGCCCCTGAAGGACATTCAGCCCGATGCCGCCCAGCCCGAAAACGATGGCGCGGCTGCCGATTTCCACCTTGGCGGTGTTGATGACCGCGCCGATGCCGGTGGTCACGCCGCAGCCGATGTAGCAGATCTTGTCGAAGGGGGCGTCCTTGCGCACCTTGGCCAGCGCGATCTCGGGCAGCACCGTGTGATTGGCGAAGGTCGAACAGCCCATGTAATGCAGGATCGGCGTGCCATCCAGCATCGAGAACCGCGAGGTGCCGTCGGGCATCAGCCCCTGCCCTTGCGTCGAGCGGATCGACTGGCACAGGTTGGTCTTGGGATTGAGGCAATAGTCACACTCGCGGCACTCGGGCGTGTACAGTGGGATCACGTGATCGCCCGGCTTCAGCGAGGTCACACCGGGGCCGACCTCCAGCACCACGCCCGCGCCCTCATGGCCCAGGATCGCCGGGAACAGCCCCTCGGGATCGGCGCCCGACAGGGTGAACTCATCGGTGTGGCAAATGCCGGTGGCCTTGATCTCGACCAGAACTTCTCCGGCCTTCGGGCCTTCAAGGTTCACGTCCATGACTTCAAGCGGCTTTCCGGCTTCGACGGCGACGGCGGCACGTGTACGCATGTGAAACTCCCTGCTGTGTTTGCGCAGAAGACTGTTCCAAAAGACACAGCATTACAACGATCTCCTGCCCCATGGCTTGCGCAGAAGCATTGGTGACGGCAGGTTACCGTGCAAAACGAGGCTTGCCATGCGCGTCACCATTTCGATTCTCTTTCCCGGCCTGTCCCTGCTGGCGCTCGCCGCTTGCGACCCCAGCTATGATAGCGCGCAGGGCGCGGTCCCCGCGTCGCAGGTCTGCGAAGCCACCCTGTACGACGCGCTGAAGGGCGAACCGATCGAGGTGGTCGACAGCCTGAATACCCCCCTGCAGGTGCGGGTTCTGGCCGCCGACAGCTTCGTGCCGCGCGATTTCGACGGCAGCCGGCTGACCTTTACCGAATCCCCCAAGGGCACCGTCAGCCGCATCTTCTGCGGCTGAGCCACGGCCCCGAGACAGTCCCGAAAAGCGGCTTGGACTCGACTCTGTCCGCGCTTTGGTCATAGTAAGAACATAACAGGAACATTATTGCTGCCACAATAATGCCGAATCGTCGTGTTCTCTCTTTGTGGTTCCCACGCCTGGGGGCCGAACGGCTGCTGCGTCAGGATCGTGACGTGCTGGAACGGCCCCTGGCCGTCGTTGCCGATCGCGGCGGCGCGCAGGTGCTGTCCAGCCTCTCGGCCGCGGCCGAGGCCGCCGGGCTGCGCGCGGGCCAGCCGCTGCGCGATGCACTGGCGATGTATCCCGACCTTGTGACCCGCTCGGAAAACACCCGCGCCGATGCGGCGCTGCTGGCGGCGCTGCGCCGCTGGGCCGGGCGGTTTTCACCCTGGGTCGCCGAAGAGCCGCCCGCCGCCCTGCTGATCGACCTGACCGGCTGCGCCCATCTGTTCGGCGGCGAGGCGCCGCTGATGCGGCAGGTGGAGGCCGATTGCGCCGACCTGGGGCTGACCGTGCGCGCCGGGCTGGCCGACACCGTGGGCGCGGCCTGGGCGCTGGCACGCTTTGCCGGACAGGCCGCCGATCCGGTCCGGTCGGGCGATGCCATCGACCAGGAGGCCCGCGCCACCCGCTCGCGCGCGGCCCGGCGGCGGCATTGGGAACGCGGCGGGGCACCGCCCGGCCTGCCCACCCCGGACACCCCCGCCGGACGCATCGCACCGCCCGGCCGCACCCGTGCCGCGCTGGACCCGCTGCCGGTGGCCGCCCTGCGCCTGAGTGCCGAGGACACCGCCGCCCTGGCCCGGCTGGGCCTGCGCCGCATCGGCGATCTGGCGGGCCAGCCGCGCGCCGGACTGGCGCGGCGGCTCGGGCGGCACCTGGTGCGGCGGCTGGATCAGGCCATGGGGGTGGAACCCGAGCCGGTCTCGCCCGCCAAGCCCGCCCCGCGCTTTGCCCTGCGGCTGGGCCTGCCCGACCCCATCGGGCTTGAGGACGACCTGCTGGCCGGGATCGACCGGTTGCTGCCGCCCTTGTGCGACAAGCTGCGCACGGCGGGGCTGGGCGCGCGGCTGGTGCGGCTTCAGGCCGAACGCTGCGACCGCGAGGTGCAGGAGATCGAGGTCGGCCTCGCCCGCCCCTCGGCGGATCCCGACCGCATCCGCCCGCTGCTGGCGCTGAAGCTGGACCAGATCGACGCCGGGCCGGGCATCGACCGGCTGCGGCTGAGCGCGCCGCGCACCGAAGCGGTCCATGCCCGCCAGCACAAGGGCCATCTGGACGCCGCCCGCGCCGCCACCACCCGCCGCGATGCCGGCCCGGTGCTGGACGACCTGATCGGCCGGCTGGGCGCCCGCGTCGGCATGGAGGCGATCACCCGCCTGCATCCCGCCGACAGCCATATCCCGGAAAAGACCGCCCATGTGCTGGCCGCCGCATGGTCGGAACCGGCGGGCGACTGGCCCCGCGCGCCGACCCCACGCCCGGTGATGATCTGGCGGCCCGAACCGGTGACCGCCCCCGACGCGCCGCGCCTGACCGGCCCGTTCCGCTGGCGCCGCCGCAGCCTGACCCCGGTGCACACCCGCGGCCCCGAACGCATCGCGCCGGAATGGTGGCTGGACGATCCGGCCTGGCGCAGCGGCGTGCGCGATTACTGGGACGTGGTGACGGAGGACGGGGCGCGGCTGTGGCTGTTCTATGCCCATGGCAGCGCCCGCTCGGGGGGCTGGTTCTGCCAGGGGGCCTTTGGCTGAGCCAAGGCCCCCGGCACCGCCGCGCTATGGGGGCAATGAACCGGCGGTGCCGGAGAATGGCAGCTTCTGCGCCACGGTCCGACTATACCGTCAAACGCTCGCACCCGCAGAATTTAGTGCCGGGAATTCAAGCCAACTTCGCCCCAAAAAGCGGCAAAAGACTTGGAAAGCTGGAAGGTTAAGCATGGCCGCGCTTGATTTCACCCGGTCCCGGCCCCAGAGTTGAGGCATGACCGTGATTCCCCCGACCCCGTTTCCGGGCCCACGCGCCCCGGTCGAACAGGTGGCCTTCCAGCGCGCGGAACTTGGCGTGATCCTTGGACTTTATGGGCGCATGGTCGCCGCCGGAGAATGGCGCGACTACGGCATTTCCTGCCTGCGCGACCACGCGGTGTTCTCGGTCTTCCGGCGCACCGCCGAAACCCCGCTCTATAGAATCGAGAAACATCCTAAACTGCGCAACCGGCAGGGGATGTACGCGGTGATCGGCATGGACGGGCAGATCCTGAAGCGCGGGCATGACCTGAAAACGGTTCTGCGGGTGCTGGAACGCAAGCTGATCCGCCCGGTCTGAGCCGCGCACCGCGACTCAGTCGGCGGCAGCCAGCCGCCGCCGCGCCGTCACCGGACCGTCGCCCTGCGCCGCAATCCGGCGCACGGCTTCCTCGGCGGGCTCATAAACCACCGACATGTGATGCGCGTTGGCGTGGATCAGGCGATCGTCGCTGACCGCCAACGCCACATGGCCCTTCCAGAACAGCAGATCGTTGCGTTGCAGCGGCTCGGTCTCGGCCACCGCCTGCCCGGCAGTCCGCGCCTGCTCGCCGCTGTCACCGGGGCAGGACAGGCCGCAGGCCAGACAGGCCGCCTGCACCAGACCCGAGCAATCCAGCCCCAGCCGCGAGTTGCCGCCCCAAAGATACGGCGTGCCCAGAAACAGCTCGGCTATTCCGGCGGGGTCGGAAAACCGCAGATGCGCCTTGGCCACATGCACCATCGGCACATACAACCCCTCGTGGGTTTGTCCAAAGCTGCCCTCGGTGCCGGTCAGGGTCAGCCGCGCACCGAAGGACAGGCTGGCCACATCGGGCGCTTTGAAGTCGGGCGCCGCGTACAGGTGGGTGGCCAGGGTGATGACCTGATGGGTCGGCTCCACCGGCTGGCTCAGATCCTCGGGCCGCATGGCGCCGCGATAGCCGTCGGCCACCCGCCGCACCAGGATATGCCCGTCGGCCTCGGCCAGCGGCTGCACCGCCTCGCCATACAGAAGCTGACGGCTGCGGGTGCCGCCGGGCCGGTCCAGAAGATCGGCAACGGGCACCGCCACCTGAAAGGTCTTGAGCGCGGGTCGGGCGGGCTGGGTCATGACGGCTTCCTTGTTCTGACCGCCTGCCTACGCCATCACGCGGGAAGGTCAAGCAGGCTTGGCAGGGCCGCCAGCACCGCCCGCGTGCCCTGCCCGACACCGCCCTTGGGCCGCGACGGCGCGGCCACAGGCTGCCAGCCGTAAATGTCGAAATGCACATAGCGCGGCGCGTCTTCGACAAAGCGGTGCAGGAACAGCGCGGCTGTGGTGGCCCCGGCAAACCCGCCCTTGGGGGCGTTGTCCAGATCGGCCACACCCGGTTCTATCATAGGCTCGTAAGGGTCATGCAGGGGCAGACGCCAGACCGGATCGCGCACCTGCGCCGCGCCGGACGCAAGGGTTGCCGCAACAGCATTGTCGCGAGTGAAGAAGGGCGCGATATCGGGGCCGACCGCCACCCGCGCGGCCCCCGTCAACGTCGCCATCGAGATCAGCAGATCCGGTTTTTCCTCGTCCGCCAGCGCCAGCGCATCGGCAAGAACCAGCCGGCCCTCGGCATCGGTGTTGTTGATCTCGACCGTCAGACCCTTGCGCGAGGTCAGGATGTCCTGCGGCCGGAACGACGCACCGCTGACGGCGTTTTCCACCGCCGGGATCAGCACCCGCAAGCGCACCGGCAGATCCAGCGCCATGATCATCCGGGCCAGGCCCAGCACCCCCGCCGCGCCGCCCATGTCCTTCTTCATCAGACCCATCGAGGCACCGGACTTCAGGCTCAGCCCGCCGGTGTCGAAACAGACCCCCTTGCCGACCAGCGTCAGCCGGGGCCCGTCGCTGCCCCAGCGCATGTCGATCAGGCGCGGCGCGCGCGGCGAGGCGCGACCGACCGCATGGATCATCGGGAAATTGGCCTCCAGCAGATCGTCACCCGTGGTCACGGACATGGCCGCGCCGAACTCGACCGCCACATCGAATGCGGCCTGTTCAAGCTCGGCCGGACCCATATCCGACGCGGGCGTGTTGATCAGGTCGCGGGTCAGCGCCTCGCCCGCCGCGATGGCCTGAATGCTGCCGCCATCGACGCCCTCGGGCACAACAAGGCGCGGCGTGATTGCCGGGGTGCCCGAATAGCGCGTGAAGCGATAGCCCGCCAGCAACCAGGCCAGCGCCGCCTCGGCGGCTTCCTCGGCGTCCAGAGCACCCTCAAGGGTCCAGTCGCCTGCGGGCAGCGCTGCTGGTGCCCGGCCCAGCCAGAACCGCCCTCGCGCGCGGTCCTGCGGCGTGCCCATGCCGAAAACCGCGCCGCTGCATCCGCCATCGGCGTCCGGCAGGGCCATCACCTGCCCCAGTTCAGCGGTGAAGCCGACCGCGGTCAGCCAGGCGCGCGTGGCCTCCGGCCGTCCGTCCAGCCAGCTTTCCAGATCGTCGCGTCCCACAAGGTGAAGAGGGCGCGCCGTGTCGGCGTCTTGGGCAAATGCGAGTTCCATGGGCAGCCTGTCCTGTCATCCGGTCCCCGCACCCTACGCCCTTGGCGCGCACCTGCAAGCCGGATCACTCGGCCCCCTGGCCGGCGGTCCACAGAAGGGTGATGGTGGCTTCGCCCAGGCGACGGCAGCGGCCCACGGTGGCCGCCAGGCCCACCTGATCCTTCACCGCCGCGCAATGCGCCGCCGCCCGCGCCGCCCGCTGCAACCGGGGCAGCCCTGCCGCCGAGGCCGTGGCCTGAAGCCGTTTTGCATGGTCCTCCAGCGCCTGTACGTCGGCATCGGCAAGCGCCCGCGCAAGACCCGCCATGCGGGTTGCCAGAGATTCCACCAGATCCACCGCCGCCCGATCGCGCGAACAGCCCCGCGCCCGACTGAAGCAGGCCACCAGAGTTTCGGGATCCATATCCTCGGACTCGGAAAAACGTAAATGCAAGCGCACGACACCCCACCCTGTTCCGGCCCCCACCGGTGTTTTTTCACATACCCCTCTACCTGCCAAAAAAACCTTGCTTTTCCAGCACGAAGTACCTCGAAATTGAATTCACTCCGCACTAGTTTCGAGACTTATGGAAAAGAACACCGCGCTCACGCACCCGCTGACCATCCGGCCCATCCCGGGCTATTTGCTGCAACGGTACAAGGGCTGGAAGGCCACCGACCACGCTGAAAACAAGATCTGGTACCGCCGGTTGGCGGAGGAAGGCCAGCGGCCGCGCTGCATGGTGATCTCCTGCTGCGACAGCCGGGTGCATGTGACGTCGGTCTTCGGTGCCGGGCCGGGCGAGTTCTTCATGCACCGCAACATCGCCAACCTTGTGCCGCCCTATGCGCCGGACACGGACCATCACGGCACCTCGGCGGCGCTGGAATACGCGGTGCGCAACCTCAAGATCACCAACTTGCTGATCATGGGGCATTCGCTGTGCGGCGGCGCGGCGGGGTGCCTTGAAATGTGCAGCGGCAACGCGCCGGAACTGGACGAGCCCACCAGCTTTGTCGGCCGCTGGCTGGACATCCTGCGGCCCGGTTATGACCGGATCAAGGACATCGACGACAAGGGCGAACAAACGACGGCTCTGGAAAAGCAGACGGTGATTGTCTCGCTGGAAAACCTGATGACCTTTCCCTTCGTCCGTGAGGCGGTCGAGTCCGACCAACTGGCCCTGCATGGCATGTGGGTCAATATCGCCAATGGCGATCTGCAGATGCTGGATCCGGACACGCACCAGTTCGTAAGCTTGTAAGACCATCGGGCGCGGGGCTTTCCGCGCCCGGTCAGGATCATCCGGCAACAAGCCGGCGCTGATCCGACCCGCCCGAGGAGGCCGGTGATGACATGGATGATCCGCGCGCTCGCCGGGCTGGCCGCTCTGGTTGCCACGCTGGCTCTGGCCTCATTCGCCTTGCCGCACCGGATCGAGGCCAGCCGATCCATTGTAATCAATGCTCAGGCTGACCAGATTTTTCCGCATCTGGATTCACATCTGGCGGTGTCGGAATGGTCGCCGTGGATCGATCGCAATCCCGATGCGCGCATCCGGTTTGAAGGTCCGACCTCTGGGGTGGGCGCACGGATGAGTTGGATCTCGGATGATCCCAACCTTGGGGATGGGGCGCAGGTCATCACCTCGATCACCGACAACCAATGGGTTGCCAGGTCGGTGGAGTATGGCGACTGGGATCTTGCGACCGCCTCGTTCCTGCTGGAATCGGAGGGGGGCGGCACCAGGGTCACCTGGTCGTTTTCCACCGATGCCGGGTTCAATCCGGTGTCGCGATGGATCGGGCTTGTGGTGGATGACTGGGTCGCGGCCGAACTTGACCTGGGTCTGGCGCGTTTGAAGCGGATGGTCGAAACCGGCAGCCCCGACTAGGGCCGGGCCCCATGCAAACGGCCCCGGCGCGCCCGCGCGCCAAGGCCAATGTCGGGTGTCAGCCCTTTTTCAGGACGCGCGCGCCCAGCGTTTCGGCAATTTGCACGGCGTTCAGGGCAGCGCCCTTGCGCAGGTTGTCGCTGACGCACCACAGGTTCAGACCGTTGTCGATGGTGCTGTCCTGGCGGATGCGGCTGATGAAGGTCGCATAGTCACCGACGCATTCGACCGGCGTGATGTAGCCCCCGGCCTCGCGCTTGTCGATCACCATGATGCCCGGTGCTTCCCGCAGGATGTCGCGGGCTTCGGCCTCGTCTAGATGATCTTCGAACTCGATGTTGATCGATTCCGAATGGCCGACAAAGACCGGGACCCGGACGCAGGTCGCGGTGACCTTGATCGCCGGATCGACGATCTTCTTGGTCTCGGCGACCATCTTCCATTCTTCCTTGGTCGTGCCGTCTTCAAGGAACACGTCGATATGCGGGATCACGTTGAAGGCGATCTGCTTGGGATAGACCGACGGCGCAACTTCCTGACCGGGGACATACATGCCCTTGGTCTGGTCCCACAGCTCGTCGATGGCTTCCTTGCCGGAGCCTGAAACCGACTGGTAGGTGCTGACCACCACCCGCTTGATCCGCGCGCGATCGTGCAGCGGCTTCAGGGCCACCACCATCTGCGCGGTCGAACAGTTCGGGTTGGCGATGATGTTCTTGGCCTTGTAGCCCAGAACCGCCTCGGGGTTCACTTCCGGAACCACCAGCGGCACCTTCGGGTCGTAGCGGTAGAGCGAGCTGTTGTCGATCACCACGCAGCCCGTGGCCGCGGCCTTGGGTGCGTATTTCTTGGTTGCGTCCGAGCCGATGGCGAACAGGGCGATGTCCCAGCCGGTGAAATCGAAGGTGTCCAGATCCTCGGTCGTGAGGGTTTTGTCGCCAAAGCTCACTTCCGTGCCCAGCGACTTGCGCGAGGCAAGGGCTGCGATCTTGTCCACCGGGAACCCACGTTCCGCGAGGATATTGAGCATTTCGCGGCCCACATTGCCCGTGGCGCCCGCGACGACGACGTTATACCCCATTTCGGGTTACTCCTTCTTGCATAACGCGCGTCTGTTACAGGCTTTGCGCCCCATGGGAAAGGGGGCTTGAGAAACGCCGCGTCAGACTGTGGCCGGAAGCTTCGGCAGCACCAGGTCGGGCTTGACCTTCGGATGGCCATCCGGACCGGTCTCAAGCTCGGGATAATAGACTTGGCCCAGATAGTTCATGAAGGCGTTGCGCAAGGCTTTGTCATAGCTGGCGGCATCGGCCTCGGCAAAGACCCGGTGCAAGGCGCGCGCATCATCCACCGGCGTAACCAGGCCGGGAATGCGGAAGAAGGCCTCGCCCAGCACGATCACCGGTTTTTCGAAGTAGAAAGCCTGCAGCCCGACCGAGGAGTTCAGCGTGATCACCGCCTGCGAGCGGTCGACCTGGAAAAACGTGTCGGTCTGGTTGTCGATGACCACGCGGTCGGGCTGGGCCGCCTTTGCTCGCTCCAGCGCTGCGCCCAGCGGGATCTTGGAACTGGGGTGTTCCTTGAACCGCAGGTGCCAGCCCTCGGGCAGATCGGCGGCGGCCTCGGTCAGCAATTCGATGAAATGCTCTATGTCGCGTACCCAGCCGCTGAACTGGCGGATCTGCGTGTCGTCGGGCACTTGCAACGGACAGAAGATGAACTTCTGCCCCGCCAGCCCGGTGTCGCCATTGCCCTGACCCACATCCGCGCGGGCCGAGGCGCGGGCCTGCAGCTTCTCGCGCAGGGCCAGCCAGCCGGGCCCGGTGCGGTCCGGATCCGCGCCCGCCCAGTCGCGGTAGAACCCGGCGTCGCGCGGCAGACCGTTCAACTGGTTGATGCCCACCGGATCCACAGTGACCCGGCCGGGCAGCGGCGCGCGTTCCAGATAGATGGTCGGGCGTCCGGCATCGCGGGCGGCGGCCATGAAGGCGCGCCGGGTGCCGGTGATGCCGTTCCAGGCCACCGCGACCGAATCTTCGTGGGTTTCGAAATGGTGACGGAACCGGTTGTACTGGACCGAGTAGATCCAGATCTTGGCGTTGCGGTGCCGGGGGCTGCGCGGCGGGCGCTTGGCGGTAGCCACCGCTTCCTCGGCCCGCTGGCGGGTCTCGGGATAGCCACGCAGGCGGAGGCTCAGATCGGTGAACTGCCGCGTGCCGCCGCCGGTCTCGCAGACCGAGGCCAGCATCGAGTCGATTTCCGGGTCGCCGTCCTTGAGATACACATAGGTCATGGCGCGCCCTTTCTGAGCTTAGCGGAACAACAGCAGCGGGATCTGGCAGGAGCGGATCATCTCGGTCGTGGTCGACCCGATGATCAGCGCCCGCATCCGCGAATGGCGGTAGGCCCCCATCACCAGCAGGTCAGCCTCGCCGTTGGAAACCTTGTCGGAGATCACCTGGATGGCGTCGCCCGGCACGATCTCCGAGGTGACCTCGAACCCCTTGCCGCGCAACAGGGCCACCGCCCCTTCATGCTTGCGCCGCATCTCGGTCGAGGCCGTGGCGACGGTCAGCAGATGCAGGGACAGACCGGCGAACAGCGGGCTGTCGGCAATGTAGTCGATGGCCTTCATGGTGGCCGGATCACCGTCGAAGGCGATCAAAACGCGGTTGATCGGCTGGAACGCCCGCGAACACACCATCACCGGCTTGTCCGACGCGCGCACCACCCGCTCCAGGTTGGAGCCGAGGTGCAGCTTGGCGAAATCCGCCGCCTCGCCGCGCTTGCCGATCATGACGAGGGCAGCGTTGGCTTCCAGATCCTGCAGGGTTTCCACCAGATCGCCGTTGCGCAGGCGCGCATGCACCTCTTCGACGCCCAACGCCTCGATCCGCGCCTTGGCGTCTTCCAGGATGGCCCGGCCCCGGCGCTGCGCCAGCTTGGCCTTGGCCTGATCCAGTTCGGCCAGTTCCTCCAGCAGCGCGGTGCGCGCGCCCAGTCCGATATTACCGCTGAGGTCCGCCTTGACGCCTTGCCGGTGGCCCAGGATATGCGCCACCGAGACCGGCACGCCCAGTCGGGACGCGGCCCATCCGGCATGGTCGCAGACGCTTTCGGAATAGGTGGATCCGTCCACCAACGCGATGATTTCGCCCATCTTGTCCCTCAATGCTCCAACAGCTTGTCCATCGCGCCGGGCTTGTCGAAGACCGACAGCTGGTCGACGATGGTCTCGCTGGCCCGGTTCATGCCGCGCAGGTCCACTTCGGCCCCTTCACGACGGAACTTGAGCACGACCATATCCAGCGCCGCAACCGACGAGATGTCCCAGATGTGTGCGCCCGAGACGTCGATGACCACACGCTCCAAGGCTTCGCCGAAGTCGAACGAGTTGGTGAAGGCATCCGCCGACGCGAAGAACACCTGTCCTTCGACCGTGTAGGTGCGCTCGGTCTCGTCGTCGGAAAGCGTTGATCTGACACGGAAGATCTGCGCGATCTTGCCGGCAAAGAAGATCCCCGACAGCAGCACGCCGGTCAGAACACCGATGGCCAGGTTGTGGGTAAAGACCGTGGTAACCACCGTTGCCAACATTACGATGGAGGAGCTGCGCGGATGGTCGCGCAGCGACTTGATCGAGGACCACGAGAACGTCCCGATGGACACCATGATCATGATCGCCACCAGCGCCGGCATCGGGATCTGGCGCACCAGGTCGCCCAGACCCACGATCAGGATCAGCAGGAAGACCCCGGCGGCAAAGCAGGACAGGCGGCCCCGGCCCCCGGATTTCACGTTGATCATCGACTGGCCGATCATGGCGCAGCCCGCCATGCCGCCAATGAACCCGGTGGCTGTATTGGCCACGCCCTGCCCGATGCACTCGCGGTTCTTGTCGCTTTTGGTGTCGGTCAGATCATCCACCAGCGAGGCCGTCATCAGGCTTTCCAGCAGGCCTACAACAGCAATGGCGGCGGACACCGGGAAGATGATCTGCAGGGTCTCGAAGTTCAGCGGGATGTCGGGGATCAGGAACACCGGCAGGGTGTCGGGCAGCGCGCCCATGTCCCCGACGGTGCGCACATCCAGCCCCAGCACCACCGACACCAGCGTCAAAACCACAATGGTGACCAGCGGCGAGGGCACGGCCCGCGTGATGCGCGGAAACAGGTAGATGATCGCCAGACCGGCCGCGACCATGACATAGGTGATCCAGGTCACCCCCGTCAGTTCGGGCATTTGGGCGAGGAAAATAAGGATGGCAAGCGCGTTGACAAAGCCCGTCATCACGGATCGGGAGACGAAGCGCATCACCGACCCCAGCTTCAGCATCCCGGCGCCGATCTGCAGCAATCCGGCCAGCACGGTCGCGGCCAGCAGGTACTCCAGCCCATGATCGCGCACCAGTGTCACCATCAGGACCGCCGTGGCCGCCGTGGCCGCCGAAATCATGCCCGGACGCCCGCCGACGATGGCGGTGATGACCGCGATCGAGAACGACGCATAAAGCCCGACTTTGGGGTCGACACCGGCGATGATCGAAAAGGCGATGGCTTCGGGAATGAGCGCCAGCGCCACGACCAGCCCAGCCAGCAAATCCGCACGAATGTTTCCAAGCCATTCGGCCCTGAGGCCGCTTGAACGGTCCAAGATCACTACTCCACTTCTGACATACTTGCCGCGCGGTCTAGTCGTGATCGGTCAGAATGACTAGGGGGAAGATTCCCGGAGGTCGGCAGGGGATCCGGCCAACAAGGTTTCGGCAATCTCTCTGAGCCTGGCGCTTTGGGCCAGAAGATCCTTCTGGGCGGCCAGGGTCGGGGCCCCGGTCACCGCACCGCCTTCGCGCCCGGCAGGGTCCGGGGTCAAAGATCCCGGCGTCTGCCTTTCGGAGGCCGCGGCGGAGGCGGTTTGCTGTCCCGGCAGTATAACCCGCGGTTCGGGTCCAGGTGCTCCGGCACCGTCCGGCACCGCTCCATATCTTGCAGCGATCAGATCCTCATCCAGCGGGATGGGCTCAGAGATCACGCCCGGCATCGTCCTGTCCCGTTCGGTTGGAGCCGAAAGGGACCGGTATCGGCTCGCCAGTGTCGGGAACCCATAGGACCCCAGTCTGCCAGCGATCTGGGCGCCAGCCTGCGGATTGATCGTCAGCCGGTCATGCGGGAAGTAAGCCGCAGACAGATAGACCAGTTCGGCTTCTTCGCCGCTATTGGCCAAGGCCGACATGACCTCATCATAAGCTTCTGGCACCCCCAGTTCCCGGGCAAATCGGGACTCCGCCTGATCCGAAAGGAAAGTCAGGGCGGGCTCGAATTCGCCGATATGAATCATGGCCTGCATATAGCTTTGCAGAAGTTGGCGGGCCTCGCGGGATCCTTTCGCAGATGTGATCTGAGCCTCCACTTCGCGCTGCTGGTCTGCCGAAAGCCCGCCCTGCCCGCGCCGAATGTCTTCAAGAAGAATGGACTGGGCCTCCAGCCCCACCAGGTCCCTGGATCGGGTCAGGTCCTTCAGATCAGTGCTGGCGACACCTTCCGGCGCGGCCATTGCCTGTTCAACGATCATGTCTCCGCTGGCGGCGGCCATGGTACGATCCACGGTCGATCGGACAGCGGTGGCCGTTTCATCCAACCCCAACAGCCTCAGTTTCCGGGACACCGCAGGCGCAAGATGCGCCCGCAGGTGCAATGGCAGGCCGGAGACCGTATGGAACACGGCTTCGGTATTGACCTTCACGGATGCGGGCGTCTCGATCTCGCCAAGACCGAGCACACCCCACAAGGCCGCCGACCCGGGACAGTCTGCCAGAGGGCTTAGCAGGTCTGATTTCACACGCCCCGGCGCATCCAGTTGGAAGGAGATTTCCCTCAGAAACCCCGCCGAAGGCGCATCCTCACCCAGTTTGTCAAGCTCTGCGCGCGCCTCGGCTCCGAAGCCCAGGAACAGGTATTGCGAGGCCATGGCCAAACCTTCGCCCATGCTTGCAGGCCCCTCCTGATCGATGCGGCGCTGCAATTCCTCAACGGCTTCGTCAAGAGTTGCGACCCCCGCGCGTTTGAGAAAATTCAGGTGCGCCGCATCCGGACATTGAGGCAAAACCGGTGCGTGTCGCTGCGGGTTGAGGAGGTCGGTCGCGGTCTGGGCAAGAACTTGTGGAGCCGACAAGAAATGCGGGGGTCGCGGCATCCTTTCCTGCGTTGCCGGCTCCAGCACGCCGTCGAAAACCGCCCGCGCCAATGCGGTAGACAATTCGGGATCCAGTGTCCGCGCCTCGCCCTGATCCTGCCGGATATCGGATTGATCGGCAGCAAGCCGGGTTTCGGGCAAGGGACCCATCATGAAAAGTTCCGTGGCTGTCGGCAGCAACGAAAGTGGCGGCTTCAACGGGACAGGGTCCAAGGGCCGTTCGAACGGCGATCCTCTCTCTGCTGGTCCGTCCAGCACATCCACCACCAGAACTTCGGGAGACAATTCAAAAGCCCGCAGGTGACAGGCGCAGGCAACCGAGATCGACAAATGTTGGTTATTTTGGGTGAGAGAGAGCACCCTGGTCCTGGGGATACGGTCGAAGACACGTGTAAGATCATACGGCTGTGGCGGGTTCCCCGTTGCGAGACCATAGCCTTCAGCCACTCTCCCAAGTTTCCAGTCTACGTCGCGGTCGAAATAGAAGACCAATCGGGTAAACCCGTCATGTTCCCCCGATCTGACGACTGTTTCCGCTTTCAGCGTCGCAGGAACCAGCCATAGAAAAAGCCAAAACAGAGCGCCTGTAATCTTCATCTCGCGGCCCGCTTCAGATCGCGAATGGCCTCGTCCACCTCCGGAAAATTCGGTCGCAGGTGTCCGGGAATATTCTGGCGTCCGATCTCCAGACACACATTCGCTGAATGCTCGCGCAAATTCGCAACCAGGACTTCCCGGATGACCTTGTAGTAGTTCGAATCGTTCAGCACCACGTCCCGGATCCGGATCGCGAATGGCCCCACCAACCCGTAGGCCAGGAAAACCCCGAGGAAGGTTCCCACCAGTGCCCCGCCGATCAATCCACCAAGGATTTCAGGAGGCTGGTCAATCGACCCCATGGTCTTGATCACCCCCAGAACGGCAGCCACAATTCCGAGTGCAGGAAGACCATCGGCCATGGATTGCAACGCGTGCGAGGAATGCAATGCCTCCTTCACCCGAGCCTCCAATCGACGTTCCAGAACCTCATCGACCTGGTTCGCATCGTCGAAGTTCATCAGTCCGGATCTGAGGGTATCGCAAATCAGCTCTATCGCGTCATTGTCAGCGAGAATTTTCGGGTAGCGGGCAAAGATATCCGATTCACGCGGATCATCGAGGTGGGTCTCAAGCGCAACCACATCTTTCCTTGCGACGTCGATCAATTCGTACAACAGGCAAAGAAGATCCTTATAGTCAGCAGGACGCCAGGTTGGACCCTTGAAAACCTTGGAAACATCTTTCGCCGCGTGCGCAATTCCCCCTTTGTCACTTCCAATGACAAAGGATCCGATTGCCGCCCCTCCGATAATGATGAATTCATACGGTAGGGATTTCAGAATGATTGCCATCTTGCCCCCGGAGGCGAGATAGCCTCCAAAGACTGTGACAAAGATTAGAGCAATTCCAGCCAGACCAAGCACAGTTGAACTTCCATCCTATTTACACACTCAGGTTGCCTAGTTGGACGGCACATCCATATTTCGACCTGCCACGTGAACGGAAACGGCAAAGGCAGAATCAGGTGACATGTTGGAGACGATCCCGGCGGCAACACTCGGATCCATCTGCGTCAGAAACCCGGCCGAGAATCCCGGTGGCATCTGTTCGAAAATCTCAGCGGCATCCTTGGGCTTCATGTTCGTATAGATGCCCACAAGCCTTTCGATGTCTCCGCTGGACGCCTGTTGCGCGATTTCAATGGTCCGCGAGAGGTTTTCCTCCGAAACCTGAAGTTCTGAAATGGCGACCGCCAATGCCTGCTCCATCTCGGAGACTTGCCTGCTCCTGACGTAGAGTTCCCTCGCCTGCTCGTCCAAACGCTTTTCACGCGAGGAAAGATCCGAGATGAGATCCTGAAGCGCAGGATCAAGGCCCTGCCCGTTTTCGCGATCTGGGTCGGGGTTGCTGACATCCGCCACCAAATCACTCGCCTTCAGCAGAAAATCGCTTTCCCCGATTCTGACGAGGCAAGAGGCAATAAACAGGAATGCCACCACTTTCCCGAACGGAACTTTCCTGATGGATCGACTTTTTTCCAGCATGCCCGTCATCCACGCTTCGCGTGCGACGGCAGGCTCTGGGCTCGTCTTGCAAAAACCGGTTCGGCCAGATCCTTGTCCGGACTCTCTTTCGGCAGGTCGTGCAGGGAGGCGAGCAGGAGTTCCAGGCTTTTCTTGGCCGCCTCCCCTTTTTCGAGATTTCGGGCCAAGGATTCGGAGGAGGAATCCACATCGTGCAGCGTCTTTTCCAGGGTCTGGTTCAGCACCTGAACCTGATCGGCGAGCGCCTTGATTTCCTGCCCGATACCATCCGAGTGACTCGAAAACCTGGTCAGCTTCCGGGACAACACGATGCAGTAGATGGCAGCCGACAACGCGGCGGCAATCAGAAGTGAATCGGCGATCATCCCCATTCCCTTATCCAATCATGAATTTTGTCAGATAGATTTCCCGAACGAGATCGGGGCTGGAGACCGTTTGAAGCCGCCTAAGAAGTTGTGTCCGAAGCTCCGCAATGTCGCCCGGATCGTCGATCTGCGAAACTTCGACGGATCGCACGTATTGCGAAATCACATCTGTGAACAGCGGCGCTTTGGACTCCAGTTCCTTCAGATACTCCGGTGGAGCCGCGATTGCCAATTCCAGCCGAAGTTGTTGAACCGGGTTTGTCGCGGACACCGGCACCAAAATTGGCGGCAGGGCAAAGGTTGCCATCTCACTCTCCAAACCCGCCAGGGTGTCTGTCCGGTCAAGCGACGTTGCCATGATTTGTCCCAGCCTTGGCTCAAGGACGGCATATCCCGCCACGCCCCCCAGCGTGAAACAGCCAAGCAACAAGACGATTGATTTCTTCGACATCACGCCGCTCCTTTTCGTTCCACGCCACGAGACATTTGATCCCGGGCCGACTCGCGACAGACCCATCTTTAGAGCCAACACAGCTAACCAGTTGTTAAAGCGCGGATGTCATATGGGAAGAGGTCACAATCCGGCAGCGTTTGGGTGCTATGAAAAAAACTCTGGAATCCGTTCTTTCTCGCATCATGCGGCACAAGGGGGTCACGGCGGCGATCGCCTTTTCGATCCTGTCGTTCGCCATCATGCTGGCTTTGGTCAGCCCTTTCGCGCCGTCCATGGCGCTGCTGTACTCGCGGCTTGAACCGCAGTTGGCGGGACAGATTCTCGACACCCTCGCCCAACGGAACGTGGAGTACTCCATTCAGGGCGATTCCATTTACGTGCCCGCCGCCGAACGCGACGCCTTGCGCATGAGCCTGGCACTGGATGGCGTGGCAGGCACCGGTGGTGCCGGCTATGAACTTCTTGAGAGCCTGCCGGGATTTGGCACCACATCGCGCATGTTCGACGCAACCTATTGGCGCGCGATTGAAGGGGAACTGGCGCGCACCATCGCGTCCAGTCCTCTGATCAAGGGCGCGCGGGTTCATCTTTCGACGCCCACGTCGCAAGGGTTTGCCAGCGCCGGAACCGTGTCTGCATCGGTGTCCCTGACCCCGGTCACCGGGTCCTTATCGCCGCAAATGGCAGAGGCGGTCCGGTCGCTGGTGTCGTCCTCCGTCCAGGGTCTTGATCGGGATGCCGTGGCGATCATTGACTCGCGGAACGGAACGGAATTCAGCAGCGAACGGGATTATTCGTCATTGGAAGTCGAATTGGCGGATTCCTTTCGGAAAAAAGTCGAACGCCTTGTCGATGCCCGCGTCGGCCGTGGCAATGCCATTGTCGAAGTGGCCGTCGATACAGTGAAGAACGAAGAAACCGTGGTAGAGCGCCTGATCACGCCGGATTCACGCGTCGCCATCAGCGTGGATTCCGAGGATTCGAGCCGGAGCGAATCCTCTTCCGGCGACGCGTCGGTCGGGGTTGCCAGCAACCTGCCCGATGGAGACGCTTCGGCACAGGATCGGCAAACCCGAACCGAATCCACTTCCAGCCGCGAAACCACCAACTACGAGGTCTCTCAGGTGACGCGGGAAACCAGCAAGCCGGCGGGATCGGTTCAGCGCATCTCCGTGGCCGTTCTGGTGAACCTGGCCTCGGTCGAGGGGGATCCGGCGCAAATCGAACAGGAGCTTCTGCAAATCGGCGAATTGGTCACCTCCGCCGTGGGGATCAACCAGGAGCGGGGCGATCGGGTGACGGTCAAGGCGCTGCCGTTCTCATCGGCCACCATGGAAGACGCCGCACCGTCTTCCCCGCTGATATCCCTGTCGTCTCTGGACATTTCGCAATTGCTGAAAACCCTGTTGTTGGCTGTTGCTGCCGTGGTGATTGGGATTTTCGTGGTCCGCCCCCTGGCGTCGAACCGGCGCGTTGACGACACGACTGGAACCGCGCTTTCGGTTCTACCCCGCGAGCAGGGGCAATCCGGTGCACCGGATGCCAGCGAGCAGGTCGTCCTTACGACACAAATGGCGGAGGTCATGGACCCGCAATCGCGTATGAAATCGCTGCCAGTCGCCGGGGAATCCACGTCCAAGGACTCTCCAAAAGCCAGCCAGACGGCAGGCCAGCCTTCCGGCAACACCCTTGTTGAACTCGTGGATCAACGACAGTCCGACACGGTCGAAGTTCTGCGCAGTTGGCTGGAAGAAAGTCCGGTCTGATGGCGACTTCACCCAGGACTGGAATCAGTTTGCGAGACTTTTCCGTGCGCGCCTCGGAGCCGGACCAGTTCGATGGTGACATGGCAACGACGGAAGGCCTCAAGCTTGAGGCCTTTGAAAACGGCTATAAATCAGGCTGGGATGATGCGCGTAACGCGCTGGAGGCCGACAAGCTGTCCTTTTGCAGCACCGTTCAGGATGCGATCGAGGCCTCGAAGGCGACCTACGAGGCCGCGTGCCAGGATATCGTGCAAGACCTCGAACCGCTCCTGTGCGGGCTGGCCAGGAAGACCCTGCCAAGGGTCGCACAAACCCATTTCGCCGAGATTGTTCTGGATCTGATCCGGGACAGCCTTGCGAACTCCGGCGATGCGCAGCTGGAAATCCAGGCCAACGCAAGCACACGGACCGAGGTTGCGGCACTCCTTCCCCCTGAAATGGCCGAAGCCGTCCAGATCTCCACCGATGGCGACCTCACCGACGGGCAGGTCATCACGTCGCTGAATGGCGCCACCCGGCTGACCGATGTGTCGCGCATGCTGGGTGAGATTGAAACGCACATCGAGAGCTTTTTTGCCTCGCACAGAAAGGAATAGCCGATGACGACCGGTATCACCCCCGCGGCATCCGAGCGCCACCCCCCCCAATCTTCGAACCCCTTCGAAGACGTGCCCATCGAGATCCGGGTGTCTGTCGGGCGCGCCCATCCCTCGATTCAAGAGCTGCTGGCGTTCGGACCGGAGTCGGTTCTGGAACTTGACCGCAAGATCGACGACCCGGTGGAGCTGTTCATTGGCGACCGGATCATCGCCAGAGGGGTTCTCGAAGCCTCCGACGATGGTCCCGCGGGCCAGCTGGTGGTGCGTCTGACCGAGGTGATCCGTGATGGCGCGATGTCGTAACACCGGCGCGGGACTGCTTGGCGTCGCGGTGCTGTTTCAAGCCGGGACCGCAGCGGCGCAGGATCTGCCCATGGACCTGATCGGCAATGGCACGGTGTCGGGGCAAGGTGTCTTGCTGTTCCTGCTGATCGCCGCGATTGGCGTGGCACCGGCCCTGTTGATTGTCGTGACCTGCTTTCCGTTCATCGCGACGGTGCTGTCGATCCTGCGCCACGCCATCGGCCTGCAACAATCGCCGCCGAACATGCTCATTGTTTCACTGGCCTTGTTTCTGACCTATTTCGTGATGGAACCGGTGTTCTCGGAAGCATGGCGCGTTGGTCTTGGCCCGGCCGTACAAGGCACCCTGCCGTTCGAGGATGCCTTCCTGAAAACCCTCGAGCCCTTTCGCATCTTCATGACCGCGCGCGTCGACCCGGAAACCTATTCACACTTGGCCGAACTGCGGGCTGAGGACACGCTTGCGCCAAGCCCGACCTCTCCGCTGTCCCTGCTGGTGCCCTCGTTCCTGCTCAGCGAAATGACGCGCGCCTTCGAGGTCGGCTTCATGATCTTCCTGCCGTTTCTCATCATCGACCTTGTGGTCGCCGCCATCCTCATGTCGATGGGCATGATGATGGTGCCGCCGGCCATCGTCTCGCTGCCGTTCAAACTGGCGTTCTTTGTGGTGGCGGATGGATGGACCCTGGTCTCGGCGGCACTGGTGCGCGGCTATATGTGAGACGGCGGTGCGCGCCCTAGCGGATCAGCCTCTGGATAGTAGCACTGCCCAGCTTGGCCCCGATCCACTGGCGGGACTTCCACAGAAAGCCATCGGATCCGGCCCAATAGGTATTGGTGAAAGCCAGTGTCTCGTCCTGACAGGTTTCTTCGTAGCGGATCACCGGGTGGCGCCGCTCCAGCACCACGATGGTTTCGGATCCCGCCCGCTCAAGGCGGCAGCTCATGTCCCGCACGATCATCTGGTTCAACCCGTCAAGGTGGCGATAGCTGCGGGAATACCCGCCCCCACGCCCCTGACGGATCAGCGCCGCGGTCTGGCGTGTCTCGGCGGCCATCAGGTCCCACCCAATGCCCCGTGTCGCGAAAACCACGCCGTCATCCACGATCACCGATCCCCCATCCGCCGATCGCCAATAGACAAAGGCACCATCCTCGTACCAGACCTTCAGTGTCGTCGCGACACCCTGCTCGGGAAGTTCGAACAGGATCAGGGGAATGGCGACATCCGCAATCGCGGCCCGGTTCAGTTCCGAGATGTCGCGCACCTCGGACGTTTCCCGGTTCCCGGAGGAAAACAACGACCCGGTGACCTGGGCCAGAAGCTGGTCGGGTGCCTGGCCCGTGGGTTCGGAACTGCAACCGGCCAGTCCGAAGACCAGACCAACCGCACAGAACCGCAGGGCGCGGGACAGGCGAGTGCACATCGTCATCTCCAGAACTGTCCCCATTGCTCTTCCAAGCTGTACTTCCGGCTGTCGTTCACGGCCTGATAGAGTTGCCCCGGCACATCCACGCGCGCCCCGCCGTCGCGGGTCAACGGACGGATCACCACGCGCTCGGTCACCCGTGTCGGCCGGCCAAGGAACCAGTCGATGGGAATCTCCATGACGATGCCCTTGTCGAAGGATCCCTCTCCGAAATCCTCGGCGGACACGTCGGTCCTGGTGGCAAAGGCGCCGATCTTCCAGCCGTTGGCGAAGGTCCGCTCCAGCCCGAGGGTGGCGCCGATATCGCCGGCCAGATAGCGGCCCACGTCGAGCCGGGCAAAGAAGTCATCGGTGAATTGCCAGTAGCCCGAAACGAACCCGGTCGCGACCTCATAGTCCAGCAGGCCGAAGCCGCCGTCATAATCGCGCTGCCTGACGTAGTTCAACTCCGCCCCAAAAGCATACCGCTCGTCAAACGGCGCCCAGAGAACCTCGCCCGAGACACCGGCATACATGCGTTCCAGGTAGCCGGCGGTCAGGCGGCCGTAGACTTCCGAACTACCCTGAAAGTAATAGGCGCCGTACAGATCCCGGAGACCCGGATCGCCGTATTTGTTGTAAAGCGTGTAATCGCTGCGCACGTGCGGCAGGGTTGAGGACGAAGGTGTGCTGTTCTGGTCCAGGTTGCCGATCAGTTTTTTCTGAACGGTGCCCGCAAACAGCCACCCCGGAGCGGGCTGCCACGCCCCGGTCAACTGAACTCCGATATCCATCCGAAACGGGTTGGACGGGTCAAACAGCGACGTGCTGACATACGGCCCCAGCGACCATGTGAACCGGGGGTAGACCTTGGGCGCATAGTCGTCCGCTCCGGGCGCGACGGGGTCCGTGCCGAACGCCGCGATTGCCAGCATCTGCTCGGCCCCATCGGCCTCAATGACATTCTTTTCCACGTCGCTGCGCGCATAGGTGACCGAGGGCAGTTCCAGCCCTGTCACCATTGGCACGATGGTGAAGGTATCGACCGAGGGCGGCATGACTGTCGACATCAGGCGCAAGCTGCGCCCGATCGCCTGGGCACCGGAACGATAGCCCTTGTTGCGCAGGTAGAGCGTGGCCTCGTTGGCCTCCAGATGCAGCGCCTCCATCTCCATCCCTTCGGCCAGGAGGGCATCGGCCAGGGCGTCCCGGATCGTGATCCGGGTGGGCTCCGAACTGACCCAGGCCGTGGAATAGAGTTCCGGCGCTTCGGCGCGCGAGGGCCGCTGGTAGACCGGCGATCCCGCTGGTTCCTGCCCCCCGACGATCGGCGGGCGGGCCGGGTTCAGGTTGACCTGAAGCTGCACCCCGATCTCGGAGCCATACATGAAATAGCCACCGACCTTGAAATCGCGGGTGACCGCATATTCCGCCCCGAAGTTCAGCGGCGATTTCCGGTCAAAGACATTCCGCTGTTCGGATTCCTGAACATAGGCATCCGACGAATATTCAGCGTGAAAGGTCCAATTCGGCGTCGGGCGCCAGACGACGCCCCCGAACAGCGCCACGTCACCGCGAAACCAGACGTCAGAATTGACGGTCCCGCCGGTGCCGACCTCATCGGGCGACGTAACCGGTCGGGTCCCGGTCGAGCCAATGGGGTTATAGCTTCCCAACCGCCCCCATCCCAAACCGCCGGTGATGCTCAGACTGTCGCCGAAGGACTTGCTGGCGGCAATGAACTCGCCCGAATACACACCGGTGCCGATGAAATCCTGAAGCCCGATGGTGATCGACGGGCGGCGGGCGGTTTCGGTCAAAAGCTGCAACCGCATATCGAAGCTGCGATCGTAGTAGGTATCGAACCCGTCGGAATTCCAGTTGCGGATGCTGCTGTATCGAAAGCTGCCCATCAGCCGCGGGGCGATCTGAAAGGCCAGCGTGCTGCGGGTTTGTCCGGCGAAGGTCGAAGCCGTGAAGGCAAATTCGCCATCGGGCATCATGTCGGCCGTCGGCATGTCGATCACGCTGGGCAGGCCATAGAACCCCAGTTCGGTCCGTGTGACCGTGGGCTTGGCGATATCCGCCGCCGCCCCCCAGGCCGTTGCGGCACAGACGGCGGCAAGCGTGCAGAGGGGCCGGGCGCCGCGCGGAAAGACCGATGTTTTCAAACTCAAGCGCCTGTCGTTACTCGGATCGGGTGCTGAGCGCCTTCAACCCAGCGGGACAGGGTCGCGGTCACGGCATCACCGTCATTTGCCTCGATTGCGGCCCGCAGTTCGCGCAGGGCCGTGGCGACCTCGATCTCGGACAACCCCTGCTCAAGGGCTCGCATGATCTTGGGATGCGCCGTGGTGACCCGTTCATCGCCGATAAGCAGTTCCTCATGCAACTTCTCACCGGGTCGCAGGCCGGTAACACAGATCTCGATATCTCCATCGGGATTCGCTTCATCCCGCACCGTGTATCCGGCAGATGTTATCATTTGCTGGGCAAGCTTGCGGATTTCCACCGGCTTGCCCATGTCCAGCACGAAGACATCGCCGCCACGCGCCAGAGAGCAGGAGATCAGCACAAGGCGCGCGGCCTCGGGAATGGTCATGAAATAGCGGGTCACCGACCGGTCGGTCAGAGTCACCGGCCCGCCATTGGCGATCTGCTGTTCGAACAGCGGAATGACCGACCCTGACGAGCCCAGAACATTGCCGAAGCGCACCATCGAGAACAGGGTCGTCGTGCTGCGGGCGGCCATGTCCTGGATCACCAGTTCGGCCAGCCGCTTCGAGGCACCCATCACGTTGCGCGGCCGCACCGCCTTGTCGGTCGAGACCAGAAGGAAGCGTTCGACCCCCTTGGCCCGTGCCGCATCGGCCAGAACCTTGGTCCCGAACACGTTGTTCTGTAGTCCGACGAAAGGGTTCTGTTCGACGATAGGCACATGCTTATAGGCGGCGGCGTGCAACACCACGTCCACGTCATGGGCGTGCAGAACCTCGCGGCACAGGCCGGGACTGTCGACGCTGCCCAGAACCGCGTGGATCTTCGTGTTGCCCGGCGCGGCCTCGATCTCGGCGTTGATGTTGTACAGCGCCAGTTCCGAGTGATCGAGCAGCACCAGATGCGCGGGCTTGCAGGCCAGTACATGCCGGCACAACTCCGATCCGATCGACCCGCCGGCCCCGGTCACCAGCACCGATTTTCCGGCATAGGCGTGTTCGGCGGTTTCCAACGCACCTTCGAATTGCGTCCGCTCCAGAAAATCCTCGGGGTTCACCGGCGCCAGTTTCTCCACCAGCGCCTCGGCCCCGACCAGCTGCGCGAAGGAGGGCAGCGCCTGAACTTCGACCCCCAGCGGCGACAGGCGCCGGAACATGCGCAGCTTGCGCGGTGAGGTCAGCGAGGGCATGGCCAGGATCACTCGCTCGATCTTCTTCTTGCGGATGGTCTCTTCCAGATTGGCGGGCGACAGCACCGGCAGACCCATGACCGACATGTGCCGCAGCGCCGGATTGTCGTCGATGAAGGCGACCGGCTGCACCCGGTGATCGTGGCGCAGGGCCGCGGCCAGTTGCATGCCCGTGCGCCCGGCGCCGTAGATCAGGATCGACATGCGCGGGGTTTGCGAGGTCAGGACCGCGATCAGCATGGCGCGCATGGTCACGCGCGACATCAGCAGGCCCATGAACATCACGACCCCGAAACCGATGAAAGCGCCGGGCGGGATCGAACCGTCGGCGAGTTCGTTCAACCCGAAGGCCGACACCGCAAGGATGGCAGACAGGACCGCGCCGCGTGGCAGCCCGGCGGTTTCATAGTCGTTCAACTGGATGCGCGGCAGGCCCAGGGTGTAGGAACACAGCACTCCGATCACCACGAGGATCGGCACGATCTCCCAATCGTGCAGGGCCTGGGACGAGATCAGAAGCGTGTTTTCAAAGACCGCGACCGTCACGTAGAGAGACAGCGGAATGAGAAGCGCATCCACCGCCAGCATGATCCGGATTTTCTGCACTTGCGCAAGCCGGCTGAGAGGCCCCAACGCCTTTGCAAGTGCCTTTTTCATGGGCGCCAACCTTGGTCCTCTTTGCGTCGCGAGATGCGGTGAAATAATTTTTAAAAAACGCTTTCAGTCCCTTGAGGGGTAGCAGACGCAGCCCTTCCGCCGCAAGCTTTTCGCGCCCCATCGTCGTGCAACCGGCAAAGACTTGCCGCGATATCCCGCATGCGTGGCAGATCTGCCGCAACTGCGAAACGGCTCAGAGAAGGGCGCGCAGGGTGCGCCACAGCAGAACCAGATCAAGGCACACGTTGCGGTTGTCGGCATAGATCAGGTCAAGCCGGGCCTTGGTCGGGACGCAGCGGCGCAGATAGGTCTCGTGGGTATCTTCCGCGGTCTGGCAGCGCGCCAGAATGCGGGATTCGTGGCGGTGGTAGACCAGGGTCGCCAGGCCGGTCAGCCCGGGACGGCTGCGCAGCACCGCCGCATACAGCGTCGGCACCGCCTCGACATACAGGCGCAAGGGCGGACGCGGGCCGACCAGACTGATGTCGCCCTTCACCACGTTCCAGAGCTGCGGCAGTTCATCCAGCCGATGCGCCCGCAACCAGCGCCCGGTGCGGGTGATCCGGTCGGACTTGTCGCCGCCGGTCACCCCGGCATCCGCCGGATCAAGGCGCATGGTGCGGAATTTCAGCAGGGTGAAGCCCTGCGTGGCGGTCTTCATCCGCTCGGACCGGTACAGGATGGGACGGCCATCGCGCAGCAGGATCACGGCGGCGATGCCCAACCCCAGCGGCAGGAGCAAGACGCCGAACACCAGCGCGAGCGTCAGATCCATCAGGCGCTTGGCGGGGGTCATCGGTCTGGCCTGGCGCCAAGAGGGGTTTGCGCCACAAGCGCGGCGGCGTCCTGACAGCGCACCTTTTGCAGCGCGGAGAAGGCGCGAAACAGGGCGCCAGGGTCCAGAAGATGCGCCCGCAGGGCTGTTGGCGGCGCCGGCGTCCATTGCCACGGCACCGGATGACCTGCCGCCTGCATCGCCTCCAGAATCGCGGCCATACTCACCCCTGCCGCATCGTCTGCCACGTTCAGAATCCGTGGCGCGTGCGTCGGGTCCGCATAGGCAAGCGCCTGCAACAAGGCGGCCAGAAGCCCGCCGGAGGCATAGCTGCGGCGAGGGCCGACGCCATCCGCGAATTGATCCAGCTTCAGCGGTGCCTCGGCGCGGGCGTTCCGCATCGCCACGGCCAGTTGGTCGGCGCCGAAAAGATTGGCCACTCGCAGGATGGTCAGCGCCGGGACGTCCCCGGTGGCCAGATCGCGCAATCCCTGCTCCATCGCGATTTTCGACAGGGCATAGGGCGAGGTCCCCCCCAGAGTGTCATCTTCGGAGAATGCCTGCCCGTCGCCGTGTCCGTAGACCGCGCCGGTTGACAGCGCCACGAAGTGCCCGACACCGGCTTGCGCCGCCGCGCGATAAGCCCGCTCCGCCAGCCGCGCATTGCCAGTGAACTCCGCCGCGCGCCCGCCCGGCACCACGCCCCACAGGCAAACCACCAGATCCGGGCGCTGCACCCGCAATGCGGCGGCAAGATCCGCCGTGCTGGCCCGTTCGGGATCCAGAACAACCGTGCCCGGACCCAGATCACGCCGGGACTGTGCCACCAGTGCCGCGCCGCGCCGGTCCCAAACCTCGCGCAGCAACGTACCGACCCGCCCGCCCGCGCCCAGAACGACAACGCGCGGCACCGTCACCGCTGCTGTTCCCGCATGTTGCGTTCGTGGAAGGCGATGGCCTCGTTCACATTGTGGAAATAGGTCATCTTCCCGCGATCCAGCACGGCGGCCTCGTCGCACATGCTGCGGATCTGGCCCATCCCGTGGCTGACCATGATCGCCCCGGCGCTGGAGATCTTCGATTTGAAGACACGCTCAGCCTTGTCGCGAAACGCCTGATCCCCGACCGAGGTCACCTCGTCGATCAGATAGGTGTCGAACGGCAGGCCCATCGAGATGCCAAAGGCCAGCCGCGCCCGCATCCCCGAGGAATAGGTGCGCAGGGGCATGTGATAGAACTCGCCCAACTCGGTAAAGTCCATCACGTAGTCCGCCAGGGCATCGGTGTCCGCGCCATAGATCCGCGCCACGAAACGCGCGTTCTGGGCACCAGTCAGATCCGGGTGGAACGAACCCGCAAAGCCAATGGGATAGGACACGCTACCGTGGCGGATGATCTCGCCCGAATCCACGTCCTGCGTGCCCGCGATCAACCGCAACAGTGTGGACTTGCCGGCGCCGTTGCGGCCCAGCAGGCCGATGACCTTGCCCGAGGGAAAGGTTATGGTGCAGTTGTCCAGCACCACCTTGCGGCCTGCGTCGGTGCGGTAGGATTTGGTGAGGTTTCGAAACTCGATCATCGTGCCGCCCTTAGCGGCGATCCCGGATGGAATAGAGCGTCAGAACCACCAGCATCCAGACCATGAAGGTAAAGCCGCTGAACAGCAGCCCAAGGGTCAGGCGCCGGGGGTAGATCGCGGTTTCGGCCAGCGTCGGCTCGATATGCACGGCCAGATAGCGGCTTTTGCGGCGGGCCTCGGCGACCGCGCTGTCATAGGCCGCCAGTGCTGCGATGTAGGATTGCTCGGCAAACTCGCGATCCACCACGAGGCTTTCATAGTCGCCAACCACGCGTGCCAGATCATCGGCGCTTTCTTCCTCGCGGCTGCCGACCTTGGTGCGCTCATCCTCGATCCGGCGACGGATGGCTTCGATCTCGCGCTCGGCCTGGATGATGCGCGGATCACCGGACCGGGTGGTGCCGATCAGCAGGTCGCGGCGGATCATGGCTTCGGCCAGGCTTTGCTGCAGGGCCGAGATGACCCCCATCTGCCCGGCAATATCCGCCGTCGGATCGACGATCTGCTCGATGTCGCGGAATTCGGCCATTTGCAGGCGCACGTCTTTCAGGCGCGCCGAGGCGATGTCCAGTTCTTCCTTCGCCAGCCGGATCGTATCATCCCGCGCGATCTTGCTGAGCCGCTGGATCAGGGTCGAGCTCTCCTGAAGGATGATCTCGGCAATACGCTGCGCTTCGGTGGGCGTAAAGGCAGTCACCTCCAGCGAGATCAGCCCGATGTCGGCGTCGAACACCAGCGCAACGATACGTTCCCAATACTCGACCATGTCCTCAAGATTGGCATCCGGAGCGATGGAAAACACCGGGTCGGTCTTGTAGTGGCGGCCAAAGGCGTTGCGCAGATCGACCTGCGCGTCCACGGCTTCCACCATCTTCTGCGACTGGATGAACTGGTACAGGATATCCGCATCCGGCGTGGTCCCGCTGGAAACTCCCAGCGCCGACAGCCCGCTCATCATCTCGAACGAACTTGTGCTGTCCTCCTTGTGCACCGAAAACGCCGCGTGCGAGGCAAAGCGATCGGCGGCCTGCACGTAGAGATAGGCGAAGGCCAGCGCCGATGGCAGGACCACGAACAGGATGAAGCTGAAGATCAGCACCCAGTGGCGGCGCTTTGCGCGCGCCGTGGGCACGCGGGGCTGCGGCGTCGGCTGGGGCTGTTGCGGAATCTTTGCCGGGGTCGGCGCCTGTTTCACCAGCGGCTTGTTCTGTTGAACTGCCGGCGGCTTGGCCTTGGCCTGCCCCTGCGCGCCCGGACCTGCGGCGGGTTTTTTCTGGGCGCCACCTGCGCCGGGCTGGGCCTGCGCGGGGCGCGCCTGTTGCTTTTGGGCGGCCGGTTTCTGACCGCCCTGGGGCGCTGCGGCGCCTTGGCTTTGCGGGGCCGGTTCTTGCTGCGCGGGCTGCGCTGCCGGACGGGCGACGGCGGGTTTTCCGCCCCCCTGGCCTTGCGGTGCAGACTGGCCACCGGCGGGCTTGGCCCCCGCTTGCGCGGGTTTCTGGGACGCAGGCGCAACGGCGGCAGGCCGGGCCTGCCCCTCCGAGTCCTCCCGCACAGGGCCTTGCTGTTTCGGCTGTCCCTCTCCCGCTGTCATGGCCGGTCCTTCATTCCAACTGTGTTAGGCTTCATAGGCTGGCAACCGCCCCATCCGCAACGCCGCACTGCAGAGCTGTCCATCACGGATCACATCTCGTTCAGGATTTTCTTGTGATACCGGCGCAGGAAAAAGATCCCCGCCACCGCCGGGATGGCCGCGCAGAGGAAGACGTACCAAGGCGTGACATAGACCCCGGAATATGTCGGGTACACGCCTTTCCGCATCTGCCCGATCACATGGATCAGGGGGTTGAACCAAAGAAATTTCTGCACCACCGCCGGCATACTGTCATAGGTGAAGAATATCCCGGAAATCAGGAAAGACGGCCGGTTCATCACCGCCCAGATCATCTGCCACGACGGCAGAAAGGCAAACAGCAGGCAGTTCAGCGCCCCGATCCCGAAGGCGAAAGACAGCGCCATGGCAAAGGACAGAAAGATCGCGCCGAAGTCGATGACCGGACGGGTGTCCTGCGCCAGCAGAAGGGCACCCAGCACCGAAAAAGCAACCACCAGTTGCGTTATCGCATTCAGCAGGAAGCGCGCAAACACTGCGTCCAGAAAGGTCAACCGCGGATAGCTGAGCAGCGGACGCGAAAACTGGATGGCCTGCGAGACCTTCCCCGATACCCCCATGTACATCAAGAAAGGCAGCAGCCCGGTGGCATAGAACAGCGCGAAACTGTTGCCAATTGGCGGGTCGCGCAGCATGAAACTGAACGCGGCTGTGAGGATCGCGATCCCGGCAACGGGCTCGGCAACCGCCCAAAGATAGCCCGCCGCCGAGCGCCCGTAGGTGGTGCTCATCTCGCGCAGGACGAGCGCGGAAATCACACGGGGCGTTCGAAGATCGAACATCATCGGCGCGTCATGTCCTTTCCTGCGCCCCGACGTAACGGGCCGCGCCGCGCTCAGGCGGCACCGCTGTCGGCCAGCGCCTTCAGGTATTTGCCATAGTCATTCTTGCGGTAAAGCTCGGCCGCGTCCAACAGGGTTTCGGTGCTGATCCAGCCCTGCGACCAGGCGATTTCCTCCAGACAGCCGACCTGCATCCCCTGCCGCTTGGTCAGGGTGCGCACGAAATTGCCCGCGTCCAGCAGGCTGCCATGGGTGCCGGTGTCCAGCCAGGCATAGCCCCGGCCCATCTTCTCGACCCGCAGGGTGCCGTCGGCCAGGTACATCTCCAGCAGCGAGGTAATCTCAAGCTCACCGCGCGGCGACGGCTGCACTTGCCGTGCCCGCTCCGGCGCGCTGCCATCCAGGAAATACAGGCCTGTGACGGCATAATTGCTGGGCGGCACCTCGGGCTTCTCGATGATTGTTTCTGCCTTGCCGTCGACATCGAAGCCAACCACGCCATAGCGCTCGGGATCGGCCACGCGATACCCGAAAACCGTGCCGCCGCTGTCCTGCGCCCCGGCCGAGGCCAGAAGCTCGGGCAGGCCGTGACCGAAGAAGATGTTGTCGCCCAGCACCATCGCCGAGGGCGCGCCGTCGAGGAAATCCTCGGCCAGCAGATAGGCCTGCGCCAGCCCGTCGGGCGAGGGCTGCACGATGTATTCCAGCGAGACACCCCACTGGCTGCCATCGCCCAGCGTGCGCTGGAACTGCTCCTGGTCGTGCGGCGTGGTGATCATCGCGATCTCGCGGATGCCGGCCAGCATCAGCACCGAGATGGGAAAATAGATCATCGGCTTGTCATAGATCGGCAGCAACTGTTTCGACACGCCGCGCGTGATCGGATAAAGCCGCGTGCCGGAACCACCGGCCAGAATGATGCCTTTGCGCGATGTCATGTGAGACTGTCCTTCGACCCAGAAATACATTTTGGGCGGACGCATCGGCCCGGCCCGGATCCTTGTTACAGTGCCGCTGTACCGGCGGCAGGATAATTGGCAACCGTTGGCCGCCGCGCTGCGTCACATTGCACCGGGGCGGTCGGGGCCGCCGCCGGCGATGGGATCACGTACCATCCTCGGCTGCGAGATCCGCCAGAATCGCCGCCAGTGACACCCGCCAGTCGGGCCGGGCAATGCCGAAAACGCTTTCGGTCAGGCTGTTGTCCATGCGCGAATTGAACGGCCGTCGCGCCGGTGTGGGAAACTCCGACGACGGGATGTCCGCAACCTCGCAGGTGATCCCGGCCTGCCGGAAGATCTCGCGCGCGAAATCGGCCCAGCTGACATCCGGGCCGCCGCTGAAGTGATAGGTGCCGTATGTCTCGGGGTCCGCCTTCAGTTGCCGGGCCAGTTCCAGGCAGGCATCGGCGATGTCGGCCGCCGCTGTGGGCCCGCCGACCTGATCGGCCACGATGGTCAGCCGGTCGCGTTCGGCCCCAAGTTTCAGCATGGTCTTGACGAAGTTCCGGCCATGCGCCGAGACGACCCAGGACGTGCGCAGGATGACATAGGCGCCACCGGCCCGCCGCACGCCCATTTCGCCCGCCAGCTTGGACCGTCCATAGGCCCCGAGCGGCCCCGAGGGCGAATCCACCGACCACGGGTATTCCCCTGACCCGTCGAAGACATAGTCGGTCGAGATATGGACGAAGGGCAGCCCGCGTTCGGCACAGGCCTCGGCCAGCGCGGTTGGCGTGTCGCCATTGATCCGGGTGGCCAGCGCTTCTTCTTCCTCGGCCTTGTCCACCGCCGTATAGGCCGCCGCGTTGATCACCGCATCGGCATCAGTGGCCTGCACCCGGGCCACGCAGGCGGCGGTGTCCGTGAAATCGGCCTCATCCGAGCCGCAGACCTCCAGCACCGTGTCGCCAGCCCGGCGCTGAAGCTCGCGCGCGACCTGTCCGTTGCGTCCGAATACGAGGATCTTCATGCGGTCTTGCCCAGACGTTCACCCACGCCCTCGCGGTTTTGCAGGGCTTTCCACCAGTCTTCGTTGTCGAGATACCACTGCACGGTGCGCGCCAGCCCTTCCTCGACCGTCACCGAGGGACGCCAGCCCAGTTCGGTGCGGATCCGCGTCGGGTCGATGGCATAGCGCGCATCATGGCCGGGACGGTCGGTCACGAAGGTGATCTGATCGGCGTAGGACCCTGCCGCCTTGGGCCGCTTTTCATCAAGGATCGCACAAAGCGTCTTGACGAGGTCAAGGTTCGAGCGTTCGTTCTCGCCCCCGATGTTGTAGGTGCGGGCGTTTTCGCCCTTTTCCAGCACCGTCAGCAGCGCATCGGCGTGATCTTCCACGAACAGCCAGTCGCGCACGTTCGACCCGTCGCCGTAGATCGGCAGCGGTTTGCCGGCCAGCGCGTTCAGGATGACCACCGGGATCAGCTTCTCGGGGAAATGGAACGGGCCGTAATTGTTGGAACAATTGGTCAGGACGAAGGGCAGGCCATAGGTCTCGCCCCAGGCACGCACCAGATGATCCGACGAGGCCTTGGATGCCGAATAGGGCGAGCGCGGATCATAGGGCGTGGTTTCCGTGAACTGCACCGAAGGGTCGGCGGGCAACGAGCCATAGACCTCATCGGTGGAGATATGGTGGAAGCGGAAACCCTCGGGCTTGCCCTGCGCCAGCCAGTAGTCGCGCGCCGCGTTCAGCATCTGGTAGGTGCCCATGACATTGGTGTCGATGAAGGCCCCCGGCCCGTCGATGGAGCGATCCACATGGCTTTCGGCAGCCAGATGCATCACCGCATCAGGCTTGTGTGTGGCGAAGATCCGCTTCAGCGCCTCGGCATCGCGAATGTCGGCGTGTTCGAACGCATACAGCGGGCTGTCAGCCACCATGGCGACATTGTCGAGACAGGCAGCATAGGTCAGCGCATCCAGGTTCACCATCGCGTGCCCGCGCGAGACGGCCAGACGCACGACAGCAGACCCGATGAAACCGGCCCCACCGGTGACGAGAATTTTCATAGCATCAGCCCTCATACACAAACGGACTGTCGAAGTCCTTCATCAGCGGCGCGGCGGCATCCTTGGCGGACAGGGTCGCTTTGTCGGTGTCGATGCCCCAATCGATGGCCAGATCCGGATCGTCGAATCGCACGGCACCATCACAATCCGGCGCGTAGAAGTCGGAACATTTGTACAAAAGCTCCGAGTTCGGCTCCAGCGTGGCGAAACCGTGCAGGAAGCCCTTGGGGATGAACAACTGGTTGCCGGCTTCGGCGGAAAGCTCCACCGCGATCCATTGCCCGAAGGTGGGCGAGCCCTTGCGGATATCGACCGCCACGTCCAGCACCCGGCCCGCGCCGACGCGCACCAGTTTGTCCTGCGCGGCGGGTGGCGCCTGGAAATGCAGCCCGCGCACAACCCCCACATCGCGGGACAGCGAGTGGTTGTCCTGGACGAATTCCACCGCGATTCCCGCCTTGAAATAGGCCGTCTTGTTATAGACTTCCGAGAAAAACCCCCGGTCGTCTCCGAAACGCCGGGGCGTCACGACCAGCACGCCTGGCAATTTGGTCTCTTCGACGTTCACCGCTCACTCCATACACCATACCGTTCAGCGCCTTTTAACCCGGCAAGGCGGGGGCGTCACACAGGAAATTGGCCGCACACCCCCGGGCAAGGCCGGTTGGGTGTGCCGTTGCGCCGCGCAGCGTCCGCAATCCGGCGCGGAATGCGGCAACAAGGTGACAATGCGCGCCCATGTGCCTCGCTTTTTCTGCACCGCGAAGAATCCCCTTTACGCTTTGCACACGTGTAGTAATCTACAGCCAAGTCATCAAAGATTGGAGTTGACCATGAAAAAGATTGCACTGGCCATCACGGCCGCCCTGCTCGTTTCGACCTCGGCCCAGGCTCAGGACTTCGGTGGTCAGATCACCCCTGAAGTGGGTGCGGGCATTGCTGCAGGCATGATCGTGCTGGGCGCCGTTGTCGTGAACAACGGTTCGAACAACAGCAGCACTACCACGAACAACTAAGGCATTCGCCTTAACGACCAAAAAAAGGGCCCTGCGGCGCAACATGTGCCGCAGGGCCCTTTGTCATTTTGAAAAGGCTCTATATATTCGGGTCAGTATCTACCCCGCGTATGCCCTTTTGACGACACGCCCGACCCCGACAGGAGCCGACCGTGGCTGACCATGCACCCCATCCCAGCCAAGGTTGGACCGCTGCCGGATATGTTCCGCCGGTCATCGCCGCCGCGCTGTTCGTGATCTTTCTGCAAGCCCTGCCCACCATCGCCGGTGGCGGCACGTTGCGATACGGCTTCAGCTGGGTCCCCTCGCTCAGCGTCGACCTGAGTTTCTTCATCGACGGGCTGAGCCTGACCTTCGCGCTTCTGATCTCCGGCATCGGCGTCATGGTAATGCTGTTCTCGGGCAGCTACCTGAAGGGGCATCCCCAGCACGGGCGGTTCTCGCTGTATCTGGTCAGCTTCATGCTGGCGATGCTGGGTCTTGTTTTAAGCGACAACATGCTGGGATTGTTCGTGTTCTGGGAGTTGACCACGATCACCTCCTACCTGTTGATCGGCTTTTCGCACGCTTCGGAGAACTCGCGGCGCGCTGCCTTGCAGGCCTTGTTCGTCACCGGGTTCGGCGGGCTGGCAATGCTGGCGGGATTCCTGATCATCGCCGGGATCACCGGCACGATGGAGCTGTCGGAACTGCGCGGCATGGGCGACATCCTGCGCGAAAACTCGATGTATGGCGGCATTCTGGTGCTGATCCTGCTGGGCGCTTTCACCAAGTCGGCGCAGGTGCCGTTTCACTTCTGGCTGCCCAATGCCATGGCGGCGCCGACGCCGGTCAGCGCCTATCTGCACTCGGCCACCATGGTCAAAGGCGGCGTCTATCTTCTGGCGCGGATGCATCCCACCCTGTCGGGCACCGATGCCTGGCTTTGGTCGCTGACGATCTTCGGGGCCGTGACCGCCGTCTTCGCCTCGATCATGGCGATCAAGCAGACCGACCTGAAGCAGACGCTGGCCTATACGACGCTGATGGCGCTTGGCACGCTGGTGTTGTTCCTGGCCTCGCCCAATCCTTACGCGATCACCGCCGTGGCCACTTTCCTGGTGGTGCATTCGCTGTACAAGGCGGCGCTGTTTCTGGTGATCGGCTGTGTCGATCACGCCACCGGCACCCGCGATGCGCGGCGGCTGGGCGGGCTGATGCGGCAGATGCCGGTAACGACCGTGGCCGCCGGTCTGGCGGCGCTGTCCATGGCCGGGGTGCCGCCGTTCATAGGCTTCATCGGCAAGGAATTGCTCTACAAGGGCGGGCTGGAAAGCCCTAACGCCGGCCCGATCCTGATTGCGGCCACATTGGCCGCCTCGGCGCTGATGTTCGCTGCCGCCGGCATCGTGGCCCTGCGTCCGTTCTGGGGATCCGCCGACAGGATGCCCGATCCGGGCCGCCCGATCACCGAAGCGCCCTGGCCGATGCTGGTCGGCCCGGTGCTGCTGAGCGTGCTGGGCCTGCTGTTCGGCCTTGCCCCGCACATGCTTGAGGTCAATGTCACCACACCATTGGTGGCCGCCCTGTTGGGCGATCCGGCCAAGGCCAAGCACCTGCACCTCTGGGCGGGGGTCAACGCCGCGCTGATTCTCAGCCTGATCACCTTTGCCCTCGGTATCCTGCTGTACCTGCTCCACACCCGCCTGCGCGACGCGCTGGAAGCCGCCGGCGACCGGCTGTTCACCTTCGACGGGCTTTGGGACGGGTTCCTGGCACGGCTGGGCCGGTTTGCCCGCTGGCAGGGCGGGCTGATCCAGTCCGGCATCCTGAACCGCTATCTGACAACCGTCTTCATCGTCATCGCATTGGGACTGGCCAGCGCCATGATCCATGCGCGCATGGGCCCCGGCCCGATCGCCGTCCCGAAACCCGAGTTCAAGCATCTGGTGGTCTTCGCGCTGACCTTCGCGGGCACCGCCCTGACCATCATCACCACCTCGCGCATCGCCGCCATCGCCGGTCTGGGCGTGGTCGGCATCGGGGTCGCGCTGATCTTCATCGTGTTCTCGGCGCCGGATGTGGCGATCACCCAGCTTCTGGTCGAGATGCTGGTGGTGGTGCTATTCTCGGTGGCCGCCCTGCGCCTGCCGGTCCTGCCCCGCCGCAGCGCCCCCCGCGAACGCGTCTTCCACGGGATCATCGCGGCCACGGTCGGCACGCTTGTGACCCTGACCCTGCTGGGCGTGGTCTCGGAGCCCATCGACCGCCGTCTGTCGGATTTCTTCGAAATCGCCAGCTACCCCGACGCCTATGGCCGCAACATCGTCAACGTGATCCTGGTGGACTTCCGCGCCTTTGATACCTTTGGCGAGGTCTCGGTGGTCGCCGTCGCGGCTCTGGCGGCACTGGCTCTGCTGCGCCAGCGCGGCAAGGGGGGACGCTCATGAAATCCATCATCCTGACCACGGCCACGCGAATCATCGTGGCGCTGCTGCTGGTGTTTTCGGTCTACATGCTGCTGCGCGGCCATAACGAGCCCGGTGGCGGATTCATCGGCGGGCTGATCGGTGCCTCGGGCTTCGTGCTCTACGCCATCGCCAACGGAACCTCCGAGGCCCGGCGGGCGTTGCGCGCCGCCCCCGAGCAGATCGCCGCCGTCGGTCTGGGCGTCGCCGCCCTCTCGGGTCTGGTACCGGGGCTGTTCGGCAATGCCGCCTTCGCCGGGAAATGGCTGTTCCTTGGCGCCACGCCCGACAGCAAGGGCTTCCCGATCTCGAACATCATCGCCTTCGACATCGGCGTCTATCTGGTGGTGCTGGGCGCGATCCTGACCCTGGTCTTTGCCCTGGAAGAGGAGATCTGACGTGGAAACGCTCCTGTCCCTGACCGTTGGAATGCTGGTCGCCGCCGCCATCTACCTGATGCTGCAACGCGACCTGCTGCGGTTCCTGTTCGGGCTGACCCTGATTTCGAACGCCGCCAACCTGCTGATCTTCACCTCGGGCCAATTGACCAGCGGCCGCCCGCCACTGGTGCCCGAGGGCGCAAAGGCCCCGCTTCCGGGGGTTGCCAACGCGCTGCCGCAGGCGCTGGTGCTGACGGCGGTGGTGATCGGCTTTGGCCTGTTCGCCTTTTCGCTGGTGCTGACGCTGCGGGCCTATACCGATCTTGGCACCCTGAAAACCGATGACATGCGCGTAGCCGAACCGCGCGAAGAAGAGCAGGACGCATGATCTGGATCCTCGTCTTTCCGCTGATGATCCCCTTCGTGACGGCGGTTCTCAGCTTCCTGTATCGTGATCGCGAGCTGGGCCGCTGGATCGCCGTGAGCGGATCCGCCCTGGCCGTCCTTGCGGCGCTGGCGCTGATGAAACAGGTGCTCAGCGTCGACGTGGTCGCCGGGCAGATGGGCGAATGGGCCGCGCCCTTCGGCATCACGCTGGTGGCCGACCGGCTGTCGGCGATCATGGTGTTGCTGACCGCCATTTCGGGGCTGGCGGTCACCCTTTACGCCACCGCCGAGATCGACCAGACGCTTGAAAATCTGGGCTTCCACGCCATCCTTCAGATTCTGCTGGGCGGCGTGACCGGTGCCTTCCTGACCGGCGACCTGTTCAACCTGTATGTCTGGTTCGAGGTCATGCTGATCTCCTCCTTCGGGCTGCTGATACTGGGTGGAGAACGGCGGCAGATCGACGGGGCAGTGAAATACGTGACCCTGAACCTCGTTTCGACGGTGCTGTTCCTGTCTGGCATCGGCCTGCTCTACGGCGTCACCGGCACCCTGAACATGGCCGACCTGCGCGGCGCGGTGGCGGCCAGCGACCGGCAGGGCGTTCTGACGGTCATCTCGGTGTTCTTCCTGATCGCCTTTTGCATGAAGGCAGCGGCCTTCCCGCTGTTTTCCTGGCTGCCGGCCTCCTATCACACGCCGACCTTCGCGGTCTCGGCCATCTTCGCCGGGCTGCTGACCAAGGTCGGCGTCTATTCACTGCTGCGGCTGTTCACGCTGATCTTCGATAACGAGGACAGCTTCGCCCAAGACATCCTGATCTGGGTGGCGGTGCTGACCATGGTCACCGGGGTGCTGGGTGCGCTTGCCCAGACCGAGGTGCGGCGCATCCTGTCTTATCAGATCATCAGTTCTATTGGCTTTTTGCTGCTGGGTCTGGCCATCGGCACGCCGCTGGCGCTGGCCGGTGCCATCTTTTACCTGATGCACAACATCATCGTGAAAGTGCTGCTGTTCCTCGTCGCCGGCGTGATGGAGCGTCTTTCGGGCGGCTCTGACCTGCGCTTCACCGGCGGGCTGTACAAATCGGCGCCGCTGCTGGCCGTGCTGTTCCTGATCCCGGCGTTTTCGCTGGCCGGCTTTCCGCCGCTGTCGGGCTTCTGGGCCAAGGTTCTTCTGGTCAAGGCGACGCTGGATGTGCAGGCTTGGGTGGTTGCAGGCGTGGCGCTGGCGGTCGGGTTGCTGACGATCTATTCGATGACCACCATCTGGGCCGAGGCCTTCTGGAAGGCGCACCCGGATGGGCGCGAGCCGGTGGTGGATGACCTGGGTCCGGACAAGGTCGGGATGCTGACACCGATCGTGGCGCTGTGCGGGCTCAGCCTGATCCTGGGCTTCTTCCCGCAGCCCTTCATCACGCTGGCCGAGGCTGCCGCCGCGCAACTGCTGGATCCGTCCGCCTATCTGGCGGCCGTCCTGGGGGAGACCGCGCCATGAACCTGTTCGCGATCAATGTGCTGCTGGCCTTTGTCTGGTGCGCCCTGTCGGCGGCCTTCACCTTCAATGCGCTGATCACCGGCTATCTGATCGGTTTCGCGGCCCTGTGGATCACCCAGCCGCTGTACAATGCGCCCAAGCAGTATTTCGTGCGGATGATCCGGATCGTGCAGCTGGCGCTGTTTTTCGTCTATGACCTGCTGGTGTCCAGCATCCGCGTGGCCTGGGATGTGCTGACCCCGCAGGATCTGTCGAACCCCAAGATCATCGAGATGCCGCTGGACGTGAAATCCGATCTTGAGATCCTGCTGGTGACCAACCTGATCTCGCTGACACCGGGCACGCTCAGCCTGGATGTCTCGCCCGATCGCAAGACGCTTTATGTCCATGCCATGTTCGGCGACGATCCCGAGCAGGTGATCGCCGACCTGAAATCGGGCATGGAACACATGGTACGGAGGGTATTCGAGGAATGACCCCGGAAAACTTCTTCTACTGGTGCACCGAGGCCGGGTTCACGCTGGTGATGGTCTCGCTGGTGCTGGGCTTCATCCGGCTGTTCAAGGGGCCATCGTTTTCGGATCGGGTGGTGGCGCTCGACATGATGACGGTGTCGATCGTGGCCTTCTGCGCGCTTTTCGCGATCCGGTCCGAGGCGTCGGCGTTTCTGGACGTGGCGCTGGTGCTGGCGCTGATCGGCTTCCTGGCCACTGTGGCGCTGGCGCGCTTTGCCGAACGGTCGATGCTGCGGCAATCGTCGCAGCCGGTGCCGCCGCCCGCTGAGCAGATCGAGGCCGAAGCCGTCAAACCCCAGCACACGGAAAAAGACCCCGCCCCGAGGAACCTGTCATGATCGAGATCATCGCCGGCATCCTCGTTCTGGCCGGAGGCGCCTTCGCCTTCATCGCGGGGCTTGGGGTGCTGAAACTGCCCGATGTGCTGAACCGGATGCACGCCTCGACCAAGGCGGGCACGCTGGGCAGCGCCCTGACCCTGGCGGCGGCGGCGCTGCATTTCGAAAATGCCAGCGTCACCACCAAGGCCGTGGCCACCATCCTGTTCCTGCTGCTGACCGCCCCCATCGCCGCGCATATGATCGGCCGCGCCACGGTCGAGATCCGCCGCGTCAAGGCGGCCCGTGCCGCGGCTCAGGCCAAACGCGCCTCGTCGTAGATCCGCTGGATGAACCGGCCCGCGGGCCGGTCGCGCAGCGGTTCCATCACCGCGCGCATCTCGGGGGGCAGCGCCGCCATCTGGGGCAGGTGGCCCCCGTATCCGCGCGCCACGATCATCGGCGCGCCCGAGGTGGCGAAGGCCAGATCGGCCAGCGTCAGGCGGTCGCCGCACAGGTACTTGCGCCCATCCGCCAGCCGTGCGTCGATTTCGTCCCAGGCGGCCTTGATGCGGGTCAGGGCCTTTTCGGCATCTTCCGGACTCAAGCCCAGCCCCTTGAACATCAGGGACTTGATGACGCCGTAGCCGCCCATCGACATGAAGGCCGTTTCATACCACGGCACGCCGGTGGTCAGGCTGGGCCAGACCAGTTTCTTGTGTTGCAGGAAGTGGAAATAGGCCCAATGCACCGTGCCCTCGCCCATGTCGTAGCGCATGCGGTGTTGCAGATCCATGACCTCGGCGTGCAGTTTGGGCTCGGCCTGTGGATCGGGCACCAGACGTTTGCCTGAGGGCGCCTTGTCATCGAAGGCCGCCACCAGTTTTTCAATGGTGGGTGTCCGGGTCTCGCCGTCGATCAGCAGCGGGTAGTCGTCCTTGCCGAACCCCCAGTACTTGAGCGCCAGGATGTGGAACACCGGGGCGTGGGGCCGCTCGGTATAGGCCACCCCCCAGTGCTGCATCAGCCAGCGCCCCAGATCCACGTCGACGCTGGGCAGAAGGGTGACCATGAACGGCGGCTTGGTCATTGAAGAGCCCTCATGCCGGGTCGAAGGCGACGGTGAAATGCTGCGGGAAAGGGGTATCCCCGGTGTCGATCTGCCCGGCCTCGCCCTCGGCCCGGCGCAGGTTCTTCTGCGCCAGCACGGGCTTCAGGATGGCCGGGATCACCGCTTCGTTGATGGCGGCCCCGAAACAGATGTGCATCCCGGTGCCCCAGATGATGTACTCCTCGAACCGCCGGTCGGTGCGGAAGACGCCGGGCTGATCAATGGCCGCGCGGTCGAACATGGCCGACAGGCTGGCGGCAAAGACCATCTGCCCTTTCTTCACCTTCAGCCGCCGGAAGGTGCCCGAGGCGATCTCGCAATCCCGCGTCGCGCGGCGATAAATCACCGGGTTGTGCGGGTTGAAGCGCAGTGCCTCCCAAATGCAGGCGGCCAGCTTGGCGTCATCGCCGGCGCGGGCGGCGGCCTGCGCCTCGGCCAGGGCCTCGGGGCGGTTCAGAAGCTCGTCCAGTGCCAGGCAACTGGCCTTGGAAATGGTCGGAATCGCGCCGATCAGCAGGCCCAGAAGGTTGTTGCGAATGCCCAGATCGCTCATCCCCGGCGTATCCGCCGATTGCAGCGCCAGGCAGCGGTTGAGGATGTCCTCACCCTCGGTCGGGCTGGCCTTGCGGGCCGCGATTGCCCCGTCCAGCCAGGCACGCATCTCGCCCGCCGCCGCCATGGATTTCGCGTCCAGTTCGGGATCGGCGCCCAGATCGCCGAACAGGTACCAGAACAGCGTCGTGGTCCAGCCTTGCATGGTGGCACTGTCCGGCCCGCCCGTGCCGAAGTAGCGGTCAGTCATGTCCCAGGGCACCTGCAGCGTCAGCGTGGGGGGCAGATCCAGCGTGCCGCCACTGTCGGCCACGATCTGGGCGGCCAGTTCCGCAGCCCGCGGCAGCACGATCCCGGCCACATCGGTGCGGCGCGCGGCCAGCCGCATGGCCGAGGTGTCGCGGGTGTACTCCCAACCCGGCTGCATCCCCAGAAAGAAGTTGTCGCCATCGGTCAGCTTGCGCATCCGGGGGCCGTAGACCACCTCGAAATCCGCATCGCGGTAAAGCACGTCCAGAACATCGGCGCGCCGGGTCACCACCACCGTGCCGCTGTTGTCATAGGATTTCACCAGCACCCGGCTGAGCCCGATGTTGGGCAGGAAGGCGCGCAGCGCATCGAAGACCTTGCGCTGCATGGCGGGCGCGGCAAACACCGCCCCGGCATTGACCTTGAAGCCGCCCGGCGCGCGCGCCGCGGTCACCCCGGCCCCGGCCAGCCCGGCCAGCGCTGCCAGCCCCTGCCCCCATTCGGTAACCACGCGCAGAGGCGCGGTCACGAGGTTTGCAATCCGTGTCAGCATGAAGCGGTCCTCAGGTCGGATCGACGATGCCAAGCGCCATCATGTGCAGCGCCGTCAGCGACGGGATGAAGAAATAGTCGCCGCCGCGCGTTTCCACGAAGGTCTTGAGCTTGCTCATATAATAGGGCGGCTTGCCGCTGGCGGGATCGGACGGGATGCTGTGCCGCTTGTGAATGTCGTGGCTGCCCAGCAGCGGGCAGGTGTTGTTGCCCTGGTTGAAGTCCAGCCCGTATTGAATCCACTGCTGTTGCACGAATTCGAACTGCCGGAAGATCGACGCGCCAATCGCCATGAAGGCGACGCCCTGCTCGGTCTCGTCGGTCATCCCGCCGGGATGGTCCGGGCCATAGGGCAGACCCCGCCGCAGGATGCGCCGGCGCTTGTTGAGCTGGGTGGTGGCCTTGGGGTTCTTGCTGCCCGGCGTGTTCAGCGGATCAAGGTAGTCGCGTGTGTTCACCCGCCGCAGGTGCGCCCCGTTGGGACATTTGAACCCTTCCAGGTCGTCGGCGTAGCGGAAGTTCGACACTTCCGTGGACGATAGATAGGCCCGCATGGCGCCAAGCGCCTTCAGCGGATCGGGATCCTCGAACCCCTTTTCCTTTCGGAAAGCCCGCCAGGCGTCATAGGTCGGCACGCGCGCCAGCGGCACGCCGTCGGACCAGCGCCCGACCATCTTGGCGATCAGGGTCTCGCGCGCCTCGTCTTCACCCACGCCCATGGTCGCGGCATAGGTCTTGGCCTCTTCGCCCACCACTTCGGCGAAGGTCGAGACGTTCTCGTGCAGCTTGCGGTACACCATGAAGGTGCCGTTGTGCATGAAGTTCGGTGGCTGTGCCGTGGGCGGCAGTTCCTGGCTTTCGTCGGGATGGCCGAGGATGAATTCGCCGGTGGCCAGCGGTTGCCAGCCGTCCTTTTCATTCATCCACTTGCCGCGTCCGATGACGGCGACCTTTTCCTTGTCCTCCGGATACTGGCCTTCGAACACCGGATCGCCGATGCCGTCGGTGATCCCGAAATGCTCTTTCGGGGTGGGGATCTTCTTGTCGCCCAGCGTGTCGAACACGGCCGAGGCCGCCTGGTATTCCTCACCGCCGTTCTGACCGTTGGTTTTCATGATCCAGACCTTCTGGTCCAGGTCATCGCACAGCCCACGCAGCCAGTCGGTCTGTTCTTCCAGTTCGGGCACCGGTGTATCGGTCCCCGGTTCGGCCAGTTGCGCGTTCATCGAGATCCAGATGTGTACGTCGTTCTTGCCGCCGACGCCCCGCATCCGGTTGTCGCGCCAGATCGGATCCCATTTGGCGCACCAGTTGCCGGCGTCTTCCTCGGTCTTGGTCACGTCGCGGTCGCCCAGAATGAAGGCCCGCGCCTTCATGCCGTCGATGAACGCCTCGGGCATGCCCTGCAGGGTGCGCGTCGGCAGCCCCATCAGATAGAGCCCGGTGAAGGTGAACCCGATGTTGAAGGTGACCGGCGGCTTCGTGCCCTCGGTCCAGCGCGTCGCGGTGGTGACCCGCCGGCGCGCGGCATCGACGAACTTCCGGCCTGCCTCGGGGGTTTCGATGTGCAGGAAGAAGTAGCGCGCAAAGGGGAAGGAAAAGCGCCCGTAGGCACGGGTGACGTTGCCCTGGATGTCGTCCAGATTAAGAATGCGAGTCATCTTGGCCCCCTTATCCCTCTATCACGCCGCCGGCGGCGTTGATGGAAATCACGCCGGGCGCCTGGCTGGGCGCCATCTTGTTGCCGGGGCGATGCTGTTTCAGGAAGTCATCGAAATCGGCGTGCAGCGTGTCGGCATCCCGGCCCTGCTGGTCGATGACGAAATTCGCGAAATGCTGTTGCAGGTACAGCGATTTCAGCACCGATGGCAGATCGCCGTATTTGGCCGGCGGCATCGGTTTCTGCCCGTTGGCCAGCACGTAGCGGTACAGCCCGTAGACCACACCGGCGGTCACAACCGCGCCCCAGAAGAAGCTGCCCCAGGCGCCCCACCCGGTCAGCCAGCCCAGCAGGAACATCTTCTCCATGCCGAAGATGCCGCCGATCAGCCCCAGCAAAGCGACCACCGCGGGGACCGCCGCCGCAACCAGCATCGGCTTGGTGGGCAGGTTGCTCAACGCGGGCTGCGAGATCCAGTAGTCGTTGAAGGGCATGGTGGTGTCGATCTGGCATTTGGCCATATAGGCCGCAAAGCTGGCCGCGGAATCCACCCCGTCAAAGCCAGTGCAGTTGCCGTAGATCAGGCGCAGTTCCGGCTCCATCGTGGTCCAGAGCTTGCGCAGATAGGCGTCGCGCGCCCGCGCCTGCTGGGCCGCGTCCAGCGTTTCGGGCAGGGATTCGCCTTCGTCCATCACCGCGTCGACATCGGCGCAGAACACCAGGTAGGCGCAGTTCAGGCGATCCACGCGTTGCGGGTTGATCGGATCCCTGCCCTGCAGAGACTCGCAAATCGCGTCTACCGGGTTGCGGCCGTTATAGACCGCGTCCTCCAGCACGAACATCCGGCACAGATGGGTCATGCGGTTGCGCGCGAAGGGGCTGTTTTCCCCGATCTTCTGCGTGGCCGGCGATTGCAGCGCCGTGGGCAACAGCCCCAGCGTCGCCCGGACAAGCTGTTCGTGGGAAACGATGGCGCCCGTGGGATCGCTGGTGGAGCCCTGCTTGATTGGCGACAGGAATGTCAGGAACAGGTGGCCAGTGTCGAATGTCGGCATCGGACCCCTCCTTACGTGCGCTGGCTGTCGAACAGGGTCGACAGCTTGTGAACAAAGGGCGCGCGGTTGGTGTCCGCACGTTCGGTATCAATCGAGGCGACGGGGCCAAGACCGGGATCGCCCAGGCATCCCTGCACCTTCAGAAGCTGCGCCTTGTAGGTCTTGGCGAATTCCTCGGGCGTCTGGCGGGCATGGGCGTCGGCCAGATCCTCGATCGCCTGATAGACCCGCATGGCGCATTTCACGTCGCGCTGCGCCGATCCGGGCGTGGCGTTGTAATAGTAGTCGTTGAAGACCTGATTATAGGTGATGTAATTCTTGAACGAAGTCACCGGGATCGACTGCGGATACTTGGTGGCCGAATACCAGAACAGGTTCAGACCGTTGGGAATCCCGTCAGAGAACGCGTCGATGTACTGGTCCCATGTGCCGTTGAAGTTCGAACAGAACAGAACATAATCGTTCTGGAGATCCTGCTTGCCCTGCCCCAGATCCGGCCACTGATCGCGCTTGATGATGATCCAGCGCGCGAAATGGATCAGCGACAGGCCCAGAAGCCCGCTCAGCACCTTCGGCACCCCGCGTGCCACCATGAAGATCAACCGGTTGAGCCAGGTGACCCGCGGTTTGCTCGGCGTCACCACGTTCATTGCATAGGCCTTGCCAGCAATGTTCGACATCGTCCCCCCTTCGGCCTGTTCGTCGGCCTTCGCATGACTATGGGGAAACTATACGCCCGCAGGTGGATCCCACGAAGCCTTTTCCCCGTCGCATTTTCGCTGAGTCGTGAATTCCACACCGAATCCGGGCGTCAGGCGGGCGAGATAACGAATTCTCAAGCCTCGGCTGTCACATGCTTGTCGGGTCGGCATGAACTGCGGCGGAGTGTGGCGTGAAACGCAAGTTAACCAGTTTGATTCTTTTGGTGATGTGCATCGGTTCGGCCCATGCGGCAGCAGCGCGCCGGGCCGATGCGCCTCCGCCGGACCTGTGCGAACGCGCTGCGCACAAGGCCGCGCGCGCCACCGGGGTGCCGGTCCAGGTGCTGCTGGCGATCTCGCTGACCGAAACCGGGCGCAAGCAGGCCGGCAATTTCGGTCCCTGGCCCTGGACATTGAACATCGCGGGCGAGGGGTTTTTCTTCGATGCCCCCGAGGCCGCCCTGGCCCGGGCCGAACGCAGCCTGCACAACGGACAGCCCAGTTTCGATGTCGGCTGTTTCCAGGTGAACTATCGCTGGCACGGCGATGCCTTCGCCTCACTGTCTGAGATGCTGGAGCCGGATCGTAATGCTCTCTACGCCGCGCAGTTTCTGGCCACGCTCTATGCCGAAAGCGGCGACTGGACGGTGGCAGCGGGGCATTATCATTCCCGCACCAAGATGCACGCCGACCGCTATCGCAAGATCTTCACCCGTCATCTGGCGCGTCTTGGTCCAATGGATCCACAGACCCCCTTGCCTGCCAGTGACGAGATGATCGCGCGCGTCAACCGCTTTCCCCTGCTGCAAGCGGGGGCGCCCGCCGCGACCATGGGATCGCTGGTGCCCGACGTGGCGGTGGTGCGCGGCGGGTTGTTCGCCGATCGCACCGCCCGCGCGTTGTGGAGCCGCTGATGCCGAAGATCGACGCCCATACCCTGTTTCAGCCCACGATCCTGATGGCGCTGGCCCTGATGGCGATCATCGTGATGATGATCCTGCCGATGCCGGCCTGGGTGCTGGACATCGGGCTGGCGGGCTCGTTCTCACTGGCGATCCTGATTTTTACCGTCACCCTGTTCATCGAGAAACCGCTGGATTTCTCGGCCTTTCCGACGATCCTGCTGGCCTCGCTGATGCTGCGGCTGTCGCTGAACGTGTCTTCGACCAAGCTCATCATCGGTCAGGGCCATTCCGGCACCCATGCCGCCGGCGGGGTCATAAACGGCTTTGCCAGTTTCATCATGGGCGGCAGCGTGTTCCTGGGTGTCGTGGTCTTCTGCGTGCTGCTGATCGTCAATTTCATGGTCATCACCAAGGGTGCCGCCCGCATGGCCGAGGTCGGCGCCCGCTTCGCGCTGGACGGGATGCCGGGCAAGCAACTGGCCATCGACAGCGATATCGCCGCGGGTTCCATCTCGCACGAGGAAGCCAAGGAACGCCGCGCCCGCGAACAGGCGGAAACGACCTTCTTCGGCTCGCTCGACGGGGCATCGAAATTCGTCAAGGGCGATGCTGTCGCCGGGCTGCTCATCACCCTTCTGAACATGGTGATGGGGCTGGTCATGGGGACGGTGATCCATGGCATGGCATTCAGCGAGGCCGCCAAGACCTATGCCATCCTGACCGTCGGCGATGGCCTTGTGACGCAGATCCCGGCCGTCATCATCTCCATCGCCTCGGCCTTGCTGCTGGCCCGCGGCGGCACCACCGGCACCACCGATCTGGCCATTTTTACTCAATTGGGCCGCTATCCGGCGGCGCTGGGAACCGTGGGGCTGCTGATGGCCCTGTTCGCGCTGGTGCCGGGCCTTCCCCTGGTCCCGTTCTTGCTGGGCGCGCTCGGCCTTGGCGCCGCAGCCTATTACGCTTGGAAAGAGGATCAGCGCGCCGCCCAGCGCGCCACCGCGCAGGAGCTGGCCTCGGCGGCGGAAACCGCGCCCAAGACCTCCATCGGCGACCTGCTGGACCTCGATGACATCCACGTGGAATTCGCTCCGGATCTGGTGCCGATGATTCTTGACCCTGCCACCGGTCTGGAGGCGCGGATCACCTCGATGCGGATGCATGTCGCCGAGACCTTTGGCCTGTTGTTGCCCGAGATCCGCCTGACCGACAGCGGCGCCCTGCCCGAAGGCTCCTATGCCATCCGCATCCAGGGGGTGGAACGGGTGCGCGACCGCCTGGCCAGCGACCGGGTTCTCGCCTTGTTGCCCGACGGAGACCCACCCGACATCCCCGGTCGTGACGTGAAAGAACCTGTCTATGGCGCCCCGGCCCGCTGGATCGACCCCGCCGACCGCGATCGCATGGCGATCGAAGGTGCGACAGTGGTCTCGGCGCCCGAGGTTCTGGCCACCCACCTGCTGGAGGTCATCAAGGCCAACCTCGCGCAGTTGATGACCCAGAAGGCGCTGCGCCGCCTGCTCGACGAGATGACCCGGCTCAGCGATCCGGAACGGGCCGAGGCGAACCGTCGCCTGCTGGACGAGTTGATCCCCGACAAGGTTCCGCAGGAATTGCTGCTGGCGGTGCTGCGGCTGCTGCTAGAGGAACGCGTCTCGATCCGCAACCTGCCGCTGATCCTTGATGCCATCACCGAAGCCCGCCCCCTGCACGGCATGCCCGAAGCGGTCTGCGAACATGTGCGCCAGCGACTGGGGTTCCAGTTGGTGGCCGAGTACCGCCGCGAAGATGGCACGCTGCCGGTCCTGCAGCTGGCGCCGGAATGGGAAGACGCCTTCCAGCGCTACCAGATCGAAACCGACCGCCCGCTGCCCGAAGTGGCGCTACCGGCCGAAGAATTCAACCGGCTGTCAATGGCCATCGCCGACCGCTATGCCCGCAGCAGCGGGGATGCGACGCTGCCCGCCCTGGTCACCTCGACCCGGCGCCGGCGGTTCCTGAAAACCGTGGTTGCGGCCCGTGGCTTGCGCCTGCCCGTGCTGTCGTTCGAGGAACTGGGGGTCGACGCGCGCCCCGCCATCCTGGGCGTGGTGCCCGCGTGAACGACATCCTTCAGGCCATGGCCGGCCTCGGCGGCCCATGGCTGTGGAGCGGCTGGGCGGTTTTCCTGCGCGTAGGCTCCGCCATGATGTTCCTGCCGGCCTTCGGAGAGCAGACGGTTCCGGTGCGCCTGCGGCTGGCGACAGCAGGCGCGTTCACGGTCATCATCGTCCCGATCGTCAGTCCCGACCTGTCCTTGCCCGCCGTCGGACTGCCCGGCCTTCTGCACCTGACGCTGACCGAAACCCTGTCCGGCCTCACCCTGGGGTTCTCGATCCGCGCTCTGGTCTGGGCGCTGCATGTGGCCGGAACCATGGCCGCGCAGGCCACTTCGCTGTCGCAACTGCTGGGGGGCGGAGGGATAGACCCGCAACCGGCCATGGCGCGGCTGCTGACCCTTGGCGGACTGGCCCTGGCCGCCACGGCAGGCCTGCACCTGCGGATCACCGAAGCGCTGGTCCGCTCCTATGACACCCTGCCCGCCGGAACGGTGCCCCTGGCGGCGGACCTGTCGCGATTCGCGGTGGCGCGGGTGGCCGAGCTTTTTGGCACGGCGTTTTCCTTTGCCGCGCCCTTCCTGATCGCCTCGCTGATCTACAACCTCGCTTTGGGGGTCATCAACCGTGCCATGCCGCAACTGATGGTCGCCTTCGTCGGCGCCCCGGCCATTACGGCGGGGGGTCTGGGCCTGCTCCTGCTGACAGCGCCCCGGCTGCTGGACGTCTGGCTCCGCCTGCTCAACCTGCGCCTCGCTGCCCCCTTCGAGGTGCTGCCGTGAGCGATCAGGACTCCCCCGGCGACAAGCCATATGACCCATCCCCGAAGAAGCTGGACGATGCCCGCAAGAAGGGAGAAATCCCGCGCTCTGCCGATCTGCTGACGGCGGCGTCCTACGCAGGATCCCTGCTGGCGCTGACCCTCCTCGGGCCGTGGATCGCCACCAATGGCGGCACCGTGCTGATGGTCCTGCTGGATCGCGCCGACAGCCTGTCGGCGCAGTTGTTGTCAGACGGCGGCCAGGCCCTTGCCGGTGGCCTGATGGCGCGCTTCGGGCTGGCGGTGGCACCACTGTTCCTGCTGCCCGCAGCGCTGGTGTTGACCACCACGTTTGCCCTGCGCAGCTTTCTGGTCACACCGTCGAAACTGACGCCAAAACTGAACCGGATCTCGCCGCTGGCGTCGATGAAGAACAAGTTCGGCCGCAGCGGGCTGTTCGAATTCACCAAGAGCTTCGTGAAACTGCTGGTGATCTCGGCCCTGCTTGGCCTCTACCTGTCCTCTCGGCTGGAGACGATGATTACCACGCTGTACCTCGGCCCCCGGCCCGTCACTGTTGAAATGGCGCGCATGGCGCTGGAATTCCTGGCCGTGGTTCTGGCCGTCACGGTAACGATCGGCGGGCTGGACTACCTGTGGCAGCGGGCCGAACACCTGCGCAAGCACCGGATGTCGCACAAGGAAATGACCGACGAGGCCAAGCAGACCGAAGGCGATCCGCAGATGAAGCAGCAGCGGCGCCAGAAGGGCTATGACATCGCCACCAACCGGATGATGGCTGAGGTGCCCAAGGCGGATGTGGTGATCGTCAACCCGCAGCACTATGCCGTGGCGCTGCAATGGGATCGGACCAACCGCGGCGCGCCGGTCTGTGTGGCCAAGGGTGTGGACGAGGTCGCCGCCCGTATCCGCGAAACCGCGCGCGGCGCCGGCGTGCCCTTGCACCGCGATCCCCCGACCGCGCGCGCCCTGCATGCCACAACCGAAATCGGACAGGAAATCGCACCGGATCACTACAAAGCCGTCGCGGCGGCCATCCGTTTTGCCGACCGGATGCGCAAATTGCGGCGCAAGACGACATGACCGACCCCAAGCTGGATCAATTGGTGACGCTCGCACGGCTGCGCAAACTGCACGAGGATACGAAGATGGCTCGGCTCACGGCCCGGCGCAGCCAGATCGAGGCGGAAATCGCTGGCCTGCGAACCTCCTGTCCGGAGCCCCTGAAGCTGGATGAGTTCGTGTTCTCCGGCGGATGGGAGCGGGCGCGGTTGTGGCGCGATGCCCAGCTTCTGGCGCGAAACTCCGATCTCGCCAGCCTGCGCGCCGAAATCGCGGAGCAAATGCCCGCGTCCAACCGCGCCACCGCAAGGTTCGAAATTGCCCGGGAGTTGAAAAAGCGGACGCCCTGATCTCAGACCTTCTGCTTGACCAGATCGATGATCAGAACGTCCTGCACGATGGGGCCCGCGGTTTTCTGGCCGATCTCGCGCAGCGCCATGCGCAACCCGTCCAGCCCGGCACTGCTCAGGAAGTTGCCTTCGAAGCCGCCGGCATTGGCATGGTCGAACAGCACGCGCAGGAAGGCATCGCGCAACTTCGGCTCCCGGTTATAGATGGTCTCCTTGGATCCTTCCGAGACCTCGACGCTCAGCGACAGGACTACCATCGCCGAGATCCCGTCACCCTCGATGAGCGGGACGATGAACTGGTTGGCGAATTTGACATATTCCGTGGGCAGCGCGGCGACCTCGTCGTGCCCCTTTGGGTCGTCGCAATCCGACGTCTCCTCCGGGCAGGCATCAGCCGCATTGGATTCGGATGGCGACAGGGCAGCCCTGGCGAAATAGCCGGTGGCCAGACCGCCCCCAAGCGCGGTCAGGGCCAGGATCACGGGGATGAGTTTACGCATGACGCCCCCTAGAACGGCAGGATGATGTCGGCGATCTGCTGACCGTAGCGTGGCTGCTGCACATCCATGATCTGGCCGCGGCCGCCGTAGGAAATCCGCGCCGAGGCGATCTTGTCGTAGGTGATCTGGTTGCTGCGGGAAATATCCTCGGGGCGCACATAGCCGGTCACCAGAAGTTCACGCAGCTCGTAGTTTACCCGGACTTCCTGGGAGCCCTGGATGCGCAACACACCGTTGGGCAGGACATCCGTGATCGTGGCGGCCACCTTCAATTCAAGCTTCTCCTTGCGGCGCACCGATCCGTCGCCATCCGATTCGCTGCCGGATTTCACCGACACCGCGTCGGCCATGCTGGCGCCTTCGGGCAGGTTCTTGTCGATCCGCTGCGGCAGGCCGAGGAACTGCGGCACCTTCATGGACTCCCCCGCCGACCGGGACCGGGAGGTCGAATTGGAGATCTCGGCTTTCTCGTCGAACTCGATCACCACGGTCAGGATATCGCCCTGCTCGCTGGCCCGCAGATCGCCCAGAAGCGAGTTCCGCGCCCCGCTCCACAGCGACGCCTGGTCCACGGCCCGCTGTTTTTCCAGGGTCCGGGGCAGGCCCTGGACCGACATGGCCAGATGCTCGCGCCCGGTGTCGGTCGGACTGAAATCGGGTCGCTTGCCCACGTGATCCAGGCGCGCGCAGGCGCCCAGACTGCCGAGGATCATCAAGAGTGCGATGCTGCGCATGGGGATCTCCTTCGCTAGTTGCCGCGCGGGGCCACGGTGACGCTGCCGTCGGGCATGACGGTGCCGGTCACGGTGTTGCGGGATTCAAGGTTCATGACGCGGATGCGGGCCCCAATCCCGCCGCGCTCCAGCGCGCGCGCCTCGGTGGCGATGACAAGGCCGGAATAGATGTAGTTCAGGGGCACGATCTGGTTGCGCGCCACCACCGCCGCCGGTTGCAGGTCCGACGCCCGGATCGGCCGCCCTTCGTAGATATTGACCCGCGTTTCCATACCGATGGCCTGAGAGGCTTCGCGCAGGGCGCCAGGCTGATCCGGTCCGTACATCAGATCCATCTCGCTGATCACGGTCTGGCCGCGCAAGGTCCGGGCGGCGACCAGCGTGTCGGCGAGAGTGGGACTGGCCACGGCCAGCAAGGTAATCGGCAGAAGCGCACGCATCCCGATCACCGGATCTGCGAGGTTGTGGACATCATCTGATCCGACGCGGTGATGACTTTCGCGTTCAACTCGTAGGCGCGCTGTGCCTCGATCAGCTCTGTCACCTCGCGCACGGCGTCGACCGTGGAATTCTCAAGGTAGCCCTGGCGCAGGGTGCCCAGCCCGTCGGTGCCGGGATCGCTCACGGTGGCGGGTCCAGAAGCCTCGGTTTCCTGGAACAGGTTGCCGCCCAAGGCCTCCAGCCCGCGCGGATTTGTGAAGCCCGCCAGCGTGAACTGTCCCAGGACCTGCGCGTCCACCTGATCGGTGAAATAGGCGTAGACCTCGCCATCGGCGTTGATCGAGATCGAACGGGCGTCATCGGGGATCGTGATGTCCGGCACCACCGGATAGCCATCGGCGGTCACGATCTGCCCTTCAGCTGACCGTCGCAACCCGCCGTCACGGGTGTAGGCCGCACCGCCGTCCGGCAGGGTGATTTCCAGATAGCCGCTGCCCTCGATGGCAATGTCCAGATCTCCGTTGGTCTGGGTCAGCGCACCTTGCTCCAGATGTACCGAGACCGCCGTCGGCGTCACGCCAAGGCCCAGCTGGATGCCGGTGGGCAGGACCGTACCGTCCGACGAGCTGATCGCGCCGGGGCGTTGCATCTGCTGGTAATGCAGATCCGAGAACTCGGCCCGGCGCGTGTTGTAGGCCGTGGTGCTCATGTTGGCGAGGTTGTTCGAGATCACCTCGACCCGCATCTGCTGGGCGGTCATGCCGGTGGCGGCGATTTTCAGGGCGCGCATGGGGGGGTACTCCTTAACTCGACAAGGTGCGGATGACATTGCGGATGCGGTCATCTTCGGCATTCAGAAAGTTCCGGCCGGTTTCATAGGCCCGCTGCACTTCGATCAGGCGCGAGATTTCAAGCACCGGATCGACATTGGACTGCTCAAGATAGCCCTGGGCCATTCGCGGCTCGGGCTGTTCGACAATGTCGCCATCGACCGAGAACCGGGAGCCGGCCGCGCGGTTCATCTTCACCGGATCATCGGGCACAAACAGCCCGATCTCGCCCAGCGGGGCACCGTCGACACTGAGGCTGCCATCGGGCGCGATGTGCACGGTCTTCACCCCATCGGGGATGAACACGGCCGCGCGCCCGGAATCCAGAAGCCGGGCACCGTCCGGGGCGACCAATTCCCCAGCAGCGTTTGGTGCGAAGCTTCCGCTCCGGGTCAACTGCTCTCCGTCGGGCGTGTCGACAAGGAAGTAACCTTCGCCTTCGATCGCCAGATCGAACTGCCCGCCGGTCTGGACCAGCTGGCCCTGGCTGCGGTCGGTGAGCCGGGCGCGGGCGGCGGCCATTGACAGGCCTTCGCCGGTGTCTCCGACCCGCTCCACGTATTCGGAGAAGATCAGGGCTTCGCGTTGGAATCCCACGGTCGAGACATTGGCCACATTGTGGGCGAGCGTGTGCAATTCGCTGCGCAACCCGGTCTGGCGGGTCAGTGTGGCATAGGCGGCGTTGTCCATGTCAGGCTCCGGCGATGAGAGGGATCAGGGCGTTGCGAAAGAAATCCTGAAGCGTCTCGGTCATGAAACTCATGCTCACCCAGAACACGAGCAGGATGGCGAGCAGCTTGGGCACAAAGGTCAGGGTCATTTCCTGGATCGAGGTCAGCGCCTGGAACAGCCCCACCGCAACGCCAGCCAGCAGCGCCACCGTGAGGATGGGCAGCGAGATCGTGACGGCCACCAGCAGCCCCTGTCGCAACGTGTCGTAGAAAAGACCTTCGGTCATGTCAGATCGGCATCCGCAGGATTTCCTGGTAGGCCGCCACCACCTTGTCGCGCACCGCCACGGCGGTTTCGACGGCAAGCTGGGTCTGGGCCAGCGCTTCCACGAGGTTCTGGGCATCGGCGCTGCCGGTCAGGGTCTGCTGTGCGGCGGTTTCCGCCTGGGCCATCTGATCGGCAAAACTCCCGATGGCCTGCGCGGCCAGCGCTTCGCCCGAGCCCTGAAGCGCATCGGGTCGTGTGGCCGGGCGCGCCTTGGCATATGCCTCTGTGGCAATTGTTGAAATGGGAACCATTCTGGATCTCCTTATCTCCGCAGAAGATCGAGCAGGGCGCCCGACATTTTCCGCGTCTGGTCAAACATCTTGAGGTTGGCCTCGTAGCTGCGCTGCGCTTCGCGCGAATCCGCAATTTCGAGAATCGAGTTCACGTTGGAGCCCTGGTAGTGGCCAGTGCCATCGGCCATCGGATGGGTCGGATCGTGGATCAGGGAGAGCTCGGCGGGATCAAGCTGCACCCGGCCGGTTCTGACTTCGCCGCGGGAGTCGGCTGCTGCTGCATGAAACGGGATGGATTTGCGGCGATAGCCCGGCGTGTCCGCGTTGGCGATGTTTTCGGCCACATGGCGCAACCGTTTGGCCTGCGCCCGCATGCCACTGGCCGCAATCGAGAAACTGTCCAGAAAATCACCCATGGCCGCCTACCCCGCCCGTCCGAGCACAGTGCGCAGCAGCGTCATCCCGCCGCGATAGGCCGCCAGCGCCAGATCGTGATCCTGCTTCACGCGCGCGGCTTCCAGCATCTCGGTTTCCAGGGATACCGTGTTGCCGTTCGGGGCCGCGTCGCCATCCCGCGCTTCGGTGCGGAACGCGGTCCGATTGAAATCGGCCGGAGCGGCCTGATGTCCGGGACGGCTTTGCGCCATGGCCAGCCGGGCAGGGGTGGAGCGTCCCTGGATCGAGAACGGCTCCAGCGCCGCGGCCTTGTAGCCGGGGGTGTCTGCATTCGCCACGTTCCGGGCGATCATGGCCTGCTGCATTCCCGCATGCGAGGCCTTGTTGGACGCAAGGTTAAACAAGTCTAAACCATTGAACATCGGGACTTCTTCCTCGATCAGCTTCAACCTTGGATTAACTGCGATTCGTTTAGAAAGGGTTGTGGAACAAAAAGAGAACTGAAATGCGCGTTGCCATGATGACCGCCCTGAACGACTCGATCGATCGGCTGAAGACCACCTATGACATCGGCATCGTCCGCGAGGTTTCGCCTGCGCGGCTGCGGGTTTCGGGGCTGCGTCGGGTCGCGGCCCAAGGCGATGTCGTCGAGGTTTCGGGCGGGGGCGGGCTGCGTCTGCTCGGCGATGTCGAGGCAATGGCCGGCGGGTTTCTCGATGTCGTTCCACGCGGCCTGACCAAGGGGATCTGCGAAGGTGACCGGGTGCTACACCTGGGCCGGGATGTCTTTGCACCCGATGACAGCTGGATCGGGCGCGTTCTGGACCCCTTTGGCCAAGCCCTGGACCAACGGCCCGTCCGGCAGGGCGCTCAGGAGCGCGCCATTCGGGCCACCCCTCCGGCCGCCACCAGCCGTCGTGGCTTCGGGCCAAGGCTGGAAACCGGCCACGCGGTCTTCAACACGTTTCTGCCGCTGGCCAAGGGTCAGCGTATCGGCCTGTTTGCCGGATCCGGGGTCGGAAAATCGACGCTTCTGGCGGATCTGGCGCGGCAAGTCGAAGCCGATCTTGTCGTCGTCGCGCTGATTGGGGAGCGCGGTCGCGAGCTCAACCACTTCGTGGACCATGCGCTGGGGAACGATGGGCTGAAGCGGGCGGTTGTCTTTGCGGCAACGGCGGATCAACCGGCGTCGGCGCGCCAGCGTTGCGCGCATGCGGCCATGACCACCGCCGAGTTCTTCCGGGACCAGGGCCGTCATGTCCTTCTGTTGGTGGACTCGGTGACGCGCCTCGCCGAGGCGCATCGTGATATCGCGCTGTCGCGCGGGGCGACGCCCGGTCTGGATGGCTTTCCCCCCTCTGTGGTTCAGGAAATCTCGCAATTGGCCGAACGTGCAGGCCCGGGGGCAGGCGATGCCGGCGATATCACCGCCATCATGAGCGTCCTCGTGGCCGGCTCAAACATGGACGGGCTGATCGCGGATACATTGCGCGGGGTTCTGGACGGTCACGTCGTGCTGGATCGCGGCATTGCCGAACGTGGTCGCTTTCCGGCCGTGAATGTCCTGCGGTCAGTGTCCCGATCCTTGCCGGATTGCGCGTCAGACTCAGAAAATGCTGTCATGGCCGAGGCGCGAAGGGCCTTGAGCCAATACAGCGATTCCGAGTTGATGATCCGCTCGGGGCTCTACGAAAGCGGTCACGACAAGGAGATCGACCGGGCGATACGGCTATGGCCTTTGCTGGACGACTTCGTGGGCCAGGGGACCGGCATGACGACCGCCGACGACTTCAGGATGCTGGAGAGAATCCTGGCAACGGCGTGAGGCCAAAGCTCATCCTGACCCCAATACCTGCAGGATCTGTGCGGCAGAAGCGCGCCCGCTGGCGTTGGAGAGAAGGGTCAGGGCCGGGGATGAGGCTATCGCTGTGCCATTGGCCTCTCCAACCAGCAGAAACCGTGTTCGCAGGTCGTCCAGCCGGTTGGCATCGGAGAAGTCTCCCAGTACCGAGGAGCCAAATACCTGTTCCGCACGAGACTTGAACAGATCCAATTGCCGATCGACGTCCATCCGACCGAGACTGGAAGGCAAGTTCAGCGCCGTTTCAAACACACGCCGCAGCGGCGGCGATCCCATCAGCGAAAACCACCGGGCATCATTTCCCTTTGCGCGATCAAGGACAGACCCCAATTCCCTCTCCAGTCCGAGCGCCAGCCTGAGATCCGCGTTTTTTTCGCCAATGGCAGTTTCAAAGCCCTGCTGACGGAAAGCATCCAGGATTTCGTCGGCAAACCCCGGAATTTGGGTCCTTGGGCGGCCCAGATTGCCAAATCCAAAGGCGTCGGCCAGCGCGGCGTAGCGCGGATCACTCAAGCGGTTGGCGAGGCTGTCGCGTGCCAGCGTGCCGCCCTCCAGAACTTTCTGAATGAAAAAGACGTTGTCCACGTCGTCGCCAAGTCCGAAGGCTTGCAGGGCAACCGAGCGAAGCGCGCGATCCTGGACCAGATCGGCAGCAGTCTGCACCTCAGAGATCTTGTGACGAAAGCGCGCCTCGGCGCGTTGCAGTGCCGGGTCGGCCTGTTGCAGGGCTTGTTGGCGATCCATGGTCCGTTGCAGAAACCGCCAGCCGCCCAGGCCGCCATGAGGGAGGATGGGTTGGAAGGTCACGGCGCGGCTTGCAGTTGCAGCAGTTGCGCTTCACGGGGAAGCACCCCACGCAGCAGCTTCAGGACCCGGTAGAAATTCCCATCTTTGACCGAAGCCAACGCCAGCTGAAGATTTTCTTGACTGTCGCGATCCTGCAGCACGGCAAGCAACTGGGTAATCCCGGTTTGCAATTGGCGGGTTGCTTCGGCCTCTTCCGCATCCCCGGACAGAACCAGTTGCGCCACATAGCACACCCGTCGCACCGGCGTGTTGACCTCATGGGGATGAATGGCGTCCTTGAGCCTGAGAATGTTGGCATGCGGCGTGATGATGTTGAGCCGACTGCGCCGATCACCATTCTCGATGACGGCGCCGTTGATCAGGATCCGTTCCCGCGGTCCCAGCTTCAGGACAAGTCCGGTCATGTCGGGGTCTCCTCCTGGCGCAGGCCTTTCATCATGGCGGTGTTGATGTCGATCAGGGCATCGATGTCGGCCTGTCCCTTGAGCGCGCGGCGGGAGTGCACGGTCGTGAATTCGGCAAGATAGAAAATTTGGGCCCGCAACTGGCTTGGCAGTTCGTTTGCCGCATCGGCAACGCTGGCGGCAAAAAAGTTCCACATTGTGCGGTTTTCATGGAGGGCGCTGGCCAGCAAGGACAGGTTATTGTCTTTGCCATCTCGGGCCTTGCGAAGTTGGCGTGTGACACGCGCGAAGGCTTCGTATTCGGTGGTGCGGGGTGTGCGAAGAGGGGTAGTGACCGGGTTGTAGGCCGTTCGGGCCATATTCAATGCGTTCACGTCAAATCCTTCCGATGACATGGAATCTCGGGCCGGCATTCAGCCGGGTGTGGATATCGGTGGCGCCCCGTCAGCGCCACCGAACCGGTTCTTTGGATCAGCGGAAGAGCGACAGGACGTTCTGCGGCGCCTGATTGGCGATCGACAGGGCCTGAATCCCCAGTTGCTGCTGAACCTGAAGCGCCTGCAGTCGTGCCGACGCCTCTTCCATATCGGCATCAACCATCGACCCGATCCCGGCCTTCAGGGAGTCGGTCAGCTTGGACACGAAGTCAGCCTGAATCTCGATCTGCGCCGCGTCGGAGCCAAAGGCCGCCGCTGCGTCGATCGCCGTGTCGGTCAGCGTCTCGATCGTGCCAAGCGCGGTCTGGGCGTTGGCCAGACTGGTCACGTCCAGCGACTGCAAGGCCGCCAGCGATCCCGAGCCGGCGTTGGTATAGCTGGCCGAGATCGAGATGGTCCCGGTGCCGGTGTTGGTGAAGTCCAGTTCCCCGGGGTTGGAGGTGTCGTAGTCCACCGTCAGGTTGGCATTGCCCAGGGCTTCGATTTCAGTCTTCATCGCGGTGGCGATAACATCCGCCGACGAGGTCGCGGCCAGATCGGCGGCCGTCACCGTGTAGGAAGCGGTTTCGGTGCCCACGCGCACCGACAGGGTGTCGCCGGCAGCAAGTCCTGCGGCCGAGATGGTCAGCTGATCGTTGTCGCTGCCGCCGCCGACATCCAGCGACATGGACGCCGCATCGCCGGCGGTCGAGGCATAGCCGTTGGCCACGGTGAAGACGTTGGCCGCAACATAGCCGGTGGTCGACAGATCCTGCGCTGCCACCGCGATATAGGAGGGCGTTACGTTGCCCGATGCGTCACGGTCCAGCGAGGACAGGACATTGGTGCTGGCGGTAGACCCATCGACAAGGTTGAGCCCGTTGAACTGAGCGGCACCGACCACCGAGGCGATCTGTTCCTTCAGCGCGGTCACATCGGCGTTCAGCTTGGTCCGGTCGACGTTGTCACCGGTGGCGGCAACGATCTTTTCCTTCATCTTGCCAAGCAGATCGGTGATGGTTTCGGCCGCCTGCTGGGCCACCGCGACGGTGGACTCGCCCAATGCCAGACTGTCGGAGATTGCCTTGAAGCCGGTCACATCCGATTCCATCACTTTCGAGATTGCCCAGATTGCGGAATTGTCCTTGGCGGTTGCCACGGTCTTGCCGGTGGAGATCTCTCCTTGAGTCTTCTCAAGGCTCGAGTTGACGCCCTTGAGGGTTTGCAGCGCGATCATGGCGCTGGTGTTGGTCAGAATGCTGGACATGGTTTTCAATCCTCTACTACGGCGCTTTTGCGCCCGTTTGTCCCAACCGCACCTCTGTGCGGCCATGGCCGTCGTTCTGACTGATGCGGATGTATCTGCCCCCGCGCCGCCCCGTCCGGAGCGCAAGAGGACCCTAGGTCGACAGGGCCTAAGACTTCCCTAAACGGCTGACCTGAAAGCCTAAAACTTGAATTGACTGCTCTACGCTTCAGGCGCGCGTCCCACGGATATGCGGCGGCACCGTCTTGCGGCGGCCGTCCGAGGCATAGAAATCGGCGCCGCCCTGCAATCCTCGAATATCCGCAAGACGCTGTAGAACACTTCGAATCCCCTCTCCCGATGCCTTCAAGGCGGCCTGGTTGCGCGCCGCCTTTTCCTGCAAGCGGCCCAGATCCTGCGCAGACACCGGGCTGGCGGCAGCGTCTTCCAGCAACCTGGATTTCTCGGACAAAATTGCATCAAGTTGTCCGAAGTTTCCCTGTCTGACCGCCTCGAATTCGGCGTCGAGGAGGGCGTGAATGTCAGTGGCGGGTGTCTGGCTCATCCTCCGACCCCCCGCGTCAGCGCGGTGAAGATCGATTCGGCCAGTCCGATTCCGCCACCGGCAACCATACGGTCAGCCTGGGCCTGGTGCAGGAAGGACTGGAATTGTTCTTCGCCCGAGCCGCCGCCAAATGCACTCTCATCCGTGCCAGCACTGGTAGATTTCAACATCTCCGCAAGGAATTGCGCCTCAAGCTGTTGCGCCGCCTTGTGCAGCGCAGCGTGCTGCCGCGTCGTGATGTCGGGGGGAGTGCCATGCGTCATGGCTGGCGGTGTGGTCATCCTGAAATCTCCAATTGTAGGGATTGCGGCCAGACTTTCCCGATCGCGGTAAAGAAGTGGTAAGCCCTGCCGTCGCAATCTGCGGGAAACGGAGTGCACAAATGCCCATGATCGCGGATTCCAGCCCTGCTGCTGTTTCTCGAAAACTGCCCGAGTCTCACGGTGCCACACCGGACTCGCCTGGAGGGCAGGCGCGCAACAGCCGTGATTTCGCGGACTTCATGATCTCTGGGGACGATGCGCCGGCGACCCCGGACACACCCTTGCCGCAGGCGCAGATCGAACTGTTGACGGAAGACACAGGGGACAACACCACAACGCCTGAAGTGGGATCGCAGGACACGCCGGTTGCGAATACATTCCCGGAACGCCTGTCGACGCCATCAGCCGCAGGTCGGCCCGCGGAAACGGACCCCCAGTTGCGGGTCACGACAGCCGATAAGACGATGTCCACAACAATACAGGCTCCAGTCGGCACCGGGCCTTCGGGGTCCGACCCGGCAGATCTTCCGGTGGATCCTTCAGTTCAGGCGCGCCCTGAGAGTGTTTTTCCTCCGTTCGGGCCCGCGGTCGGCTTGCCCGAAAACGCCTGGATGGCCGCACACCTAGAACCCGCGCGACTGGGAGTGGGAAAAGATTCTCCCTCACGGGCCGAGGTTGCGGCGTGGTCTCCGCAAGCTTTCGATCAGGTTCCAAACCCGCCCATGGGGCCACGCGCAACGGCGGCACTGGTCGCACACGGCCTGCCGACTGCGCCCGTGATCCAGATGCCTGATTTTGCGCCGCAGACTGGCGCTGAGGCCGAGTTGGTCGAAGCGGTCGCCCTGCCAGAGGGGGTTGGATCCGGTATTCCGGAAGCGCGGTCCACTCAAACGGCGGCGGGTCTGGCTTTGACGCAGGGCCCAGCGCGCGCGCCTGCCGCGCCGGTCCTGGCGCAGATCACCGATGCGATCCGCATGACGGCGGACGGCAGCATCGACATTGCGCTTTCGCCCGAGGAACTTGGGCGTGTTCGCCTTGTCCTGCAGGCCAGCGACACCGGATTGCAGGTCAATATCCAGTCGGAGCGCTCGGAAACGCTCGACCTGTTGCGCCGGAACATCGAACAACTACAAGAAGATCTGAACGCCGCCGGGTTCGCGGACGTGAACTTTTCCTTCGGACAATCATCCCGGCAACCCCCGTCCGATGTCCCGGCCGAAGATACCGGCGCCGGGATGGCCAACATCGCGTCAGAGGCCGTGGACCCGGCCACGATCGTGCAACTTTCAGAGGCCAATTTCACCGAACTGCGCCTGAACATGAGACTGTGAGGCTCCAATGATCTCATCCATTCCCTCGACGACCGCGCCGGTTCCGGCCGCTGCCGGAAGCGGCGGTCAATCCGCGGCCATCAGCTCGGACTTCGACACCTTCCTGACGATGCTTACGGCACAGATCCAGAACCAGGATCCGCTCAACCCCATGGACTCGACGGATTACGCGGTGCAACTGGCCACCTTCTCCGGGGTCGAACAGCAGGTCCAGACCAACGAACTGCTGCGCGGCCTGTCGGGCGGTGGCCTGTCGGGGATGGAGAATTATGCCGGATGGGTCGGGATGAGCGCCCGCACCGATGCGCCCGTGCATTTCGACGGCACGCCTGTCGCGTTGCACTTCGATCCGCCACCCGGCCTGAAGTCGGCCGAACTTGTGGTGTCCTCGGCCTCGGGCCAGGAGCTTCATCGACGCTCAGTTCTGAACCAGACGCCGCCGTATTCCTGGGATGGGGTCTCGCCGGGCGGCAACCCGCTGCTGACCGGCACCTACCGGCTGCATGTCGAGGCCACGACCGCCGACGGGGCCGCGCAATCCTTGCCGGTGACCAGCTTTTCAACCGTTCAGGAAGTGCGCAACGGGCGCAACGGGCCCGAGATCGTATTGCAGCACGGGGGCGCGGTGAGCGTGGGCAGCGTCGCGGCACTCCGCCAGAAATAGGACCGTCTGTTGTTTCCGTGGCGCGAACCCCGTAAGGCATCGCCGAACACGCGCCCGACAGGGCGCCATGGGGTGAGGCCACGGCGGGTGTTGCAGGCAAACTCGATCATCGGGCGCATACCGTTGGCCCTGCGCCAGTCCCTGGGTCGCATGGGACATGTGCCGCACAACGCCCGGTGGCGGGTTTTACACGGCGGGCGCGTCAGCCGAGTGTTCCTGGTCTCGGCACCGGGAACCGTTCGCAGGGGCGCACCGCATGGAATTGTCTGCAAACTGACCGACCCCGGCTGCTCCAGTCCGCTGTTTCCCGTGGACCCGCGCCTGGAAGCGCTGGCGATGACGGCTTTGGGGGCTCGCTTTTCGGCGGCCTTTCAAGCGCTGATCCCCTGGGGCCGGGAAAGCTGCCTGCTCTACCCCTTCCTTCCCGAGACCGGGACCGATCTGCGGCCCGAAGACGTGGGCCGACTTCTGCGCGCGCTGCATCACACCCGCCTTCGTCCGAATGTCGTGCGGAACCGGCGTCCGTTGTTCGTGGCCGCCCTGGTGCGGATCGGCCTTGGCCATCTTCTGGATGCGGGGTGGTCCAACACGCGATTGGCGCGGATCAAAGCCTCGCTGCGCGTTCCCGCGCGCGGGGATGTGCTGCTTCACGGCGATCCGGTGCGCGCCAATATCCTGTCCACCCGGTCCGGTCCCCGGTTGATCGACTGGCAATGCATCGGGCGCGGCGACCCCTGTCTTGACCTGTCCATTACGCTGTCCCCGGCCATGCATCGGATCTATGGCGCCGGGAAAGCCCCCTTGGCGCCGGGCCGGGTGCTGTCGGCCTATGGATCAGCCGAAACGGCGCAACGCTATCGCGATCTGGCCCCTGCCCTGCATGTGCAGATGATCGGCCATTGCCTGTGGCGCGCCCAGCGAGGTGACACCGACTACATGGAGGCCCTGGCGGTCGAGCAGGCGCAGCTTGCACAACTGGTCTAGCCGGTCAGTCCTGACGCCGGGCGGGGCGGGATCGGCACAGGCCGAAATCCTGCACTGGGAAAGTCTGTTCCGGCCCTGACGTGTCCGGGGCATGCGAATATCCGCGCACGCTGCACAGCCGGGCAGCCCACTTCACCCCAGCGAAGCCACAACGACCGCCACCAGCGCCATGCCGCCAGCGCCAAGCGCCGCCCAGTTGAGTTTCGTCCGCAGCGGCACCGGCACCGGCACCTGGGGCGGGTGCATCTGTTCCACCAGAATCTTCTCGACCAGCCCCGGCAACCGGGGACCGAACCGCGCCAGCACCTGCCCGGTCCGCACCAGATCGCGCACCGCCGCGCGCGGGCCGATGCTTTTCTTGATGTAATCCTCGACGACCGGGTGGGCCACGTCCCAGATGTTGATATGCGGGTCCAGCGACCGGGCCACGCCTTCGACCACAACCATGGTGCGCTGCAGCAGGATCAGTTCGGTCCGGGTTTCCATGCCGAATTTCTCGGTCACTTCGAACAGGTAGTTCAGCAGCCGTGCCATGGAAATGCGCGTGGCATCCATGCCGAAGATCGGCTCCCCCACGGCACGCAGGGCGCGCGCGAATTCGTCGATGTCGCGGTCGGCGGGCACGTAGCCGGCTTCGAAATGCACCTCGGCGACGCGGTGATAATCCTTGCGGATGAACCCGTAGAGGATCTCGGCATAGACCCGGCGCGTGTATTCGTCGATCCGCCCCATGATCCCGAAATCTAGCGCGATGATCTCGCCCTCGGCAGAGATCTTCAGGTTGCCCTGATGCATGTCGGCATGGAAATAGCCGTCGCGCAGGGCCTGTTTCAGAAACCCCTGCAAGATCCGCGCCGCAAGATCCGACTTGTCGTGGCCCGCGGCGTCGATGGCGGCCAGATCGCTGGCGGCAACCCCTTCGGCCCAATCCATCGTCATCACCCGGCGCCCGGACAGACCCCAATGCACCCGGGGCACCACGAAGCCTTCGTCATTGGCAGTGGTCGCGGCAAACTCCGCCGCTGCCGAGGCCTCCAGCCGCAAGTCCAGCTCGCCCATCACCACGCCTTCGAAATGGGTAATGACATCGTTGGGCCGCAGACGGCGCGAGGCCGGGGACAGCGTCTCGATCAGGCTGGCGGTCAGGTAGAAGGCGTCGATGTCCTTGCGGAACGCTTTCTCGATACCCGGACGCAGCACCTTGATGGCCACTTTCTCGCCGGTCGAGGCCAGTCGTGCCATATGGACCTGCGCGATTGAGGCCGCGGCCACCGGGGCGCTGAACTCGGAAAACACCTCATCGACATCGATCTCAAGCTCGCGCGCGACCTCGGCCTTGGCTTCCTCCACCGAGAACGGTGGCAGTTTGTCCTGCAGTACCGACAATTGCCGCGCCAGATCGTCGCCCACCACATCGGGGCGCGTCGACAGCACTTGCCCGAACTTGATGTAGGCCGGTCCCAGCGCGGTCAGCGCCCGCGTCGCCGGGGGCATCGACATGTCGCCCTTCAGCCCCAGCGGCGCGAAGGGCCAGCCCAGCACCCGCGCCGCCATGCGCAGGCTGGCCGGGGCCCGGAAGGCATCCAGAACCACGCTCATGGCGCCGGTGCGTTCGAAAGTGGCGCCGGTGCGGATCAGCCGCCAGAAGTTGTGAGGCCCGCGCACTTACAGTTTCCAACCCGAATGGAGGGCCGCGATGCCCATCGACAGATTGCGGAATTTCACCTGATCGAACCCGGCGGTGCGGATCATGCCCGCAAAGGTTTCCTGATCGGGGAACTTGCGGATCGATTCCACGAGGTACTGATAGCTGTCACGGTCCTGCGCGATGACCTGCCCCATCTGCGGGATGACGTTGTAGGAATAACGGTCATAGGCCCATTGCATCGCCGGGTTCGGCAATTGGCTGAACTCCAGCACCATCAGGCGGCCGCCGGGACGCAGCACGCGGAAGGCTTCGTTCAGGGCGTCCTGCACGCGGGTGACGTTGCGGATGCCGAAACTGATCGTGTAGCGGTCGAAGGTGTTGTCGGCGAAGGGCAGGGCCATGGCGTCGCCGACGATCCAGTCCAGCCGATCCGACAGGGCCTCGGCCTCGGCGCGCTGACGCCCGGCCTCCAGCATCGAGGCGGTCAGGTCCAGCACCGTCACCTGCGCCTCGGGGGCGCGTTTCAGGAACCGGAAGGCGATGTCGCCGGTGCCGCCGGCCACATCCAGCAGGCGCTGGCCGTCGCGCGGGGCCAGCCAGTCCATCATCGCGTCTTTCCACAGGCGATGCACGCCCACCGACATCACGTCGTTCATGACATCATAGCGCGAGGCCACCGAGGTAAAGACCCCCTGCACCAGCCCGGCCTTATCTTCTTCGGGAACTTCACGGTTTCCGAAATGCGTCGTGCTGCTCTTGTCCTGGGTCATCGCTCTTGCCGTTGTCGGGTCCAAGCCTTCTTATAGGGCGCTGGCGCGCCGATACAACGCGTCCGCCCTATGCATTCAGCCGCAGGAGTCCGTGATGCCCGAATTGCCCGAGGTCGAGACCGTGCGCCTCGGCCTGGAACCCGTCATGACCGGGCGGGTCATCACCACGGCGCAGGTGCGCCGCCCCAACCTGCGCTGGCCGTTTCCGCCCGACATGGCGGCGCGACTGACCGGACAGCGGGTCATGGCCCTGCGGCGGCGGTCAAAATACATCCTGTGCGATCTTTCGGGCGGCGAGACCCTGATCTGGCATCTGGGAATGTCAGGGCGGGTGCTGATCTCGGCCCCCGATGCCGCCGCGTCGCAACCGGGCGGCTTTCATCACGTCCACCCGGCCCCGCAGAAACACGATCACGTGGTGCTGTCCTTCGATCAGGGCGCGCAGGTGGTCTTCAACGACCCCCGGCGATTCGGCGCGATGGATCTGGCACCGACCGAAACGGTCGAGCAGCATCGCCTGCTGGCCGGGCTGGGCCCCGAACCGCTGGGCAACCTCTTTCACGAGGCGCATCTGGTGGCCGCCTTCAAGGGCCGCGCCGCGCCGGTCAAATCGGCGCTGCTGGATCAGCGGGTCGTGGCAGGGCTGGGCAACATCTATGTCTGCGAAGCGCTGCATCGCGCCGGAATCGCGCCGACCCGCAAGGCTGGCAAGATTTCCGCTGCGCGCGTGGCCGCGCTGGTGCCCATCATTCGGGCAGTTCTGCAAGAGGCCATCGCCGCTGGCGGCTCGACCCTGAAGGACCACCGGCAACCGGACGGCGAGTTGGGCTATTTTCAGCACAGTTTTCAAGCCTATGGCCGTGAAGGCGGCCCCTGCCTGCAACCCGGCTGCGGCGGCACCATCCGGCGGATCGTGCAATCGGGACGCTCCAGTTTCTATTGCCCGGCCTGTCAAAGATAGCTTGAAACCGCCGCAAATCGCCTGCTAAGGCGTGGGGCTGCTGAAACTGTTATGGCAGGTACCCATGGCCTACGAGACGCTGATCCTCGAGATTGAAGACCACGTCGCGCTGATCACGCTCAACCGCCCCGAGGCAATGAACGCCCTGAACATCCAACTCATGGGCGAGCTGTGCGATGCGTTGAGCATGATCGAAGGGAACGACAAGGTTCGCTGCACGATCATCACCGGCAACGAAAAGGCCTTCGCAGCCGGGGCGGACATCACCGAACTGGCCGAGAAATCCTTCGTCGATGTCTATACCACCGACCATTTCGGCCCGCTGACACGGCAGTTTCAGGACTGCCGCAAGCCGATCATCGCGGCGGTGTCGGGCTATGCTCTGGGCGGCGGCTGCGAACTGGCGATGATGTGCGATTTCATCATCGCGGCGGAATCGGCGAAATTCGGCCAGCCAGAGATCAACCTCGGCGTGAACGCCGCTCTGGGCGGGACCCAGCGGCTGACCCGCGCCGTGGGCAAGGCGAAATCCATGGACATGCATCTGACCGGCCGCTTCATGAAGGCCGAAGAGGCCGAGCGCTCGGGTCTGGTCAGCCGCGTGGTGCCGGGCAAGTCCCTGCTGGACGAGGCGCGCACAGCGGCACAGAAGATCGCCGAGAAGTCGCGGATCACCGTCATGGCGGTGAAGGAAACCGTGAACCAGAGCCAGGAAATGTCGCTGGCCGACGGGCTGCTGTTCGAACGCCGGACCTTCCACATGATGTTCGCCAGCGCCGACCAGACCGAGGGCATGGAGGCATTCGCCCAGAAACGCGACCCGCAGTTCCGCGACAAGTAGCGGGAAAACGGCGCAAGGCGGTTGACTTGCCGGCGAGTCGCGTCTAGACGGCTGGCTTCATCGGATTTCACCCCAAAACTGGGAAGAACGACTATGGCTAATACGCCCCAATCCAAAAAGCGCGCCCGCCAGAACGAGCGTCGCTACGCCGTCAACAAGGCGCGCCGGTCGCGTATCCGCACCTTCCTGCGCAATGTCGAAGAAGCCATTGCATCGGGGGACAAGGATGCAGCGTCCACCGCTCTGCGCGAAGCTCAGCCCGAGCTGATGCGCGGCGTGACCAAAGGTGTGTTCCACAAGAACACCGTATCGCGCAAAATGTCGCGCCTGTCGGCCCGCGTCAAGGCAATCGGTTAACACAACCTTAACGGGAAACCGTGTCGAGGGAGGTCCGCTTGGGCCTCCTTTTTTCTTGTCTGCCGTGTGTCCAGAATCGCACGCATCCACCCCATTGTTTTTATTTTGATTTTTCCAAAATCTGGATTCGATTTCGGCAATCGACATGTCAATGTGTAAGTTCTGTTGCGCCAGACGAGGCCCGATTGCTAGTGTCATCCTGCGATTCACATCGTCTTTGGGGGACATGAGATACGCACCACGAAATGGAAGTTGATCCTTGCGGGGGTAACGGATGATTGGCCGGTTCTGACCGGTTTGAGGTGACGTAAGCTCTGGCTGTGTTCGGTGTTTTCACCGGAGGAGGGGCCAGCTTTGGACGGGTAAGGGCATCCGTTCAATCGAAGCGTGTCCATTATTTGGCAGACCGCCCTGCGCGGTGACTCCCGGTTTTCCGGGGTGCTGGTGCAGTGCGAATCCCGGGCTCGGGGCAAGCGGGCCGTGTCGCGTGGCGACATACCGGTTTCGACCGGGCGGGAGAGGTTTGTCTGGATGTGTGAAAGCAGGACAGGGGCACCCGCGCCAGGCACGCGGACAAGAACGAATGGGCTGAAAAGAATGACAAACGAAATCTGGGGTGAGGTTCAACTCGCACTTCGGCAGTCGGTGGGCGATCACAACTACAAGACATGGATCAGCCCGATTGAGTTCAATACCTTCGAAGATGGCGTCGCCCATTTTCACGTTCCAACCAACTTCATCGGCACCTGGGTCAACCGGAACTACGCCGACAAGATCCTGGCCCATCTGCATTCGGCCGGGGCCAATGTGCGCCGCATCGAATTCGATGTTCGTCTGGCCGGCAGTCCGATCGCCGCAGCCGCCAACGTCGATGCGCCCCTAATGGCCACCGCCGAAGTTGCCGCCGTGGCCGCAGCCCCTGCCCTGGCAGCGCCCGAGGTTCAGGCCCCCGGCCCCGCGCCGCGCGTCGAAGAACCCGGCGGCAAGCTGGATGCCCGCTATACCTTCGACCGTTTCGTGGTCGGCCCGCCGAACGAGCTGGCCCATGCCGCCGCCCGCCGCGTGGCCGAAGGTGGCCCGGTGAATTTCAACCCGCTGTTCCTTTATGGCGGCGTCGGGCTGGGCAAGACTCACCTGATGCACGCGATTGCCTGGGAATTGCAGAAGAACAAGCCCGAGCTTCAGATCGTCTATCTCTCCGCCGAGCAGTTCATGTACCGCTTCGTGCAAGCGCTGCGCGAACGCGAGATGATGAACTTCAAGCAACTGTTCCGCTCGGTCGATGTGCTGATGGTGGACGACGTGCAGTTTATCGCCGGCAAGGACAGTACCCAGGACGAATTTTTCCATACGTTCAACGCCTTGGTGGATCAGCGCAAGCAGATCATCATCTCGGGCGACCGCGCGCCGGGCGAGATGACCGAGATGGAGGAGCGCATCAAGTCGCGCCTGCAATGCGGTCTGGTGGTGGACCTGCACCCCACCGATTACGAGCTGCGCCTCGGCATCCTGCAGCAGAAGGTCGAGGTCTACGCCCAGCAGTATCCCGGTCTGGTGATCGGCTCGGGCGTGCTGGAATTCCTCGCGCATCGCATCTCGACCAATGTGCGGGTTCTGGAAGGCGCGCTGATCCGGCTTTGCGCGCTGGCCAATCTTTGCGGCCGCGAGGTCACCATGGAAATGACGCAGGACTGCCTGTCGGACGTGCTGCGCGTCTCGGAACGCAAGGTCACCGTCGAGGAGATCCAGCGCCGCGTGTCGGAACACTACAACATCCGCCTGAGCGAGTTGATCGGCCCGACCCGCGTGCGCACCATCGCCCGCCCGCGCCAGATCGCCATGTATCTGTCCAAGACCCTGACCTCGCGCTCGCTGCCCGAGATCGGGCGCAAGTTCGGCGGCCGCGATCACACCACGATCATGCACGGCGTCAAGCGGATCGAGGAATTGCGCCAAAAAGATAGTCAGGTGGCAGATGATCTGGAGCTGCTGCGCCGGGCATTGGAAGCCTGAGTCCGCCAGAGCGTGGAAAACCCGTAAAAAATCGCAGAAAACGGCTTGTACCATGTCAGAAATCCGCTAGCGTCACACTCCCTTGTGAGCTGAGGACCGTGGCATGAAACTGAGTATCGAACGCGGCACGTTGCTGAAAGCGGTGTCCCAGGCGCAATCCGTCGTCGAGCGGCGCAACACCATCCCGATCCTCTCGAACGTCCTGATCGAAGCCGAAGGCGCGGCCGTGCGGTTCCGCGCCACCGATCTGGACATCGAGGTTCTGGACACCGCCCCGGCGCAGGTCCATCAGGCCGGCGCCACCACGGTGTCCGCCGTCACCTTCCACGAGATCGTGCGCAAGCTGCCCGATGGCGCGCTGGTCGAACTGACCGCCGACAGCACCAGCAACACCCTGAAAGTCGAAGCCGGGCGCGCCCAGTTCACCCTGGCCACGCTACCGAAGGAAGATTTCCCGGTGATGGCCACCGCCGAATACGCGGCCAATTTCACCGCCACCGCCGGCACCCTGAAGCGCCTGTTCGACAAGTCGAAATTCGCCATCTCGACCGAGGAAACCCGGTATTATCTGAACGGCGTCTATATGCATGTGGCCGATGCGGGCGGCCAGCCGGCCTTGCGCTGCGTGGCGACCGACGGCCACCGCCTGGCCCGGATCGACGCGCCGCTGCCGCCGAAAGCCGACGACATGCCGGGCGTGATCGTACCGCGCAAGACCGTGGGCGAGTTGCGCAAGCTGCTGGAGGATGACGACGCCGAGATCGCGGTGTCGGTGTCGGAAACCAAAGTGCGCTTTGCCACCCCCGACATCACCCTGACCTCGAAAGTCATCGACGGCACCTTCCCCGATTACACCCGCGTCATTCCGGTGGGCAATACCCGCAAGCTGGAAGTGGACGCCTCGGATTTCGCGCGCGCCGTGGATCGCGTGGCGACCGTGTCCTCGGAACGTTCGCGCGCCGTGAAACTGGCGCTGGAGGAAGATCGGCTGACCCTGTCGGTCAATGCCCCCGACAGCGGCGCCGCCGAAGAAGAACTGGCGGTATCCTATGGCGACGAGCCGCTGGAGATCGGCTTCAACGCCAAGTACCTGCTGGAGATTGCCAGCCAGGTGGATCGCGAAAACGCCGTGTTCCTGTTCAACTCGGCGGGCGATCCGACCCTGATGCGCGAAGGCAGCGACGACTCGGCGGTCTATGTCGTGATGCCGATGCGGGTCTGACCCGCTGGCCGCGGCCTGACACCGGGCCCGCGGCGCCGCCCGCATGACCCGTGCCGTCACCCACCTGACCCTGTCGCATTTCCGGTCGCACCTGCGCGCTTCGGTTCATGTGGACGCGCGGCCTGTGGCCCTGTTCGGCCCCAATGGCGCGGGCAAGACCAACCTTCTGGAAGCCATTTCCCTGCTGTCGCCGGGGCGCGGGCTGCGCCGGGCCACGGCGGCCGAACTGGTGCGCCGCCCCGAACAGCTGGGCTGGCGCGTCGGCGCGCTGATCGACCTGGGCGCGCAGAAGCACGAGATCGACATTCGCGCCGAGGCCGGGCAACCGCGCAGCACCCGTACCGACGGCAAACCCGCCGCCCAGACCGAATTGGGGCGGCTCGTCCCGATGCTCTGGCTGGTGCCCAGCATGGACCGGCTGTGGCTGGACGGCGCCGAGGGGCGGCGGCGGTTCCTGGATCGCATGACGCTCAGCTTCTTTCCCGATCATGCCCGCGCCGCGCTGGCCTATGACAAGGCCATGCGCGACCGCAACCGCCTGTTGAAGGATCAGGCCCGCGACGCACGCTGGTACGACGCGCTTGAGGCGCAGATGGCCGAGGCCGGGGCCCGCATGATCCAGAACCGGCAAGCGGCCCTGGGGCGGATCGCGGCGGCGCAGGAGGGCGCAGAAACCGCCTTTCCAACCTCAGATCTGGCGCTGCACTGGCCCGAGGAGGCCGATCCCGGCGACACCGAGGATGCATTGGCCGCCGCCATGGCCCGCAGCCGCGCCGCCGACCTGCGCGCCGGGCGCAGCCTGACCGGCCCGCATCGCGCCGACCTGCACGCCACCTTTCGCGCCAAGGGGGTCGAGGCCGCGCAATGCTCCACCGGAGAGCAGAAGGCGCTGCTGATCTCGCTGGTGCTGGCCAACGCCCGCGCGCTGCGCGACCGCGACGGCGCCGCCCCGGTGCTGCTGCTGGACGAGATCGCGGCGCATCTGGACGAAACCCGCCGCGCCGCCCTGTATGACGAGATCTGCGCCCTGGGCGCGCAGGCCTGGATGACCGCCACCGACGCCCATCTGTTCGACGCGCTGGGGCCGCGGGGCCAGCATCTGGCGGTGTCCGAGGACGCGGGTACCAGCCGGGTCGATCCGGTCCAGCCGCAATGACATCGCCCCCATTGTACGACGGGACCGGCCCGACTATCCCGTCCCGATGACCGCGTCCCTTTCCGATCTGGCGCTTTATGCCGCCGCCCTTCTGGCCCTGTTCCTGACCCCCGGCCCGGTCTGGCTGGCGCTGTCCGCACGCGCCCTGTCCGGCGGGTTTCCGGCCGCCTGGCCATTGGCCCTGGGGGTTGTCGTGGGTGACGCGCTGTGGCCGTTTCTGGCCATTCTGGGGGTCAGCTGGATCGCCCAGGAATTCGCGGGCTTCATGACGGTGCTGCGCTTTGTCGGGGTGGCGGTCTTCTGGATCATGGGGGTCAACCTGATCCGTCATGCCGACCGCAACCTGTCCGCCGACAGCCGCCTGACCCGCCCCGGCCTGTTGGCCGGGTTTCTGGCCGGGCTGGCGGTCATCCTCGGCAACCCCAAGGCGATCCTGTTCTACATGGGCATCCTGCCGGGCTTCTTCGATCTGACCCGGCTGAGCGGCGCCGACATCGCCGCCATCGTGGGCCTGTCGATGGCGGTTCCGCTGATCGGCAACCTGGTCCTCGCCGCCTTCATCGACCGGATCCGGCGGGTGCTGACCTCGCCCAAGGCACTGCGCCGGACCAACCTTGTGGCCGGCGGGCTGATGATCGCCGTCGGCTGCCTCATCCCCTTTACATAGCGCGTAAATTTGCGGCCTTGCCCGTGACAATCCCGGCCCGTCCGCCTATAAGATGACAACGATATGAAGGGCAGCACGCATGGTCGAAACCAAACAATCCCCTGAAGAATACGGCGCGGATTCCATCAAGGTTCTCAAGGGCCTGGAAGCTGTCCGCAAACGTCCGGGGATGTACATCGGCGACACCGACGATGGCTCGGGCCTGCACCACATGGTCTATGAGGTCGTGGACAACGGCATTGACGAGGCGCTGGCCAAACATGCCGACCGCGTGACCGTCACGATCCACGCCGACAACAGCGTCTCGGTCAGCGACAACGGCCGCGGCATCCCCGTCGGCATCCACGAGGAAGAGGGCGTCTCGGCGGCCGAGGTCATCATGACCCAGTTGCACGCAGGCGGGAAATTCGACCAGAATTCCTACAAGGTGTCGGGCGGGTTGCACGGCGTCGGCGTGTCGGTGGTGAACGCCCTGTCCGACTGGCTGGAACTGCGCGTCTGGCGCGAGGGCAAGGAACATGTTGCCCGCTTCGAACACGGCGAAACGGTCGAGCATCTGAAGGTCGTGGGCGAGGCCGGCGACCGCACCGGCACCGAGGTCCGCTTCATGGCCTCGACCAACACGTTCTCGAACCTGGAGTACAGCTTCAAGACGCTGGAAAACCGCCTGCGCGAACTGGCCTTCCTGAACTCGGGCGTGCGCATCGAGTTGCGCGACGAACGACCCGCCGAGCCGCTGGTGGCGGAAATGCACTATGACGGCGGCGTCATGGAATTCGTCCGCTACCTGGACCGCTCCAAGACCCCGCTGATGGAAGAACCGATCTTCATTACCGGCGAGAAGGACGGCATCAGCATCGAAGTCGCCATGTGGTGGAACGACAGCTACAACGAGATGGTGCTGCCGTTCACCAACAACATCCCCCAGCGCGACGGCGGCACCCATCTGGCGGGCTTCCGGGGGGCGCTGACGCGGACCCTGAACCTCTATGCCAACTCCAGCGGCATCGCCAAGCGAGAGAAGATCAACTTCACCGGCGACGATGCCCGCGAGGGGCTGACCTGCGTACTGTCGGTGAAAGTGCCCGATCCGAAATTCTCAAGCCAGACCAAGGACAAGCTGGTCAGCTCGGAAGTGCGCCCGGCGGTGGAAAGCCTGGTGAACGAGAAACTGGGCGAATGGTTTGACGAAAACCCGGTGGTGGCCAGAACCGTCGCCACCAAGATCATCGAAGCCGCGCTGGCCCGCGAAGCCGCCCGCCGGGCGCGGGAACTGACGCGGAAGAAATCGTCGCTGGACATCGCCTCGCTGCCCGGCAAGCTGGCCGATTGTCAGGCGCGCGAACCCCACGCCCGCGAATTGTTCCTGGTCGAGGGTGACTCTGCCGGCGGATCGGCCAAACAGGGTCGGGCGCGGGCCAATCAGGCGGTGCTGCCCCTGCGCGGCAAGATCCTGAACGTGGAACGCGCGCGCTTTGACCGGATGCTGTCCAGCCAGGAGATCGGCACGCTGATCACCGCCCTTGGCACCGGCATCGGGCGCGATGAATTCGACATCGACAAGCTGCGCTATCACAAGATCATCATCATGACCGACGCGGACGTGGACGGCGCCCACATCCGCACCCTGCTGCTGACCTTCTTTTTCCGGCAGATGCCCCAGATCATCGAGGGCGGATACCTCTACATTGCGCAGCCGCCGCTGTTCAAGGTGTCGCGCGGGAAGTCCGAACGCTACCTGAAGGATCAGGCCGAACTGGACAATTACCTGATCGAGATGGGCATCGACGGGGCCATGCTGCGGCTTGGCTCGGGCGAGGAAATCGTCGGGCAGGATCTGCTGCGCGTGGTGGAAGAGGCCCGCAAGACCCGCCGGGTACTGGGCGCCTTCCCGACGCTCTATCCGCAACACATCCTTGAGCAAGCGGCCATAGCCGGGGCCTTCCTGCCAGGTGCGGTGGATGCCGACATTCAGGGCACCGCCAATACGGTGGCGCAGCGGCTGGATCTGATCTCGCTGGAATACGAACGCGGCTGGGTCGGACGGCCGACGCAGGATCGCGGCTTGCGCCTGGTGCGTGCCGTACGCGGCGTCGACGAGGTGCGCACGCTGGACGGCCATGTCCTGCGCTCGGGCGAGGCGCGCCGTCTGGGCGGCCTCACCGAGGCCCTGCAAGAGGTCTATGGCCAGCCTGCCACCCTGTACCGCCGCGACAAGGCGACCGAAATCTACGGCCCGCTGGACCTGCTGAAAGCAATCCTGGTCGAAGGCGAGAAGGGGCTGACCCTGCAACGCTACAAGGGATTGGGCGAGATGAACCCAAGTCAGCTGTGGGAAACCACGCTGGACCCGGAATACCGCACCCTGTTGCAGGTCAAGATCGAAGATGTGGCCGAAGCCGACGATATCTTCACCAAGCTGATGGGCGATGTGGTCGAACCGCGCCGCGAGTTCATCCAGGCCAACGCGCTGAGCGTCGCCAACCTGGATTTCTGAGCCGCAGACTGCGGGGACACCCCCCGACGCACCCTGGCACCGAACACGAAAAAGGGCCGCTGCAATCTCTTGCAGCGGCCCGGTTCTTTTTCACCTGCAGGCGCTTAGCCGAAGATGGCGTTCAGCGTGGCGCTGGGGCGCATCACGGCTGCGGTCTTGGCCGGGTCGGTCTTGTAGTAGCCGCCCAGATCCGCCGGCGCCCCCTGCGCTGCCGCCAGTTCGGCCAGGATGGCCGCTTCCTTCTCGGCCAGGTCCTTGGCGATGGGCGCGAAATGCGCCGCCAGTTCGGCATCCTCGGTCTGCGCGGCCAGGGCTTCGGCCCAGTAGCGGGCAAACCAGTAGTGGCTGTCGCGGTTATCGGGCTCTCCGACCTTGCGCGAGGGCGAGCGGTTGTCGTCAAGGATCCCCTGCGTCGCCGCTTCGGCCGCCTTGCCCAGAACACCGGCCTTGGCGTTGCCCTTGCTGTCGGCCAGGAAGTTCAGGCTTTCGCCAAGCGCGCAGAATTCGCCCATGGAATCCCACCGCAGGTGGTTTTCTTCCATCAGCTGCTGCACGTGCTTGGGGGCCGAACCGCCCGCGCCGGTTTCGAACAGCCCGCCGCCGTTCATCAGCTTGACGATGGACAGCATCTTGGCCGAGGTGCCCAGTTCGAGGATCGGGAACAGGTCGGTCAGATAGTCCCGCAGCACGTTGCCGGTGATGGCGATGCTGTCCTTGCCCGCGGTGATGGTTTCCAGCGATTGCCGGGTCGCTTCGCGCGGCGCCATGATCAGGAACTTGTCCGCCACGCCGGCGGCGTCCAGCGCCGGGGTCACGTATTTGATCAGCTCGGCGTCATGGGCGCGATTCGCGTCCAGCCAGAAGATCGCTTCCGAGCCGGTCAGGCGCTGACGGTCCAGCGCCAGCTGGATCCAGTTCTCGATCGGGGCCTGTTTGACGGTGCAGGACCGCCAGATGTCACCAGCCTCCACGTCGTGGCTGTGCAGCGTCTCGCCATTGGCCAGAACGATGCGGATGGTGCCATCGGCGGGCGCCTCGAAGGTGGTCGGATGGCTGCCGTATTCCTCGGCCTTCTGGGCCATCAGGCCAACGTTGGCCACGGACCCGGCCTTGGTGACGTCCAGCGCGCCGTTCTCTTTGAAGAACTTGATGCTTTCGTCATAGACCGTGGAATAGCAGCGGTCGGGGATGACGCAATTGGTGTCGCCCTTGTTGCCCGCCGCATCCCAGCCCTTGCCACCAGCCCGGATCACCGCTGGCATCGAGGCGTCGATGATCACATCGGACGGCACATGCAGGTTGGTGATGCCCTTGTCGCTGTCCACCATGTACATGGCGGGGCGTTCGGCGGTCAGGGCGTCGATCTCGGCCTGGATCTCGGCGGCGTTCGGCAGGGTGGCGATACGGGCCAGAACGTCGCCCATGCCCGAGTTCGGGTTGACCCCTGCGGCCTCGAGCGCGCTGCCGTATTTGGCGAAGATCGGCGCCAGCCACGCCTTGACTGCATGGCCGAAGATGATCGGGTCCGAGACCTTCATCATCGTCGCCTTCATGTGCAGCGAGAACATGGTGCCGTCGGCCTTGGTGTCCTCGATCGCGGCGCCAAGGAAATCTGCCAGCGCCTTGACCGACAGGAAGGTCGCATCGGCGACGGTACCTTCGTCCAGCGTCCAGCCATCCTTCAGAACCGTAACCGCGCCATCGGTGCCGACGAATTCGATCCGGGCGTCGCCCGCCTGTTGGGCGGTGATGGTGGCCGATTTCTCGTTGGCGTAGAAGTCGTTGCCCGGCATCGACGAGACCTTGGTCTTGCTGTCTGGCGACCATTTCCCCATCGAATGCGGATTGTTCTGGGCAAAGTTCTTCACCGCCCTGGCGGCGCGGCGGTCCGAGTTGCCTTCGCGCAGCACCGGGTTCACGGCCGAGCCCTTGATGGCGTCGTAACGCGCCTTGATGTCTTGCTCTTCGTCAGTCGCGGGATCGTTCGGGTAGGACGGGATGTCGTAGCCCTTGGCCTGAAGCTCGGCGATGGCGGCGTTCAGCTGCGGCATCGAGGCCGAGATGTTGGGCAGCTTGATGACATTGGCGTCCGGGGTCTTCACCAGCTGGCCCAGTTCGGCCAGATCGTCGGACACGCGCTGCGCGTCGGTCAGACGCTCGGGGAAGGTCGCCAGAATGCGGCCCGCGACCGAAATATCCTTGGTGCCCACCGACACGCCGGCGGCGCTGGTGAACGACCGGATGATCGGAAGGAACGAGGCGCTCGCCAGTTCCGGCGCTTCGTCTACAATGGTATACACAATGTCCGGGGTCGTGGTGTCCGCCATGAGAATTGCCCTTTTTCGTTCTGGTGCGATGATGATCCGCCGGGGCCGCAACCGGCCGCAGCTTTGGCCTTGCGGACGATTCCGGCAGCGGAACCGAGCGGTGGCCCATGAATGGCTACCAGCCGATTAAATCACGCGGCCCGGCAAATCAATTCGTCAGATGCCGCAGGGGTGACGACATGTTGCCACGCTTTGCGGAATATGTTGGCGAAAGCTGCACGATGGTGGCGCAAACGCGGCGATTGCGCCCCGTTTCAGGCTGTTAGCGGTAGCCTTCCTTCTGGGTGGTGTACATGCCGGCGTACAGCCCCCCCAGCGCCAGAAGCTCGGCATGGGTTCCGGTTTCGACCACCCGTCCCTGATCCAGCACATAGATCTTGTCGGCATCGATGACCGACGACAGCCGATGCGCGACGATGATCGTGGTCTTGCCCTCGGACAGGCGGTTCAGCGCGCCCTTGATCCGCTCCTCGGTGCGCTGGTCCAGCGCCGAGGTGGCCTCGTCCAGCAGCAGGATCGGGGCCGAGCGCAGGAAGGCGCGGGCAATGGCGATCCGCTGTTTCTGGCCGCCCGACAGCTGCGCCCCCTTGGGGCCCAGCGGCGTGTTGCCCCGGTCGCGGATCAGCCCGGCAATCTCGGCGGCTTCGGCGGCGGCCCAGATTTCTTCGTCAGTGGACTGCGGCCGCACGTATTTGATGTTTTCCCAGATCGAGGCGTTGAAGATCACGATGTCCTGCGCCACCACCGAGAACGACTTGCGCAGGGTGGCGATGCGGATGTCGCGCACATTGTGATCGCCGATCATCACCGCGCCGCCCTGGATGTCGTAAAGCCGTCCCAGCAGGCTCAGCACCGTGGTCTTTCCCGATCCGGTGGCGCCGACAATGGCCGTCCGCTTGCCGCCGTCGAAGGTCAGGTCCAGATCCTTGAACAGCGGCTGGTCGGCGGAATAGCCGAAGGTCACCTTCTCAAGCCGGATGTCCGCGGCGGCGTCGAAATCGTCGGTGGCATCGGGAACGTCCACGATGCTGGGCTCCTGCCGCATGATCGAATGGACCGAATCCAGCTGCACCAGCTGCTGTTGCAACTGGGTAAAGAACTTGGCCAGCGCCCGCAGCGGGTCGAAGACCATGACCAGCCCCAGCATGAAGGTGATGATGGCGGCGCCGTCGATGTCGTGATGCGGGCTGATGGCCATGTAGCCGCCAAAGCCGATGACCATGGCATAGGCGAAGGCCGAGGCGAAATCGATGGCCGGCAGCACGATCGCCTGCGCCGCCTGCACCCGCACCTGCAGGCTGCGAATCTTCTCGTTGGTGGCCTGAAGCCGGGCTTCCTCGAACTCTTCCTGGTTCGAGATCTTGACCGTGCGCATCCCGTTCACGGTCTCTTCCAGGGTGTTCATATAGGCGCCAAGCGCGGCTTCCGCCGTGCGCTGCACATGCTTGATCCGGCGCGACACGAATTGCAGCGTGAACAGGATCACCGGCGCGATGATCAGCGCGGTCAGGAACAGCAGCGGCGCCTTGTAGATCAGGTAGCCCGACACGATGATCACCATCACCGCATCGCGCACCGCGTTGATCGTCACTTGCCCCACGAATCGCGACAGTTGCTGCGCCTGCGTCACCACCCGCAGGATGATGTCGGCAGGGCTTGAGCGTTCGAAATACGACAGGTCCAGCACCAGCAGCTTTTCGATCAGGTCGCGGCGCAATTCCATCACCGCACCCGAGGCCAGCCAGGTCGAGGTGCGCGGCACCACGTAAGACGTGATCCCCCGCACGAAGAACAGCGCGAAGACCAGCCCGCAGACCTTGTACAGGTCGCGCACCGCGCCCTGGTCAAAGATGACCCGCAGGCCGCTTTCCGTCAGGCGCAGGAACTGCTGATAGACCAGCCCCTGCACCAGGATCAGCCCCAGCACGAGGAGCAGCCAGACCGTCCGCTTCTTCAGATACGCGTTCCAGAACCACGCGATGTTCTCGCGATCCTGCGCGGTGAAGAACGGCTTGCCGTCCGACTCGCTGGATTTGCCAAAGATGCGCAGCTTCATGTGCCTTCTCTTTCACCACCGGCGCGTCTTGTCGAGTGTCGGCGCATCCCCGCCGGCCCGGTCGTGGTCGCGGTGCATCAGGTGCGGGGGTCAGATCCGGGGCAGCGCATCGCCGTCATCGGGAACGATATAGCCCCGCTGCACCGGCGGGCGATCCTGCATCACCCGGTACCAGCGCGCGACATTGGGATAGCTGGCCAGGTCGATCTCTTGCCGGGGATGGCGCGCGGCCCAGGGAAAGATGGCCATGTCGGCGATGGAATAGTCGCCCGAAACCCAGTCGCCCAGCGCCAACTGCCGGTCCAGCACGGCGTACAGACGCTTGGCCTCCCTGGCATAGCGCTCCTCGGCATATTCGGACTTGCCGCGCTTTGGGTAGAGGAAATGATGCGATTGCCCCAGCATCGGGCCAAAGCCGCCCATCTGCCACATCAGCCATTGCATCACCTGCGCCCGCGCCAGCGGGTCCTTGGGCAGGAACCGGCCGTGTTTTTCGGCGAGATAGACCATGATGGCCCCCGATTCCATCAGCGACAGGCCGGTGTCGCGGTCGTAGATCGCGGGGATCTTGTTGTTGGGGCTGACCTTTAGGAACGCCGGGTCATGCTGTTCCCCGGTTTCGATGTTGACGGAGTGCACCTCGTAGGGCACGCCCAGTTCTTCCAGAAGGATGGAGACCTTGCGTCCGTTCGGGGTGCTCCAAGTATACAGATCGATCATTTCGCAGTCCTGTGTGGTCGGTTCGCAGCAACCTAGGGTCGCGCGCCCGGCCCGGCAACCGGATGCGTCACGCTGCCCGACAGGCGGGGCTTGACCTTCCAGTGACTGGAAGGACTATCTGGGGCGGGAAGATCAGACCGGAGTGCCCGATGCCCACCACCACATTTACTTTCCCCGTCACCGGCCTGACCTGCGCCGGCTGCGTGCGCCGGGCCGAAACCGCCATGGCGGCGATAGACGGGGTCTCACGGGCCGAGATCAACTTCGCCACCCGCACCGCGCAAGTGGACACCGGGCGCGCGGATGCAGCCACGGACCTTCTGGCGGCACTGGACACCGCCGGATACCCCGCACGGCCGCGCCAGTTGCGGCTGGAGGTGTCAGGCATGCACTGCGGCTCCTGCGTCGGCCGGGTCGAGAACATCCTGCTGGCCGTCCCCGGCGTGACTGAAGCGCGGGTGAACCTGGCCAGCGGCAGCGCCGATGTGGTGACCCTGTCCGGAGAGCAGGGTGATGCGGCCCTGATCGCGGCGGTGGCCGAGGCCGGATTCGACGCCCATCTGCCCGGTGCGGACCGCAACCGCGCCGCCCAGGCCGCCGCCGAACAGGCCGAGGCCGCCGCCCTGCTGCGCGATACGCTGATCGCGGGCGCGCTGACCCTGCCGGTGCTGCTGGTGGAAATGGGCGGCCACGCGATCCCGGCGTTGCATCACTGGCTGGTTGGTACCCTCGGCACCCAGCCGCTGTGGATCGCGCAGTTCCTGCTGATCTCGCTGGTGCTGGCGGGACCGGGGCGCAGCTTTTTTACCCGTGGCCTGCCCGCGCTGACCAGGGGCGTGCCGGATATGAACGCGCTGGTGGCCCTGGGCACGCTCGCGGCCTGGGGCTATTCCACCGTCGCCACCTTCGCCCCCGGCCTGCTGCCGCCCGAAGCGCGCCATGTCTATTTCGAATCCGCCGGCGTCATCGTCACCCTGATCCTGCTGGGCCGCTGGCTGGAAGCCCGCGCCAAGGGCCGCACCGGCGATGCGGTGCGCAAGCTGGTGGGCCTTGCTCCCGACACGGCGCAGGTGGAAGACGGGGACACGGTGGTCGAACGGCCCCTGTTGGCCCTGCGCGTCGGCGATGTACTGCGCATCGCGCCGGGCGCGCGTATCCCCGCCGACGGCACCGTGCTGACCGGCGCCTCGCATGTGGACGAAAGCATGATCACCGGCGAACCGGTGCCGGTGGAAAAGACCCCCGGTGCTGCGTTGACCGGCGGCACCGTCAACGGCAGCGGCCCCTTGCGCATGGCGGCCACCGGCGTCGGCGCCGACACCACGCTGGCCCGCATCATCCGCATGGTCGAGGACGCGCAGGGCACCCGCCTGCCGATCCAGAGCCTGGTGAACCGCGTCACCCTGTGGTTCGTGCCGGTGGTGATCGGGCTGGCGACCCTGACCACGCTCAGCTGGCTCATCTTCGGACCCTCCCCCGCCATTTCCTATGCGTTGATCGCCGGGATCTCGGTGCTGGTCATCGCCTGCCCCTGCGCCATGGGGCTGGCAACGCCGACCTCGATCATGGTGGGCACAGGCCGCGCGGCGGAGCTGGGCATCCTGTTCCGCAAGGGCGACGCCCTGCAAAAACTGCAATCGGTGCGTGTGGTGGCTTTCGACAAGACCGGCACGCTGACCGAGGGCCGCCCGCAACTGACCGGGCTGGAGGCCAATGGTATGGACGCCGACGCGGCGCTGCGTCTGGCCGCCAGTGTCGAGGCCCTGTCCGAACACCCGCTGGCCCATGCCATCCTGACCGCCGCCGAGGCCAAGGGCCTGACCCCGGCCCCTGTCACCGAGGCCGAGGTGATCCCCGGCCATGGCATCGCGGCCACCTGCGACGGCCAGCGCGTGGCGCTTGGCAATGCCCGGATGATGGCGCGCGACGGCGTGGATCTTGCCCCGCTGACCGCCACCGCCACCGCATGGGCTGATGAAGGACGCAGCGTGCTGTATCTTGCCGTCGACGGGCAGGCCGCCACGGTCATGGCGGTGTCGGACCCGGTCAAGGCGGATGCCGCCGGGGCGGTGCAACGCCTGCAGGCCCAAGGGCTGCATGTGGCCATGCTGACCGGCGACAGCCGCGCCGCCGCACAGGCCATCGGCACCGAGATCGGCGTGGACGAGGTGCTGGCCGAGCTTCTGCCCGAGGACAAGACCGCCGCCATCGACCGCCTGCGGGCGCGCGGTCCGGTCGCCTTCGTCGGCGACGGCATCAACGACGCCCCGGCGCTGGCGGCGGCGGATGTGGGTCTGGCCATCGGCACCGGCACCGACATCGCCGTTGAAACCGCCGATGTGGTGCTGACCGCAGGCCGCCCCGGCACCGTCGCCACGGCGCTGGACCTCAGCCACCGCACCCTGCGCAACATCCGGCAGAACCTGGCCTGGGCCTTTGGCTACAACGTGCTGCTGATCCCGGTGGCGGCGGGGCTGCTGTACCCGGTCAACGGCACGCTGCTGTCGCCGGCGCTGGCGGCGGGGGCCATGGCGGCCTCCAGCGTCTTTGTGGTCACCAATGCCCTGCGCCTGCGTCGGGCCGGAACCGCCCCGAAGGAGCACACCGCATGAACATCGGCGACGCGGCCAAGGCCTCGGGCCTGCCCAGCAAGACCATCCGCTATTACGAGGACATCGGCCTGCTGGTACCGCCGCGCACCGCCAACGGCTACCGCGACTTTGGCCCGCGCGAGATCAACATCCTGACCTTTCTGGCCCGCGCGCGCGCGCTGGGGTTCACCATCGAGGAATGCCGCGCCCTGCTGGCGCTGTGGCAGGACACCGACCGGTCCAGCGCCGATGTGCGCCGGATCGCCCAGACCCACCTGGAGGAGATCGACCGCAAGATCGCCGACCTGCGCGACATGCGCGCCACGCTGGCCCACCTCGTGCACTGCTGCGCCGGCGATGACCGGCCCGATTGCCCGATCCTCGACAGCCTTGCCCGTGGCGACCCCGCCGGCTGACCTCCGACAGAAAAGGGCCGCCCGATCGCCCGGACGGCCCCCAAAATGAATGCGAGGTGGCTCAGGCCGCCAGCGCGGTGGCCAGCGGCACGGCCTCATAGCCCAGATCGTCGGCCACCGCCTTGTAGGTGATCTGCCCGTTCCAGACGTTCAGCCCGTTGGCCAGATGCGGATCGGCCGCCAGCGCCGCGCGCCAGCCCTTGTCGGCAATGCGCAGCGCATGGGGCAGCGTCACGTTGTTGAGCGCATAGGTCGAGGTCCGCGCCACGCCGCCGGGCATGTTGGCCACGCAGTAATGCACCACATCGTCCACCACGTAGGTCGGATCGGCATGGGTGGTGGCCCGTGACGTTTCGAAACAGCCGCCCTGGTCGATGGCCACATCCACGACAACGGCGCCCTTCTTCATGGTCGCCAGATGCGCGCGCCGCACCAGTTTCGGCGCCGCAGCACCCGGCACCAGAACCGCGCCGATGACCAGATCGGCCTCGGCCACGCATTCCTCAAGGTTGGCCTTGTTGGAAAACCGGGTCTTGGCGCGTGCTTCAAAGAACATGCCCAGCCGTTCCAGCGCCTCGGGGCTGCGGTCCAAGATGGTCACATCGGCGCCCAGCCCCACGGCCATCTGCGCCGCGTTGAAACCGACCACGCCGCCGCCGATGACGCAGACCTTGCCCGGCGCCACGCCCGGCACGCCGCCCAGCAGTACGCCGCGCCCGCCCTGCGCCTTTTCCAGGGTCGAGGCCCCGGCCTGGATCGACATCCGTCCGGCCACCTGGCTCATGGGTTTCAGCAGCGGCAGCCCGCCGCGCGCATCCGTCACGGTTTCATAGGCGATGCAGACGGCGCCCGAATTCACCAGATCGCGGGTCTGTTCGGGGTCCGGGGCCAGATGCAGATAGGTGTAAAGGATCTGGTTCTCGCGCAGCATGGCGCGTTCGGCCGCTTGCGGTTCCTTGACCTTCACGATCATCTCGGCACGAGCGAAAACCTCTTCGGCGCTGTCCACCACCTGCGCGCCGGCGGCGGCATAGGCATCATCTTCCGCACCGATGCCCAATCCCGCGCCGGTTTCCACCAGAACGCTGTGCCCGTGCGACACCATCTCGGCTGCACTTTCGGGCGTCATCCCGACACGATATTCATGATTCTTGATTTCTTTGGGTGTGCCGACGATCATCGCATGTCCTCCCGTGATCTGCATGGGGGAGGATATGGACCGAAATTGGAAGTATTTGTTCCGAATATTTCATGTGCTTTGACCAATGTTATGGATGAAATGCAGCAAAACAGACTTTGGACAGGAAAAATTTCATGGACATCTTTGATCGCCGAATCCTGCGCGCCCTGCAGAAGGATTCCCAACGTCCCATCGCCGAACTGGCGCGCGACATCGGGCTGTCGACCTCGGCCTGCCACCGGCGGATCAAGCTGCTGGAGGAAAACGGCCTGATCCGTGGCTATGCCGCCCAGATCGACCGCACCGCGCTGGGGCTGAAGCTGCAGGTCTTCGTCGAGATCACGCTCAGTTCCCAGGCCCGCGAGGTGCTGGAGGCCTTCGAGACCGCCGTCACCCGTTTCGACGACATCCTGGAATGTCACCTGACCTCTGGCCATGCGGATTACATCCTGCGCGTGGTGGCGCGGGACATGAACGACTATGCCGACATTCATCGCGAATGCCTGTCGCGGCTGCCGAACGTGGCCTCGATGCAGACGATCTTTACGCTGCGCCCGGTGCAGCAGTGGCGCGGCTATCCGATCCGGGACGCGGACTGAGCGCCACGCCCCGAGTGTTTCGGACTACAGTTCCGACCGGATCTGCTGGCGCAGATAGTCGATGGGCACCGGCTTGCCCTCGCGCCTGAAGGTCCAATAGGTCCAGCCGTTGCAACTGGGCGCCCCTTCCAGCGCCGCGCCGACCTGATGGATCGACCCGTGATGATCGCCGCGCGCGTTCGACGCCGCCAGCGTGCCATCGGCGCGCACCTTGGCCACATCGCCGCGCGGGGAATACAGCTTCTCCCCCGGTCGCAGCATGCCGCGTTCGACCAATTGCCCGAAGGGCACGCGGGGTTGCGACCGCTTGGGCTGCGTCACCTGCAGGTCGGCCTCGTCCAGCTTGCGCACCCGTGCCAGCCGCGCCCTGGCGACCTCGATATAGGCATCCTCGCGCTCGATCCCGATGAAGTTCCGGCCCAGCATCTTGGCCACCGCGCCGGTGGTGCCGGTGCCAAAGAACGGGTCCAGCACCACGTCGCCGGGCTTGGTTGTGCCGATCAGCACCCGGTGCAGCAGAGACTCGGGCTTTTGCGTCGGATGCGCCTTGGCGCCCTTGGCATCCTTCAGACGCTCGTGCCCGGTGCAGATCGGCAGCACCCAGTCCGAGCGCATCTGCACATCCTCGTTCAGCGCCTTCAGCGCCTCGTAGTTGAAGGTGTATTTCGCCTTCTCGCTTTTCGACGCCCAGATCATCGTCTCATGCGCGTTGGTCAGCCGCTTGCCGCGGAAATTCGGCATCGGGTTCGACTTGCGCCAGATCACGTCGTTAAGAATCCAGTATCCCGCGTCCTGCAACGCCGCCCCGACCCGGAAGATGTTGTGATACGAACCGATCACCCAGATCGCGCCGTCGGGCTTCAGCACCCGCCGCGCCGCCTTCAGCCATTCGCGGGTGAACTTGTCGTAGACCGCAAAACTGGAAAACTGGTCCCAGGCATCATCCACCGCATCGACCTTGGAATTGTCGGGCCGGTGCAGGTCGCCCTTGAGCTGCAGGTTGTACGGGGGATCCGCGAATATCAGGTCCACCGAGCCCTCGGGCAGCGCGTTCATCTGCGCAATGCAGTCGCCCTGAAGGATCGTGTTCAGCGGCAGCTTGGCTGCCTGTGTCGAAGTCTTTCTCATGGTCTGCCTCTCGTGGCGGCCTGTTTTTTACGCCGCGTTTTGCAGACAAAATGAGTCAAACCCGATTCGAGGTCAATTTCTTTTTTTGAATCAGAGGGTTAGCATATTTACCCACACAACATCTTGTGGACGGGAGCGAAGGAACGTCTATGGTGCGGGGTCACCCCCAAATCTAGCAGGGCGCGTTTGTGGGCCGGGGTCGGGTAACCGGCGTTGGTTTCCCATCCGTAACCGGGAAACTGCTGCGCCAGCTCTCCCATGATCCGGTCGCGCGCCACCTTGGCGATGATCGACGCCGCCGCGATGGACAGGCTGCGCGCATCACCCTTGACCACCGCCTGATGCCGCTGGTTCAGCCCGCGCGGCATGTGCACCCCGTCGATCAGCAGGTGATCGGGCGCCGTGCGCAACCCGGCCACGGCGCGGCGCATGGCCAGATGTGCTGCGTGCAGGATGTTGATGTCCTCGATCTCCTCCACCGTGGCCTCGCCCACCGACCAGTCGGCACTGGCCTTGATCAGCTCTTCCAGCGCCAGCCGCCGCTTCACGCTCAGCTTCTTGGAATCGTTCAGCCCGTCGGGAATGTTGCCCGGGTCCAGCACCACGGCGGCGGCCAGCACCGGACCGGCCAGCGGCCCGCGCCCGACCTCGTCCACCCCGGCGATGCGGGTGGCGCCCAGCATCCGGGCTGCGGTTTCGAACCGGAAATCGGGTTTCGGGGGCAGGTCTATCTGTCGGCGCGCCATGGCGTCGATCTAGCCCTGAAACCGCCCCCCCGGCAAGCCATGTGGCGCAGGCGTGGCGGCGGTGTTATGGGGCGGCATGCTTTCGTATCAGCACATCTATCACGCCGGCAATGCGGCGGACGTTCACAAGCACGCGCTGCTGGCGCTGGCGCTGGACTATCTGACCCGCAAGCCCAAGCCGCTGACCTATCTGGAAACCCATGCGGGCCGGGCGCTCTATGACCTGTCGGCCCCCGAGGCGGAGAAAACCGGCGAGGCTACGGCAGGCATCGGGCGGATGGAACGCTGGTTCGCCGCCGATCATCCCTATGCCCGCTGCCTTGCCGCTGCACGCGAACGCGCCGGGGCGGCGGCCTATCCCGGCTCGCCGCTGATCGCATCGACCCTGCTGCGCCCCGAGGATCGTCTGGTTCTGGCCGAGTTGCACCCGCGCGAGGTGTCGGCCCTGCGCTATGCCCTGCCCGCCGCCGAGGTGCTGCAGAAGGACGGGCCAGAGCTGGCCCTGTCGCTGACGCCGCCGACCCCGCGCCGGGGGCTGCTGCTGGTCGATCCCTCCTACGAGGTGAAGACCGAGTTCGAGACCATCCCGACCCTGCTGTCCCGCATCCGCCGCAAATGGCCGGTGGGGGTGCTGATGCTGTGGTATCCGATCCTGGCCTCGGGGGCCGAGCGACCGCTGGTGGCCCGGCTGAAACCCCTGTCCGACGACAAATCGGTGCTCAACGAGGTGCGCTTCCCGCCCGCGCGCCCCGGTCACGGCATGATCGGCAGCGGGCTGTGGGTCGCCAATGCGCCCTGGGGATTTGCCGAAGCGGCGCAGGATCTGGCCAAGCGCTTTGCCACCCTGGCCTGACCCCCCCACGAAAAACCCCGCCACGGGGGCGGGGTTGAAACGTCACGGCCTGGACCGGGCGCTCAGCCCTTGTCGGCCTCCAGCGCCTCCAGCCGGGCCTTCAGCGCCTCGTTTTCCTCGCGGGCCTTCTGGGCCATGGCGCGGACGGCGTCGAATTCCTCACGGGTGACGAAATCGCGGTCGGCCAGCCAGCGGTCCATCAAGCCCTTCAGCGCGGTTTCCGCCTCATCCTTGGCACCCTGCGCGACGCCGAGAGCGTTGGTGAAAAGTTGCGACATGTCGTCGAGAATGCGGTTCTGGCTCTGCATCTGAGGCTCCGTTCCTGTGTCCTCTCACATATGGGCCGCGGCTGCCGTCAGCGCAAGGTTGACTTCCCCCGGCGCGGCTTGCCAATTGCCGCCATGACATTTGCCCTGCCTTTTCCGCCGCTGTCGCCCGAGGTGTTCTCGATCTCGCTGGGCGGCTTCCAATTCGCCCTGCGCTGGTATGCGCTGGCCTATATCGTGGGGCTTCTGGCCGGGTTGTGGCTGATCCGCCGCGCGCTGGCCCGGCCCGCGCTGTGGAAAGACAACACCCCGCCGATGACCGCCGCGCAGGCCGAGGCGCTGCTGACCTGGGTCATCATCGGCGTGGTGGTTGGCGGGCGGCTGGGCTTTGCGCTGTTCTACCAGCCGGCGCATTTCCTGGCCCATCCCGGCGACATCGTGAAGATCTGGCAGGGCGGCATGGCCTTTCACGGCGGGCTTTTGGGCGTGGTGGTGGCGGCGGCACTGTTCTGCTGGCGGCAGCGGCTGACCCCGGCCAGCGTGGCCGATGCCATGGCGCTGGCCACCCCGCCGGGGTTGCTGCTGGGGCGTCTGGCCAATTTCATCAACGCCGAGCTTTGGGGTCGTCCGACCACCGCGCCCTGGGGGGTGCTCTTCCCCGGCCCGGCGGCGCAGACCTGCCCGCCGGACTGGACAGGCCCCTGCGCCCGCCATCCCTCGCAACTGTACGAGGCGGGGCTGGAAGGGCTGCTGCTGGGCGCGCTGCTGCTGGTGCTGGCGTTTTCGCGCGGGGCGCTGAAAATCCCGGGCCGTGTCACCGGCGTATTCTTCCTGGGCTACGGGCTGGCGCGCTTCACCGTCGAGTTCTTCCGCCAGCCCGACGCTCAATTCATCACGCCGGGCAACCCGCTGGGCCATGTGCTGCGGCTGGGAGAGGCCGGGCTGACCATGGGCCAGCTTCTGTCGCTGCCGATGATCGCGCTGGGGCTGGGTGTCCTGCTGATGGCGAACCACGCGCAGGCCCGCGCGTGAGCCCGCTTCTGGCCCAGATCACCGCCCGGATTGCCGCCGACGGCCCGCTCTCGGTGGCCGATTTCATGGCCGAGGCGCTGATGAACCCGGCGCACGGCTATTACGCCACCCGCGACCCCTTCGGTACCGCAGGCGATTTCATCACCGCGCCCGAGATCAGCCAGATGTTCGGCGAATTGGTCGGCCTTGCCCTCGCGCAATGCTGGCTGGATCAGGGCGCACCCGCCCCCTTCGCGCTGGTCGAACTGGGGCCGGGGCGCGGCACGCTGATGGCCGATCTGCTGCGCGCCACCCGCACCGTGCCGGGGTTCCACGATGCCGCCCGCCTGCATCTGGTCGAAACCTCGGCCACCCTGCGCGGCATCCAGGGCAAAACCCTGCAGCCGCATCACCCGGTCTGGCTGGACCGGGCCGAGGATCTGCCCGATCTGCCCTGTTTCGCCGTGGCCAATGAATTCTTCGACGCCCTGCCGATCCGGCAATTCCAGCGCACGGCGGACGGCTGGCAGGAACGGCGCATCGGCCTGCGCGACGGTGCGCTGACCTTCGGGCTGGCCCCGGCCACGCCGCTGCCGGCATTGGCGCACCGTCTGGCCGACACCGGCCCCGGCGATCTGGTCGAGATCTGCCCCGCTGCCCCCGGCATCGTCACCGCCCTTGGCCAGCGCATCGCCGCCCACGGCGGCGCCGCGCTGATGATCGATTATGGCGACTGGCGCTCGCGCGGGGACACGCTGCAAGCCCTGCGCGCGCACCAGCCGGTGGATCCGCTGGCCGATCCGGGGCAAGCCGATCTGACCGCGCATGTGGATTTCGAAGCCCTCGCCCGCGCCGCGCAATCCGTGCCCGGTGTGACCCACAGCCCGATGGTCGCGCAGGGCGTGTTTCTGGAACGCCTCGGCATCACGCACCGCGCGCAATCGCTGGCCGCCAAGCTGCGCGGTGCACCGCTGGACCAGCACATCGCCGCACATCGGCGCTTGACCCACCCCGAGGAAATGGGATCACTGTTCAAATGCCTCGCCATGATGCCGTCCCACGCGGCGACGTTTCCGGGACTGACGACATGACACTTGAAATACTCACCTCGGATGCGCTCACCCCCGTCAGACACGGTTTTTTCACCCGCCGGGGCGGCGCCTCCAGCGGCGTGTTCAACGGGCTGAACTGCGGCCTGGGCTCGTCGGATCAGGCCGACGCGGTGGACATCAACCGTGCCCGCGTCGCCCGCGCCATGGACGCCCAGCCCGGCGCCATGTGGCGCGTGCACCAGATCCATTCCGCCAATGTGGTGGTCGCCGAAGGCGATCCCCCCGCCCGCGCCGAGGCCGCCGATGCCATCGTCACCCGCGAACCGGGGCAGGTGCTGTCGATTCTCACCGCCGATTGCGCGCCGGTGCTGTTCTGGGATCCCGATGCCGGCGTGATCGGCGCGGCCCATGCGGGCTGGCGTGGCGCTTTGGCAGGCATTCTTGAAGCAACGCTGGACGCGATGGCGACCCTTGGCGCCCAACCCACCAACACCATCGCCGTGATCGGCCCCACGATCAGCCAGCGCGCCTATGAGGTCGGCCCGGAATTCCTGGACGATTTCATCGACGAAGACACGGAAAACACGCGGTTTTTCGCCAATGGCGAGGGCGACCGCTATATGTTCGACCTGCCCGCCTATGAATTGCATCGCCTGCGCCGCGCCGGGGTGGCCCAGGCCGAATGGATCAGGCACTGCACCTATTCCGACCCGCGCCGCTTCTTCTCGTACAGACGAAGTGTGCACGAAAAGCAGGCAGACTACGGCAGATTGATCTCAACGATCAGGCTTTAGGGTATTCCCCACCCAAGTTTCTTGCCGCATTGCAGAAACCGTCTGGAAACTGTTACATCGCCGCTATACGAAAGCATAGTGTGTTAGCGAGTGTCTTTTTACACCGGTTCCGTGACGAGTATGTGTGTCCCGCGTTCCAGTTCGGTCAGTTCGACCCGTAGGTATTTCAAGTGTGTCTCGCCAGTGTTTTGGCACGGCCCGTCCAACCCCGGTTGGGCGGGCCCCGTTCTTTCAGACGCAGGGCTTGCCGACAGGGTGCGCCGACCAAGGCGCCAGCCCGGTCAGGCGGATTGGCTCAACCGGTGTTCCAGCACTTCGAAGGGCACGCCGGGTTCTTCCTTGGCGGCCCGGATCACCAGCGATGTCTTGACGCTGGCCACATTGTCGGCGGCGGTCAGTTCGCCGGTCAGGAACGACTGGAAGGTGCTCAGGTCAGGCGCCACGCATTTCAGGATGAAATCGACCTCACCGTTCAGCATGTGGCACTCGCGCACCAGCGGCCAGGACCGGCATTTCTGCTCGAAGGCCGACAGGTCGGATTCGGCCTGCGATTTCAAACCGACCATGGCAAAGACCTGCACTTCGAAGCCCAATTCGCGGCCATCCACCTGGGCGTGATAGCCCCGGATGAACCCGGCTTCTTCCAGCGTGCGCATCCGGCGCAGGCAGGGCGGGGCCGAAATGCCGACGCGCTTGGCCAATTCGACATTGGTCATGCGTCCGTCCGCTTGCAGTTCGGCAAGGATCTTGCGATCGATCGGGTCAAGTTTCGAAGCGGACATCAGATACTCCCTGGTTGCCCGGAACTTAGAGCCTTGGGAATACGGGCGCAATAATATTTCGCCAAACTTCGGCCAGATTTCAGGAAACTTTAAAAATTCCGGCAGCCAAAGCCGCGGCTTGTTGGGGGTTCCTTCGGCCCGCCGCCCCAACTATATGCTGCCGGGCAGCAAAGCGGAGACAGGGCATGGCCGACACCAAACACAGCAGGGTTCTCATCATCGGGTCCGGGCCTGCGGGCTATACGGCGGCGGTTTATGCGTCGCGCGCGATGCTGGAACCGGTGCTGGTCCAGGGCATCCAGCCCGGCGGTCAGCTGACCATCACCACCGACGTGGAAAACTGGCCGGGCGATTCCACGATCCAGGGCCCCGACCTGATGGTGAAGATGGAAGCCCACGCCCGCGACACCGGGACCGAGATCGTGGCGGACATCATCACTTCGGTCGATCTGTCCAAACGCCCCTTCACCGCGCAGGGCGACAGCGGCACCACCTATACTGCCGACGCGCTGATCCTTGCCACCGGGGCGCAGGCCAAATGGCTGGGCCTGCCGTCCGAGCAGAAATTCCAGGGCTTCGGCGTCTCGGCCTGCGCCACCTGTGACGGCTTCTTCTATCGCGGGCAGGAGGTCGTCGTCGTCGGCGGCGGCAACACCGCCGTGGAAGAGGCGCTGTTCCTGACCAATTTCGCCTCGAAGGTCACGCTGATCCACCGCCGCGACAGCCTGCGCGCCGAGAAGATCCTGCAGGACCGGCTGTTCAAGAACGACAAGGTCGAGATCCTCTGGGATCACGGCATCGAGGAAGTCGTCGGCACCAAGGATCCGCTGGGCGTCGAAGCGGTGCGCGCCAAACACGTCAAGACCGGCGAGATCACCGAGGTGCCCTGCAAGGGCTTCTTCGTGGCAATCGGTCACGCCCCGGCGTCAGAACTGGTCAAGGATCAGTTGGATACCCATATGGGAGGCTATGTGGTCACCCAGCCCGACAGCACCGCCACGTCGATCCCCGGCGTGTTTGCGGCGGGCGATCTGACCGATCACATCTATCGCCAGGCGGTTACCAGCGCCGGCATGGGCTGCATGGCCGCGCTGGAGGCCGAGCGTTTCCTTGCCGAGGCCGACGGCTGAACCGGGCGAGTGCTTGACGCGGACACGCGGCCGGAGTCGGTTGGACCCGCCCGCCACCAACGAGGCTAGCCCGAACCGACATGCGGTCTATCAACGCTCATAAGGCTCGTCCCCCGGCACGCGTGCGTGGCAGGGCGCTGCTGTCGGCGCTGTGCCTGACGCTGGGCCTTGCCGGACCGGCGCGCGCCGCCTCCATCGTGCCGTCCGAATCCTTCTGCCTGCACGGCTGCGACCTGCCCCCGATCGAGGAGCTGGATCGCGGCGGCGAGATCCCCCTGACCATCGACGACAACCCGCTCAGGCTGATCGCCCCGTTTCAAGACTATATCGGCGAGATCGAGGGCGACGGTCCGAAGGTGGACAGCGACAGCGAATGGCGCAGCCCGCGAAACACCGGGCCACGCCTGCAGAACTGATTTACAGGGAGGGGCGGTCGCGCCCTAGTGGACGTTCACCGGCTGCATGTGGTTCTGCCGCGCCAGTGCAAAGGCCATGTGGCGATTGCTGACCAGTGCCAGCCGGTCGCCATTGGCCGCATGCACCGCGAACATTTCGGTCTCGCTGCCCACCTGGGCGCGCAGCTCGTCGGGCAGATCCTTTACCGCCACCGGGCGGATATAGACGATGCCCTCGTCGGACAGGGCAAGGGGATGCGGCGTGTTCATGACGGATCTCCGGTGCTGATCTTGATGCGTTGCAACACGGTTTCGGGGGCCGAGCGTTTCAGGTCGATGTGCAGCAGGCCATTTTCCATACCCGCGCCGTCGACCTCGACCCCGTCGGCCAGCACGAAACTGCGCTGGAACTGGCGTGCGGCGATGCCGCGGTGCAGATAGGTGCGGTCGTTGCAATCCTCGGCCTGTCGGCCGCGCACCACCAGCTGGCGGTTTTCCACGGTGATGGCCAGATCCTCCTCGCGGAACCCGGCCACAGCCAGGGTGATCCGATAGGATGTTTCCGAGGTTTGTTCGATGTTGTAGGGCGGGTATCCGTCGTTGCCGGTCTTGGCGGTGTGTTCCACCAGACGTTCCAGCTGTTCGAATCCCAGAAGGAACGGATGCGTTCCCAAAGTCAGTTTTGTCATGGACACGTCCTTGCAATAAGCGACTGTGCGATTGCCCCGCAAGCGGCGGCGTGATGCAAATATGGGCGCAGCCCCGGCCTGTTGCAAGTCACCGGCGGGCAGCGTCTTTTCACAACCGCGTTTCTTGGGTATGTCTCAGGTCTCGGAAATTTCGCAGGACAGGCAACAGATGAACGCTTTCGGCGAGATGACGCATAACGAGGTCTTGCGGGTAAAGCTTGAAGTGCTCAGGCGCGAACACCGCGACCTTGACGAGGCCATTCATGCGCTGGAAACCTCGTCGCGCGGCGATCACCTGACCCTGCGCCGCCTGAAGAAGCAGAAACTGCAACTGAAAGACCGGATCCAGAAGATCGAGGACGAGTTGCTGCCCGACATCATCGCCTGACGCCGCCCGCCCCCGTTTGGCATCCCGTGCGTGCCTTGCAAGGGCGATTGCACCCCGCACCGCAGTCAGTATAGTCGCGGCCCTGCAACCGGGGTCAGAACGCGCGGGGACACCACATGACACAACCCAAGGTCGGCATCATCATGGGCAGCCAGTCGGATTGGCCCACCATGAAGGAAGCGGCGAAGATCCTGACCGAACTGGGCGTGCCCTTCGAAACCAAGATCGTTTCGGCGCACCGCACCCCGGACCGGCTATGGACCTATGGCAAATCTGCCGCCGACCGGGGGCTCAGCGCGATCATCGCCGGGGCTGGTGGTGCCGCCCATCTGCCGGGCATGGTGGCCTCGAAAACCCGCGTGCCGGTGATTGGCGTGCCGGTGCAGACCCGCGCCCTCAACGGCGTCGATTCGCTCTATTCCATCGTCCAGATGCCCAAGGGCTTTCCCGTGGCCACCATGGCCATCGGTGCCGCCGGGGCTGCCAATGCGGGCCTGATGGCCGCCGCGATTCTTGCGGTCAGCGATTCCGACCTGGCCGGTCGGTTGGAGGCGTGGCGTGACGCGCTCTCAGCCTCGATCCCCGAGGAGCCGGTCGATGACTGAAGCGCTGCGCCCCGGCGCCACCATCGGCATTCTCGGCGGCGGTCAGCTGGGCCGGATGCTGGCCCTTGCCGCGGCCCGTCTGGGTCTGAAGACCCACATCTACGATCCCGCCCCCGGCGGCCCCGCCGAACAGGTGGCCGACCGCACAACGGTGGCCGCCTATGACGACGCGGCAGCATTGGACGCCTTCGCGGCATCGGTGGATGTGGTCACCTATGAGTTCGAGAACATCCCGACCTCGGCGCTGGACCTGCTGGAGGCGCATCGCCCGATCCGCCCCACCCGCAAGGCGCTGGCGGTGTCGCAGGACCGGATGACCGAAAAGACCTTTCTTCAGGATCTCGGCCTGACCGTCGCCCCCTTCGCAGCCGTGGACAGCGCCGCCGATCTTGAGGCCGCGCTGGGGACCATCGGTGCGCCGTCGATCCTGAAGACCCGCCGCTTCGGCTATGACGGCAAGGGACAGGCGCGGATCATGGAGGCCGGTGAGGCCGCCGCTGCGCTGGACGCCATGGCCGGCGCCCCGGCGATCCTGGAAGGCTTCGTCGACTTCACCCATGAGGTCTCGGTCATCGGCGCCCGCGCGCTGGACGGGGCCGTCGCCTGTTTCGATCCGGGCGAAAACCTGCACGAAGGCGGCATCCTGCGCACCACCACCGTGCCCGCGCGCCTGTCCACCGCCCAGCGCACCGATGCGGTGCTTCTGGCGGGCCGCATCCTGAACGCCCTAGATTACGTTGGCGTCATGGGGGTGGAGCTTTTCGTGACCCCCGGCGGGCTGGTGGTCAACGAGATCGCGCCGCGCGTCCACAACTCCGGCCACTGGACCCAGAACGGCTGCGTGGTCGATCAGTTCGAACAGCACATCCGCGCCGTGGCGGGCTGGCCGCTGGGCGACGGGTCGCGCCATTCCGACGTGGTGATGGAAAACCTGATCGGCGCCGAAGCCGACCGCTGGCCCGAGATCGCCACCGACCCCACCGCCGCCCTGCATCTCTATGGCAAGGCCGAAGCGCGGCCGGGCCGCAAGATGGGCCATGTGAACCGGGTGGTGACGGGCTGAGACGGCTGGTCCCACAGCCATACGCCAGCCATACCTTTTCCAGACACGTTCCAGCCCCGGTTTTCGGGCCCTGTGGTCACATCGCATGACAAGCCCCGCGCAGCTTTTGCGCCATCCTGTGGTGGAGACCCAAACTCCACAGGAGGACCCCGTCATGGACCCCGTCCTATATCTTGCCGCCCCCGCCCGTCCCGACAGCGCACCGTCACAACGCGACATCGACGCCTTCTACGACCGTCACGGCCATGAAGGTCTGCTGCGCCTGACCTGCATGGCCCGGTCTCTGCTGGCGCATCTGCGCCGGGCCAGAACACCGGCCCCGCGCAGGGGCATGGCGCACCCGCGCAGCGCCGTCTAACATGGCCGTCATGACCCTGGCTTCCCGCGCATCGCACCCGCAGACCGGGCACACTGCCGAGGACGCGGCCATCATCGCCGCGATCCGCGAGGAAACGCTGGCGTTTCTCGCGCAGGACCACGACCGCTGGGCCAGATGTTGGGTGCACAGCCCCCGTACACGCGACATCTATGGCTCTCCCTTCGCGGGGCTGAATGTCCTGTCGGGCTGGTCCGACATCTGCGCCAACATGAAAAGGGTGTTCGAGGACGGGTTGGCCTGTCAGAAAACCGACTTCCGGCAAGACGGCCACCGGATTTCCGTGGAAGGCAACATCGCCTGGGCCGTGTTCGACGGATGGGCGCTGACGCGCAATGGCGAGACCGAGGAAACCTTCGAGACGCGCATCCTGGAACGGCAGCCCGAGGGCTGGAAGATCGTCTATTCCTCGGTCTACCTGCGCCGCGACAACGGTGCCCGCAGCGCGCTTTCGGTGGCGGTTGACGGCACGGGCCAGATCGTCTGGGCCTGCGACCGGGCACTGAAGGTGCTGAAAACCCACCCGTATTTCACGGTGTCCTCCGGCAAGGTCCGCGCCCACCGGCTGGATTGGGACCGGACCCTGCAACAGGCCTTCACCCGCGCCGCCGCCTACCACGGGTTCTTCGAGGTCTACCGCTTCGCCGAGGAAAACGGCGGGCCAGTGTGTTTCCCCGCGGTTCTGGGCCAGACCGACGAGGGCGGGGTGGCGGTGGCGCGGCTCTCGGTCCGCGACTCCACTACATATCTTCAACTCGATGGCGACGCGGATCTGGACCGCCGTCTTACGGTGGCGCAGGCGGTCTTCGGCCTGTCGGATGGCCAGCTTCGGGTGGCAAGGCACATCGCCGACGGCGACAGTCTGCCGGAGGTCGCCACCGCCCTCGGGATCAGCATCAACACCGCCCGCACGCATCTGTCGCGGCTGTACGAGAAAACCGGGGTGAACGCGCAAACCGCCTTGGTGCGGCTGCTTCTCAGCGTCGGCTAGGCCAGAAACCGCGCCGCCAGCGGCCCGGTCAGATAGGTCAGCCGCCCTGCGGCAATGGTCGCACCCACCCGCCCGCTGGCCGGATCGACGATCACCAGATCAGCCCGCTTTCCGGGCGCGATCACGCCGCGATCCTCCAGCCCCAGAAGCCGCGCCGGCCCTTCTGACACCAGCGCCCAGGCCGCATCGAAGGGCAGGATGCCATAGTCCACCAGCGCCCAGACCGCCTTGCGCAGCGCCGGATAGTGATAGTCCGAGGCCAGCGCATCGCACAGTCCCTGCGCAATCAATTCCCGCGCGCTGGCCTTGCCCGCATGGCTGGCCCCGCGCACCACGTTAGGGGCGCCCAGCACGATGCCATCGCCCCCGACGCGGGCCTCGGTCGCGGCCGCGAGGGTTTCGGGAAACTCGGCAATCCGCACGCCGCGCGCCCGGTAGGCGTGGCGCGCCTGCGCCGTGGCGTCGTCATGGCTGGCCAGCATAATTCCCTTGCCCGACAGGCGTTTGCACAGACCGTCCAGCGCGGCGGGCACGGCATCGGCCTGCCCGTGCAACTGCTGCATCAGCGCCAGATGCGCCTGCGGCGACCGCCCGCTTTTCAACGCGGTGCCGGTCAGCCGTGGCGGTGTGCGTCCCGCTGCCAGACGGTCATGTGGCAAGTGATCGTTCAGCCCCACATAGGTGATCCCGGCCCGGTCAATCAGCTCTTCTGCGTCCGCGAAGGCCTCAAGGAAATGCGTCTCCAGCCGCAGTTGCAGGCGCAGATCGGTGGCCAGCGCCGGCGCCTCGGCCTGCCAGGTCGCCACCAGCCGTTCCGCCGCCTGCGGCGACCGCAACCCGCCTTCCCAGCTGTAGAACTGCGCCATCACGGCGGTGGTGATTCCATTGGCGGCCAGTTCGGCCTCGAAGGCCACAATCCCGTCGCCCATGTCCGGCACCCCACCCCGACGGGCGGCTACATGGCGTTCGAACCCGTCGCCGTGAAGGTCCACGATCCCCGGCAGAACGCGCCAGCCGCGCAGGTCGACGCCCCGGGCATCCTGTGCCGAGTCCATGATGCTTCCGGATCCAATGCCGAAATCACGGGCCTGCATCTTCCCGTTCCACAGCACCTCGGCCCCGGTGAAATTCATCGCGATCCCCGTCATGGCCCTCCCCTGCCCCGGCGGCGGCGGCGGATCAAGCCCTTTCCCAAGCCGGTCCGACCCGCTAGGCAGAGGACATGTCACCACCCCGCCTTGCCGCCCGCGCGATCCTCCTGCATCGCGGCGCCGTCCTGCTGGTCAACGCCTTCCCCGATGGGCAAAGCGACCTGTGGTGCCTGCCCGGCGGCGGGGTCGAGACCGGACATTCCCTGACCGAGACCCTGCGGCGCGAGGTGCAGGAGGAAACCGGGTTGGTCGTCGATCCCGGCGGCATCTGCCACGTCTCGGAATTTCACAACGCCGCGACGGGGTTTCACCAGGTGGAATTGTTCTTCCGCGCCCGCATCCTGTCGGGCGACCCGTTGGCGCCCTGGACCGATCCAGCGGGCGTGGTGACGCAACGGTGCCTGGCGACGCCCGATGACCTGTCGCGCCTGCGCTTCAAGCCCGACATCCTGCCTGACCTGGCCTTTGGCCCGCCCCGGCCCGAGATCAGCCCCGGCGCGCTGGAACCGATGGCGCGGTGATCGCCAGCCCGACACCGCCCAGCACCAGCACCGAGGCCGCCAGCAGCCGCAGCGTCACCGGTTCGGCCAGCAACAGCGCTCCCCCGGCCATGGCGATCACCGGCACGGTCAGTTGCACCACCCCCGCCGCCGAAGCGGTCAGCCGAGGCAGAACGGCGTACCACAGGGCATAGCCCAGCCCCGAGGTCACGGCCCCAGACACCACGGCCAGCACCACGCCGGGTGCGGTCACCGCGTCGGGCAGCGCCAGCACCACCAGCCCGGCGGGCAGGGCGGCCAGAAGAAAGCTTGCCGCGGTGCTGGCCAGCGGATCCCCCGCCCCGCGTCCGCGCAGCGAATAGATGCCCCAGCCCACCGCCGCCACGGCCATCAGGGCAGCCCCCATCAGCGAGGGGGCCGCGGCCCCGCCGGGCCAGAGCAGCCAGACCAGCCCGGCAAAGGCGGTGCCGGCCCCCAGCCAACGTTGCGCGGCAATGCGGTCGCCGCCAAGAACGCTGCCCGCGAACATGGTAATCTGTACGCCGCCGAACAGGATCAGCGCCCCGAACCCGGTATCCAAGGTGACATAGGCAAAAGAGAATCCCAGCATATAGGCGGTCAGAGCCAGCGCATTTGCGGCGCTGAAGCGCGGGCGCAGCCGCGACCAGCCGCCATTGACCATCACCAGCAGGCCCAGCGTGACGGCCCCGGCCCCGGTGCGGATGGCGGCGAAACTGGCCGGCCCCATCCCGGCGTCGCTCAGGGCCATGCGGTTCAGCACCGAATTGGCCGCGAAGGCCAGCATGGTCAGGGCCACAAGGGCGGCAAGACGGCCCATCAGACTTGCGCGAACGGGTCGGGATAGACCAGCACCGCCTCGGCCCCTGCGGTTTGCGGGGCAATGGGATACAGGCCGGTGTATTGTGCGGGATAGGGCGTCGTAAGCTCTGCCGGTCCTTCGAACACGAAGCCGAATTTGGCATAGAAGTCCGGATCGCCGACCACCACAATGGCCTTGAAGCGGGCCTGCCGGGCGGCATCGGCGGCATAGCGGACCAGTTCCGACCCGATGCCGCCGCCCTGCGCCTCGGCACGCACGCTGAGCGGGGCCAGTGCCAGCCAGCCCTCGGGCGACGACAGGCGCGACAGGCAGATATGGGCCACCAGCCCGCCCTCATCCTCGGCCACCAGTTCCAGCGCCACATGGCCGCCGTCGCGCAAGCCCTGGATCAGCTGCGCCTCGTTGCGTTGCCGGAACACGCTTACGACAAGCACCGAAATGTTGGTGTGGTCGGCCTCGGTGGCCGGGCGGATCTTGATCATCGGGGGACAGTCCAATCTTCTGTGATCGAGATAGAACCCCACGGGCGCGGCTTTGACAACACCCGCAGGGTCCAGCTCATCAGCGGGCGGCCCCGAGGCGGCTGAGCCGGGCAAAAAGCGGGGCCATCATTGCGCCCAGACCAAGGAAGACCAGCGCGAACCAGCTGAGCCAACCCAGCACCGGGATCAGCGCCACCAGCCCGGCAATCAACGCGCCCAGGGCGGCCAGCCCGGCCTTTTCGGCGACCCCGCCGGGGATCTCGCGGCCCGCCAGTTGCCACAGGCCTACACCCAGAACATAGCTGCCCGCCACGTATCCGGCCGCGATCAGCAGCGCGGTCAGGGCAATGGCCACGGGCACCAGAAGCAGCCCGACCAGGGTCATGGCCAGCACCAGAACCGCGCCGATCAGGGCCGACATGGCGACGAACCCGGCCAGGATCGACCGCCCCGGTGCGGCCAGCGCCCGCATCCGCACCGCCGCCACGCGGTCAGGTGCCACCGCCACCGCCAGCGCTGCAGCCAGCGCCACTATCACCACGCCAACGAGGAAGCTGCGCAGCATGGCACCAAAGCCTTCACCGGCCATCTCGCGCATGTCCACGGGGGCCTGGATGTCGGGGTGATCCTCGATATCGCGGATGCTGACCCGGTCTTCGCTGGCGACCGAGGTGGGCACCGTGATCTCGTCCGGGTCGTCGGCATAGAGTGTCAGGGAGCCCCCGACGCGCGCGCCGCTGCCGAAGGACACCGAATCGACGGTTATCACCGCGTCACCCGCAATGGCGCCGTCCAGTTGCAGATCCGCCGCCGCGATCAGGGCAGCCCCGCCGATATCCCCGCTCAGCACTATCTCCGAGGCCATGGCCCGCAGGTTACCGCCAATACTGCCCGACACGGTGATCTCGGCCGCGGTCAGGCTGGCCGATCCGGCCACCGGGCCAGCCAGGTCGATGACATAGCCCGCCGCATAGGCCGCGCCCTCGACCGGGGCGTCCAGACGCAGGCTGCGCCCGGCGGAATGCAGACTGCCGCCCACCGGCGCGGTGACCGAAATCCGCTCGCCTGCCGCGAACAGGTCAGCGGTGACCGGGGTGGTCTGGTTGACCACGCGCCCGGCGGTATAGGTGTCGCCGCCCAGACTGAAGCTCTGGCTGTCCTGCGCAAAGGCCGACCCGGCGATCAGAAGGGCAAGGGAAGAAATGACAAGGGGTTTGAGCATCGAATGCCTCCGCAACAATTGACTTGCAGTCTATCACATGAGGCCGATGTCAGCCCCGTGACAAGGGTTGTGTTCGGTTTTCCGCCGTCAAAGCCTGCTGGATCAGGATGCAGACCACATGCGCCGGGGACAGGTCCCAGTCGCGGGCCAGCGTGGCGACCCGCACGCAGGCGGAGCGCGGCAGTTGCAGGGCGCGGCAGGGCACCTGCGGCAATGCCGGGGGCTTGGGCGCAACGGGCGGCTGGCGCAGGCCCGCCTCGACCAGCACCCGCACCGTATCCATCAGCCGCCGGGGCGATCCGGGGCGGCGATGGGCGCGCACCGCGTGCCATACATCCGGCGGCAAGCTCAGCGCGATGGCGCGGCGGGGATCCTTACGGGACATGACGGCCCGGTGTCGAAGATGTCATTCGTTGGCTCCCCTCGGGCAGGACAGACCGCCCGGCACGAAAAAGGGGGCCGCACATGGCGACCCCCTTCTCAATCACTGCGATGGGCAGAGCTTACATCATGCCGCCCATGCCGCCCATGTCGGGCATGCCGCCACCGCCCGCGCCTTCTTTGGCGGGGATGTCGGCAACCATGGCCTCGGTGGTGATCAGCAGACCAGCAATCGACGCGGCGTCTTCCAGAGCGGTCCGCACCACTTTGGCCGGATCGATCACGCCGAAGGTGAACATGTCGCCATATTCTTCGGTCTGCGCGTTGAAGCCGAAGGTCGGGTCGTCGCTTTCGCGGACTTTCCCGGCAACCACGGCACCGTCAACACCGGCGTTCTCGGCGATCTGGCGCAGCGGCGCTTCGATGGCCTTGCGAACGATCGAGATACCGGCGTCCTGGTCGCTGTTGGCGCCCTTGAGGTCGGCCAGAGCCTTGCCCGCCTGAACCAGCGCGACACCGCCGCCCACGACAACACCTTCCTGCACAGCAGCGCGGGTTGCGTTCAGGGCGTCATCGACGCGATCCTTGCGCTCTTTCACTTCCACTTCGGTCATGCCACCGACGCGGATCACGGCAACGCCACCAGCCAGTTTGGCCACGCGCTCTTGCAGTTTCTCGCGGTCGTAGTCGCTGGTGGTTTCCTCGATCTGCTGACGGATCTGGCTGACCCGTGCTTCGATCTCGGCTTTCTCGCCATGGCCGTCGACGATGGTGGTCTCGTCCTTGGTGATCTGGATCTTCTTGGCGGTGCCCAGCATGTCCATGGTGACATTCTCGAGCTTCATGCCCAGATCTTCCGAGATCACCTGGCCGCCGGTCAGGATCGCGATGTCCTGCAGCATGGCCTTGCGGCGATCGCCGAAACCAGGCGCCTTGACGGCTGCGATCTTCAGACCGCCGCGCAGCTTGTTGACCACGAGGGTGGCCAGCGCTTCGCCTTCCACGTCCTCGGCAATGATCAGCAGCGGCTTCTGCGACTGGATCACGGATTCCAGCAGCGGCACCATCGGCTGCAGCGACGAGAGTTTCTTCTCGTGCAGCAGGATCATGCAGTCTTCCAGCTCGGCGATCATCTTGTCCGGGTTGGTGACGAAGTAGGGCGACAGGTAGCCACGGTCGAACTGCATGCCTTCGACGACATCAGTTTCGGTTTCCAGGCCCTTGTTCTCTTCGACGGTGATGACACCCTCGTTGCCGACCTTCTGCATCGCGTCAGCGATCTGGCGGCCGATTTCGGGCTCGCCGTTGGCCGAGATGGTGCCGACCTGGGCAACTTCATCGCTGTCCTTGACGACGCGCGACGCGGCCTTGATCTGCTCGACGACCTTCGAGGTCGCCAGGTCGATACCGCGCTTCAGGTCCATCGGGTTCAGACCGGCAGCAACCTGCTTGAGGCCTTCCTTGACGATGGCTTGCGCCAGAACGGTGGCGGTGGTGGTGCCATCGCCGGCTTCGTCATTCGTGCGCGAGGCAACTTCGCGAACCATCTGGGCGCCCATGTTCTCGAACTTGTCTTCCAGTTCGATTTCCTTGGCGACCGAAACACCGTCCTTGGTGATGCGCGGCGATCCGAACGACTTGTCCAGAACCACGTTGCGGCCTTTCGGGCCCAGGGTCACTTTCACGGCGTCGGCCAGGACGTTGACGCCCTTCAGCATGCGGGAACGGGCGTCAGCGCTAAACTTAACGTCTTTTGCAGCCATGTGTCTTGCTCCTTAATGGAATAGGTTGGGAAGGTCGGGCCGGGCGGCCCGGAAGCGATCCGCTTAGGCGATGATGCCCAGGATGTCGCTTTCCTTCATGATCAACAGCTCTTCGCCGTCGACGGTGACTTCGGTGCCCGACCATTTGCCGAACAGAACCTTGTCGCCTTCGCTGACAGCCATCGGGATCAGCTCACCGCTGTCCTTGCGGGCGCCTTCGCCACAAGCGACAACAACGGCTTCGGCCGGCTTTTCTTTGGCGCTATCGGGAATGATCAGGCCGCCTGCGGTCTTTTCATCGGATTCGACGCGACGCACCAGAACGCGGTCATGAAGCGGTTTGAATGCCATCTCTGAGGCTCCTTGCTCAGTTAGTTTCCGTATTATCACTCGGTCGTGGTGAGTGATAACGAGACGGAGATAGAGAGCGCGCCGACCCGAGTCAAGACAATCGGAAGAAAGTTTCGCGCGAACGTCCGGTCAGGCCGGAAACTGCGAAACAAAGGTGGCCACGGCCTCGGGTGGCAGCGACCAGTCGCACACCAGCCGCGCCATCAGGGGCGCGTCCTCGGGACCGCCGTCCAGCGTGCCGTCCCACAGATAGTAATGCGCCCCGGCGTTTAAAAGGTGGCGGTGCCAGGCGCGGGGCCAGCGAGCGAATACGGTGTTGGTCTGCACCGGAAAACAGATCTCGACCCCCGGCACTTGGTGCAACCGGTCGGCCAGATCGCGGGCCGAGGCATTGGCCCGCCGCGCCAGGTCGCGCCACAGGTCATCCTCAAGATAAGCCTGCATCTGTGCAGCCAGATAGCGATGCTTGGAAAACAGATGCGCGCCGCGCTTGCGCCGCAATTCGAATTCCCAGGCATGGGCGGGATCGAAGAAGATCACCGCCTCGACCCCCAGCAAGCCGTTCTTGGTGCCGCCGAAGCTGACCGCGTGGATGCCTGCCTTCCAGGTCATCTCGGCCGGGGTGCAGCCCAGATGTTCCAGCGCATTGGCAAAGCGCGCGCCGTCCAGATGCACCGGCAGGCCGCGGGCACGGGCCATCGCGGTCAGCTCAGCCAGTTCGGCCAGCGTGTAGACGGTGCCGGATTCGGTGGCCTGCGTCAGGGTCAGCGGTCCGGGCTGCACCCCGTGCACCCCCCGCTTGCCCGCCTTCTCCAGCGCCGCCGCCAGTGCTTCGGACCGGATCTTGCCCCGCGGCGCGTCGACCAGTGTCAGCTTGGCGCCGCCGGTGAAAAACTCGGGCGCGCCGCATTCGTCTTCATCCACATGGGCGGCTTCGGCGCAGAACACGGTCTGCCAGGGCTGGCCCAGCACCGACAGCGCCAGGGCGTTCGCGGCAGTGCCGGTGCCCACAAGATAGACGGCGGCGTCGGGGGCCTCGAACACCTGGCGGATTGTTTCCACCACCTGCGCGGTCAGCGGGTCGGCGCCATAGCCGGAAACGTAGCCCTCATTGGCGCGGCCCAGGGCCTCCAGCACCGCGGGATGGGCGGGGCCGGCGTTGTCGGATGCAAAATACATCAGAGATCCTCGATAATATGGTCTTCCCAATCGTCTTCATCGACTTCGAATTCCGGCACCGTCCAGCCGCGCACCGATTGGCCGGCCTCATGCACCGAGTCCGCGCGCCCCGACACCAGCGGATGCCAGTCGGGCAAGGGGTCGCCCTGCTGCAGCAGCCGGTAAGCGCAGGTTGAAGGCATCCAGTAGGCGTTCTTGGCCAGCGTCTGCGGGGTCAGGAACACGCATTCCGGCACGAATTGCCGGCGGATGTCGTATTGCGCGCAGCGGCAGGTCTGATCGTCCAGCAACCGGCAGGCGACACGGGTGAAGGCCACCTCGCCGGTGTCGGGGTCTTCCAGCTTGTTCAGGCAGCACTTGCCGCAGCCGTCGCACAGGGCTTCCCACTCGTGCGGGGTCAGCTGGGACAGTTTGAACCGCTCCCAGAAACGGGGGCGCAGGCCGGTGCGGCGAATCGGATCGTCAGACATCGCGCGACCCTAGCCCCCCAGCCGGGAAAGGAAAGCCATCATCCCCAGGTGGCCAGGATGCTGCGGGCGCGGGCGCTGTCGGCGCCCATCTGCGCGACCAGAGCCTCAAGCCCGTCGAACCTCCGCTCGGGGCGCAGATAGTCCACCAGCGCCACCGACAGTTCGGCGCCATAGAGATCGCCCGCGAAATCGAACAGATGGGTTTCCAGATTGGCGCGGTTTTCGCCGAACATCGGTCGCACCCCCATCGAGGCAACGCCGCCGTAGCGGCCCGCATGGGGACCCTCCAGAACCTCCACCTGCACCGCGTAGACGCCGTATTTCGGCGGGTGCAGCCCGTCGATGGACATGTTCGCGGTCGGATAGCCCAGGTTGCGGCCGCGCTTTTCGCCGTGCAGCACCGGGCCGTCGATGCGGTGCCAATGGCCCAGCATCGCCTTGGCATCGCGCGGGCGGCCTTCGGACAGGGCGGCGCGGATCGCGGTCGAGGACACCGGCACCCCGGCGGCCTCGAACTGCATCAGTTCGGCGACGGTAACGCCGAACCCGAACTCACGCCCCAGCGCCACCAGATCTTTGGCCGTCCCGGACCGGCCCTGGCCGAAGCGGAAATCCGCCCCCACCACCACATGCCGCAGACCCAGCCCGTCCGCCACCACACGATGCGCGAAATCCCGCGCCGAAAGCGACGCCAGCTTCGCATCGAAGCCGATCTGATACAGGTGCCGGACGCCGATCTTCTGCAACCGGTGCGCCCTGGCGGCGGCGGTCATCAGGCGGAAGGGCGGGGCGTCGGGGGCGAAGAACTCGCGCGGGTGGGGCTCAAACGTCAGCACGCCCAGCGGCGCGCCGATGGCATCACCGGCCTGCCGCGCAAGTTCCATCACCGCCCTGTGGCCCAGATGCACGCCATCGAAATTGCCGATCGCGGCACTGGCCCCGCGGTCGGCATCGCCCAGTCCAGAGTAAGAGCGGTGAAGGCGCATCCGGGTGTCCGTGGATCAGCCGCGCGACGGCGCCAGAACCAGCGCCTCGCCCTGGATCACGGTCTTGCCGCCGGCTTCGGCGACACAATCGAAGGTCACGCGCCGTTTCTCGCGGTTGATCTCGCGCACGGTGACGGTGGCGGTCACCTCGGCGCCGAGCATGACCGGGGCGCGGAACTTCAGGCTTTGGCCCATGTAAATGGTGCCATGGCCGGGAATGCGCTCTCCCAGCAGGGCCGAGAACAGGCTACCGACCAGCATCCCGTGCGCGATGCGACCGCCGAACATGGAGGCCTGCCCCGCGTCCTCGTCCAGGTGGATCGGGTTGCGGTCTTCGCTGACCTCGGCGAATGACCGGACCTCGGCGTCGCCGATGACCTTGGTCAGGCTGCGGGACATGCCCACTTCCAGATCTTCGATATGGATTGTACCAATTTCGTCGTCGCGCATGCGAGATCCTCCTTTTCGATCGTCAGTCTGGCTTAGACCCCTGCCCGATGCCAGCAACGCGTCGCGTCACCGCAGCATCCCGATGGCATAGGCGGGCGAGGTCCGGATCTCGTCCAGATACGCGGAAAGACGCTCCGGGTCAGGCTGGCCGTTGGTGCCGGTCTGCTCGGCGGCCAGACCGCCGGTGACGAAAAGCACGTCGAAATCCTCGGCCATGCCCCCGGCCACATCGGTGTTCGGTCCATCGCCGATGACCAGAACGCGGTCGTCGGGGACGCGATCCAGCTGCGCCAGCCGCCGCCGCGCCAGATCGTAGATCGGCGGATGCGGCTTGCCGAAATACAGGCTCTGGCCGCCCATCTCGGTGTAAAGCTCGGCCAGCGCCCCGGCGCAGTAAAGGCGGGTATGGCCCTTGTCGACCACCACGTCCGGGTTGGCACACAGCAGCTTCAGCCCCTTGGTCTTGGCCAGCAGAAGTTGCGCGCGGTAATCCTCGGGGGTTTCAGCGGCATCATCCACCAGCCCGGTGCAGGCGATGCCCTCGGCCTCGTCCAGCGGCACCAGGTCCACGGTGGACTCCAGATCCTCGGGCAGTTCGGTAAAGAAGGTCAGGTCGCGCTCGGGCCCCATGTGATAGACCTTCTTGCCGATGATCCCGCGCATCATCGCCGCCTGGGCGCTGTCGCCCGAGGTCACCACGTCGTCCCAGCAGTCGCGCGGCGCGCCCAGCCCATCCAGTTGCGCCTCGACCAGCGGCTTGGGGCGCGGCGCGTTGGTCAGCAGGAGGACCTTGCCGCCCTTGGCCCGAAAGCCCTGCAACGCGGCCACCGCTTCGGGAAACACCTCGACCCCATTGTGCAGACAGCCCCAAAGATCGCAGAGGACGGCATCGTAACGGTCCTGGACCTCGGCAAGCGTGCGGATGATTTCAGTCATGGGGTCTCCTGACAGACGCGGGCAACGAAACGGCACGCCGGTCTTGTGTCATGTCCGGGCGGGTCTGACCAGTGCGGGCTGCCCTGCGGCCCGGCGGATGAAAAAGGGCGCCCGCAGGCGCCCCATCCGGTGTTCCGATGCGGGCTTACAGGGCCAGGTTCGGAATGATCTGCTTCTTGCGGCTCATGATGCCGGGCAGAACCACGCTGTCCCCCGACACGGTGGCGCCGAAGCTTTTCTCGGCCACGGCCTTCACGGTGTCATTGGGCACCAGCAGGGTGGCTTCTTCCTTGATGATGTCCACGACAAACAGCAGGACCTCGTCCACGCCGTCTTCCTTGGCCACCTCGGGCATCGAGGCGATCAGGCTGGCCTTGCGGCCCAGCGGGATCTCGGGTGCGGTAGTTTCCAGAACCGAAACCCGGAAGTTGGTGCCGCCGACCTCGTACTTCTTGCTGTCCATGCGGATCAGCTCGGCATCCGAGAAGGCCGAGACGTCGGACTTGGCGGCGAACATTTCCGCCGAATAGGCCGAGATGTCGACGCCCAGATCGGTGGCCAGCGATTGCGCCAGCGCCTTGTCGGTATCGGTGGTCGTGGGCGAGCGGAATTCCAGCGTGTCGGACAGGATGCACGACAGCATCGCGCCCTTGATGTTTTCCGGCATCTTGGCGGCGGCGTCGCCCATCAGGTCATGCATGATGGTCACGGTGCAGGCTACGGGGCGCACGGTGATGTTGATCGGGCCACTGGTTTCCAGACCGCCGACCAGCTTGTGATGGTCGATGATTTCCAGAATGTCGGCGCCGCCGATCCCGGCGGGCAGTTCGGCGGGGTTGTTGGTGTCGACGATCACAACCTTGTCGCCTGCGGCCACATCGGCGATGATCTCGGGCTTGTCGAGGCTCCAGCGTTCCAGCACGAAGGCGGCTTCGGTGTTGGGCTCGCCCAGCAGCTTGGCTTCGGCGGGGGTGCCCTTGATTTCGGACAGGTACCAGGCCCAGATCAGCGGGGCGCCGGTGGAGTCGGTATCGGGGGCCATATGGCCGAAGACCTTGATCGTCATGTCATCAAATCCATCTTTGCGGGGTTTTGCGCGGCTTATAGGCGCCTATGCGGCGCCCTGTCACTGACTCGGGACGGGGTGTTTCGCCGCAGAGCGCCAGATGTTGCTGCATTGCAGCGCAAATTCGGCACCCGGTTCATGAAAAGATCACAGAAGTGTTGGTTTCGGGCCGTACTGGTGCTAAGCGACCGGCGAACCCGTAACCCTCCCCGCTCAAGGACGCTGCCATGCCCTCTCTCGTGGAGCCGAAGCTCATCTCGGGCAATGCCAACAAATCGCTCGCCACGGCCATCGCCCGGCGGATCTCCATGCACCGGGGGATGAACATCAACCTGATCAACACCCGCGTCGAGCGGTTCAACGATGCCGAGATCTTCGTCGAGGTCTACGAGAACGTCCGCGGCGAGGATATGTTCATCATCCAGCCGACCTCGAACCCGGCGAATGACAACCTGATGGAACTGATGATCATGGCCGACGCGCTGAAGCGGTCGTCGGCGGGGCGGATCACGGCGGTGATCCCCTATTTCGGATACGCCCGGCAGGACCGGCGCACCAAGGCGCGCACGCCAATCTCGGCCAAGCTGGTGGCCAACCTTCTGGAAGAGGCGGGCATCGAGCGGGTTCTGACGATGGACCTGCACGCCGCGCAGATCCAGGGCTTCTTCGATGTGCCGGTGGACAACCTGTATGCCTCGCCGGTCTTCGCGCTGGACATCAAGCACCAGTTCGAAGGCGGGCTGGACGACGTGATGATCGTGTCGCCCGACGTCGGCGGCGTGGCCCGCGCCCGCGAGTTGGCGCAGCGGATCGGCTGCCCCCTGTCGATCGTGGACAAGCGCCGCGAAAAGCCCGGCGAAGTGGCCGAGATGACGGTGATCGGCGATGTCAGCGGCAAGAAATGCATCATCGTGGATGACCTGTGCGACACCGCCGGCACCCTGTGCAAGGCCGCGGGCGTGCTGATGGATGCGGGTGCCACCGAGGTGCATTCCTATATCACCCACGGCGTGCTGTCCGGCCCGGCGGTCGAACGGATCACCAAGTCGGTCATGAAAAGCCTTGTCATCACCGACACCATCGAACCCACGGCCGAGGTCAAGGCCGCGCCGAATATCCGCATCGTGCCCACCGCGCCGATCTTCGCACAGGCGATCCTGAATATCTGGAGCGGCACCTCGGTGTCGTCGCTGTTCGAGACCGGCACGCTTGGCCCGATCTACGAAGGCCTCTACCCGCAGGACTAGATTTCCTTGGTAGCCAGATGGTTGACCAAAGGTTAGCCTTCCCCGAGAGTAACGGGGGAGGCCGCAATGCTGTTCGTGACAAACCGGGTGCCGGACGAGGGTTTGAAAACCACGCTGGGGCGAAACTGCACGTTCAGCCCGGCCAACAATGCCGTCTGCAACGCCACCTTCTTCTGCCGGCGCGAGGCCAGCGGCGCCACCGTCGAAATCGGCTCGGCCGCCCTGTTCCAGGCCCTGAAGGATGCCAAGGCCGACCATATCCTGTTCTTCATCCACGGCTTCAACACCAGCCCAAAGGCGGCGCTGAACCGGGCCGCGCAGTTGCAGGAGTTCTGCGACCGCAAGGAAAAGGACAAGGTGCTGGTGCTGCCGTTCCTCTGGCCCACCGATGACGACAGCGCCCTGCTGATCCTGAACGACTATGTCGATGACCGCCATTCGGCGCAGCTCAGCGGCGGCGCCTTCGCGCGGGTTCTGGCCAAGCTGATCGCCATGTCCGGTGATCCCGCCGAGTTCGAGAAGAAATTCAGTGTCTGCGCCCATTCCATGGGCAACCGGGTTTTGCGCGAAACCCTGCTGTTCTGGAAAGAGGCGTTTCTGGTGGGCGCCGTGCCGGAAGTCTTCCAGCACACCTTCCTGACCGCCGCCGACATCCCCTGCCAGGATCTGGAGTTCGGGCAGGAGGGCGAAATCATCGCCCAGGCTTCGCGCAACGTGGTGGTGTATTACGCCGACAGCGATCTGGCCCTGAAAGCCAGCGCGCTGGTCAACCACCAGCCCAACGCCCTGCCCCGTCGGCTGGGCACCGCCGGACCGCGCGCCATGTCACGGGTGGCCGACTGGGTGTTCAGCCTCGATTGCTCGGCCGTGGCGCGAAAATACGACAAGAAGCGCGGGCACGTCTATTTCCTGAACTCGCATTCGGGCAAGACCACCCCCGGCAAGGTGGCCAAGCACATGATCAACACGCTGCTGATGGACGAGGTTCTGGCCGACGCGCTGGGGTTCCGCACCGGGCGGCTGAGCTGACCGGGCGGCGCCAGCGCGCCACCCGCAAGGGCCGGGGTCAGGCCGCGGCGATCATTTCCGACTGGCGGACGATGACCTCGGCCTGCTTGATCGAGGCGATGTCCACCAGACGCCCCTTGTAGACCGTGGCGCCTTCGCCGTTGGCCTTGGCCTGTTCCATCGCGGCGAGGATCTCGCGCGCTTCGGTGACGGCGGCCTCGGAGGGAGTGAAAACCTCATTCGCCAGCGCGATCTGCTTGGGATGGATGGCCCATTTGCCGACCATGCCCAGCGTCGCCGAGCGCAACGCCTGCGCGCGATAGCCCTCGTCATCCGAGAAATCACCGAACGGGCCATCGACCGGCAACAGGCCATGGGTGCGGCAGGCGGCGACGATGGCGGTCTGGGCCCAGTGCCACGGGTCGGACCAATGTTTCACGCCCTCGCGCAGCATGTAATAGTTTTCCTGCGTGCCGCCGATACCGGTGGTCTGCATCCCCATCGAGGCCGCGAAATCGGCGGCCCCCAGGCTCATCGCCACAAGGCGGGGCGAGGCGGCGGCGATGGCTTCCACATGCGCGATGCCGGCGGCACTTTCGATGATCACCTCGAAGTTGATCTTCTTCTTGCGGCCCTTGGCGGCTTCGATGGCGGTGACCAGCGCGTCCACGGCATAGATATCCTCGGCACAGCCGACCTTGGGGATCATGATCTGGTCCAGCCGTTCGTCGGCCTGTTCCAGAAGATCGACCACGTCGCGGTACCAGTACGGGGTGTCCAGCCCGTTGATCCGCACGCTCAGGGTCTTGGTGTTCCAGTCCACGGCCCCGATCGCCTCGATCGCCTGCGCGCGGGCCATGTCCTTGTCGGAGGGCGCCACCGAATCCTCAAGATCGACGTTGATCACATCCGCCGCACTGGCCGCCATCTTGGCGAACAACTTGGGGTTCGACGCCGGGCCGAACAACTGGCACCGGTTGGGGCGCGCGACGGGCTGGGGCTGAAGACGGAAACTCATGAGCGGACCTCTTGGCAAGGAAATTGCGGGTGATGCTGCCTGCTTGTTAGGATATTGCGCGCCCTTCTTCAATCCTTGATTTGCGGGCGCAGCATTTTACGAATCTCCATCCCCGCATTGTCGGATCACAAACCGCTCAATTTGTAATCATCAGGAGGATTGTCGGAATTTTCCTGTATTTCAGGAAATTTTCCGAAATCTATCTGTGCTGCCCCTGCAAATTTCGGAAAAACACCGCGACCGCATCGGCTAGGCAGAACCGAATTGCTGAACGGGAGCACCACAATGATCAAGACGCCATACCTGCTGTTTCTGGGCGACGCGCCCGACGGGCTGGCCGCGAAGGTTGCACAGGGCATCAAGGACTGGCGTTCCGAATTCGCCATCGGCCAGTACCGCCTGCCCGGCTGCAAGGCCGATCTGGGCCTGCCGGACCTGACCCTTGAAGACGCCCGCGCCAAGGGGGTCGAAACCGTGGTCATCGGCGTCGCCAACCGGGGCGGCATCATTGGCGAAAGCTGGCGGGCCGCGCTGCTGGAGGCCATCGCGGCGGGCTTCGATCTGGCCAGCGGCCTGCACACCCGGCTGAACGCCTATCCCGATCTGGTGCGCGCGGCCCAGACCCACGGCACCGCCCTGCATGACGTGCGGGTGCCCGGGATCGACTATCCCATCGCCAATGGCGTCAAGCGCAGCGGCAAGCGCTGTCTGGCGGTCGGTACCGATTGCTCGGTCGGCAAGATGTACACCGCGCTGGCGATGGAAGCCGAGATGCGCCAGCGCAACCTGAACGCCAGTTTCCGCGCCACCGGCCAGACCGGCATCCTGATCACCGGCGACGGTGTGCCGCTGGATGCGGTGGTGGCCGATTTCATGGCAGGCTCCATCGAGCATCTGACGCCCGACAACGACCCCGACCACTGGGATCTGATCGAGGGGCAGGGCAGCCTGTTCCATGTCTCGTATTCCGGGGTGACGATGGCGCTGATCCACGGCGGCCAGCCCGACGCGCTGATCCTGTGCGACGAACCCACCCGGCCCCACATGCGCGGCCTGCCCGACTATACCGCGCCGTCGCTGGAGACCCTGCGCGACACCGCGCTGGGGCTGGCACGCGTGGCGAATCCGGCCTGCAAGGTGGTCGGCATCTCGATCAACACGCAGCATCTGTCCGAAGCCAACGCACTGGCACATATGGCCGAGGTCGAGGCGCGCATGGGCTTGCCCACGGTGGACCCGTTCCGGCAAGGTGCGGCACGGTTGGTCGACGCTTTGGAAGGGATCTGATGGACATCTCGGTTCACTACGACACGTTTCAGCTGGCCGAGGTCTTCACCATCTCGCGCGGCTCGCGCACCGAGGCCGAGGTCATCACCGTCACCCTGCGCGACGGCGACCACGCGGGGCACGGGGAATGCGTGCCCTATGCCCGCTACGGCGAAAGCCGGGGGTCGGTGAAGGCGCAGATCAAGGGGTTGCCGGCGACGTTCACCCGCGCCGAGCTGCAATCCCTGCTGCCCGCGGGTGCGGCGCGCAACGCCGTGGATTGCGCCCTGTGGGATCTGGAAGCCAAGCGCAGCGGTCAGCGGGTCTGGCAATTGGCCGGCCTGCCCGAACCCGGCCCCGAGATCACCGCCTTCACCCTGTCGCTGGACACCCCGGCCGAGATGAAAGCCTCGGCCGCGCGGCACAAGCATCGCCCGCTGCTGAAGATCAAGCTGGGCACGCCCGACGACATGCCCCGGCTGGAAGCGGTGCGCTCGGGCGCGCCCAAGTCGCGGATCATCGTCGATGCCAACGAAGGCTGGTCCGCCGAGGTCTACGCCGATCTGGCCCCGCATCTGCTGCGGCTGGGGGTCGATCTGGTAGAACAGCCCCTGCCCGCCGGGGCGGATGACGCGCTTCTGGGGATGGACCGCCCGGTGCCGGTCTGCGCCGACGAAAGTTGCCACGACCGGGCCTCATTGCCCGGCCTGAAGGGCAAATACGACGTGGTGAACATCAAGCTGGACAAGACCGGCGGGCTGACCGAGGCGCTGGCCCTGCGCGATGCAGCACGGACCGAGGGCTATCGCGTCATGGTCGGCTGCATGGTCGGCTCCTCGCTCGCGATGGCGCCCGCGACGCTGGTGGCACAAGGCGCACTGATCACCGATCTGGACGGGCCGCTGCTGCTGGGCGAGGACCGGATGTATCCGCTGGCCTATGACGAACGCGGCGTGCACCCCTCCGATCCGGCGCTTTGGGGCTAGGGGCATGGCCTGGGACGACGTCACTTCAGAGCCACCGCCGTCACGCTGTCCGGGTCAAAAGCATCGCCATCGCGGCATAGCGGAAGGGATATTGATCCTTGTTGGCAATCAGCCGGTCCCGCGCCCTGTCGTAGATCCGGTCAACCAGGGCGGCGCGCCCGTCGGTCATTGGCAGGGCCTGCACCAGAACCGCCTCGGTAAAGGCCCGGAAGAAATTGACATAGTCGCGTGCATAGACCTCAAGGTCACCGGTCTGCGCGAAGGCATCGTTGAACGGTACTGAAACTTCATAGGCTTCCGCGCGGTCCAGCCTGTACAGGTCCGAAACCCCAAAGGCGCTGTCCTGCACCGGCGCGACCAATTCCTGCAACTGCCGGAAATAGACCGGCTGATAGTAGGCCTCATAGGTCTGCTGCGTGATCTCGCCACTGGCCACATGGTCCAGCACCGCATCGTTCAGGACATCGTAGATGCCGTCGCAGGTCCGGGCCTCGTCGGTACAGCCAAAGACCTGCACCAAGAGCTTGCCGCCCGACACAAGCTCTGCCGCGCGGGCCTTCAGAAACGCCGCGACATCGTCCTTTGCTTGCCGGGCGAAAACCGCCCGATCCGCATCCGAGACATGTCCGTTGCCCCCGCGCCGACTCGGCCCGTTGGGCAGCAGGTATCCCGGCAGGGCCGGGACAGGTTTGGTTGACAGAAATCCGATGGCATTGAAGGTGGTCGCCAGACTGACGGACCGTGGCGGCAAAAGCTGATCGAACATCGACCCACCGACAGCGGCGGAAAACACCGCATCGTCGCCGAAGACCGAGCGGCCTTCGGGCCGCAATCCCAAGAAAAGCTTCGAGAAGTCATTCGTGGGCAGGTCGCAATGCAGGGTCTGAATCGGCCCGCCTGTTCTGGCGCGACAGGCCGACACCGCCCGTTGCATCACGGCGATGGAGTTGCGCCCTTCGGAACAGCCGAAATCGGCAAGCGAGGCCACACCGGACGGCACCGGCATGTCGGCCACGGCCTCATCGATCCACGGCAGGACCGCTTCGATCGCACGCCACTGCGGCGCCGAGTTTGCATCGTAAAACCCCTGCCCGGTCATGCCGGTGGTCGTGGCATGCGGCACGGGGGTCTTGCTGTCTTGCGGTCCGGCAGGTGGTTTGCGCATTCAACTTGCCTCGAAACTGCTTCACAGTGTCGATGACACCTGCGTCATACTCGGCAAATTGCCTGGCACTTGGCAACCCATACCGTGGGCGCGATCCGAAACGGAGGAGATGACATGAACACCGAACAGGATGGCCCCAGCGGCGCCCTGACCCTGCGGACGCTGGCGATGCCGGCGGATGTGAACGTGAATGGTGACATCTTCGGTGGCTGGGTTCTCAGCCAGATGGATATCGCGGCCGGCATCGTTGCCGGTCAACGCGCCAAGGGGCGGGTCGCCACGGTGGCCATCGACGCGATGAAGTTCATCCGCCCGGTCGGCGTCGGCGACGTGCTGTGCATCTACGCCGAGGTCACGCGGGTTGGCCGGACCTCGCTCGCCATCGGGCTGGAGGCCTGGGTGCTGCGCGGCCGACACGGCGCGCGCGAGAAGGTCACGGAAGCCACCTTTACCTTCGTCGCGATCAACGACGAGAAACGCCCGCGCGAGGTGCCGCCCGAAGACTGAACCGGACGGCGCGCGCGTCAGATGTCAGCCCAGTCCTTGAAGGTCACCGGACTTTCAGGCCGCTCGGACGGAGGATGCGCGGGGGCGGGCTGAGGCTTGGGATCGGGGGTCGCACTGGTCATCGGTTGCTCCTTTCACAGAGCACCGGCCGAACCCGTCAGAAAGGCACACCATGTGCCGGGGCAGTTTGCACATCGGGTCGGAAAGCGCCGGTGCCTGTGGATAACCTTGACACAGACTCCCTAACAATCGGATTCACGTGTTTTAACAGTCTGTTACCCAAACGTGATCGCTGCGGGGGCGTCACAGTGTATCGCTGGCACGGCAATCGGACGGATTTTCTGGCGGTGTCAGCGGCGATTCCGCAGGTCCGAAGCCCTCGTCGCGGCCAAAAAAAGATCGGCAACGTTTCCGTCGCCGACCCCTTGTCTGTTCAACTGGTGGCAGGGAAATCCCCGGCCGCGCAGGCCTCAGGCCAGTGCGAGATTGACGGCGCTTTCGCGGCCATCACGACCCGATTCCAGGTCGAAGGTCACTTTCTGGTTGTCGGCGAGGCCGGTCAGACCCGAACGCTCGACAGCAGAGATGTGAACGAACACGTCGCGTCCGCCGCTCTCGGGTGCGATGAAGCCGTAACCTTTGGTGGTGTTGAACCATTTCACGGTGCCATTGGCCATTTCCGTGGTCTCCTAACTTAGATGCCATCCGCAGTAGGCGATGGCTTGGCGTGGTCTGTCCGAATCGAAGAACTGATCAGCCGTGTAGGAAGACAGGGGTCGAGATTGGATAGCGTAGCGCAAACCGTATGACAGCTTGCCGCACAAAAATCAAGGGATTCGGGGTCAGCCACGTCCATCTCGCGGCACCGAACCTGCGGGGGGCGTGCTCACCGGCAGCCGCGACAGGGTCTGGCCGCTACGCGTTGAATCCGCGTCGTCACCGGGGTCCGAGCGTCCGGTCGGCGACGCGCCGCACAGGGGGTACGGCGCGTGCATGTTATTTAATGGCGTTGATCGTATCGGAAAGGTCATCGCCGATATTGGCAAGACCTTCCCGCCCGGGATCGTCGCCGTTGATGTCCGGCGGGTTGGCAGCATGGGCGCCATGGGCACGGCCGCCACTGGACTGGATGCTATCTTTTGTGACCTCCCCAAGGGTCGTGCCGCTGTCGATGCCCGGCGTGTCGATACTCGAATCCTGGGCGAAGGCTGGCATGGCAAATGCAATCAATGCCGCGGTGGCAAGACGTTTTTTCATCAGTTTACTCCTCCAAAACAGCCGCGAAACATTCGCGACTCACGGGAAGTTTACCACACCTTCCTCTACGTAAAGAACTGACTACCCGCATTGCGGGCGCGCCCGCCTCTACCGCGTGAACTTCTTGTATTTCACCCGCTTCGGCTCCAGCGCGTCCGGTCCCAGGCGGCGCTTCTTGTCTTCCTCGTAATCCTCGAAGTTTCCCTCGAACCACTCCACATGCGCCTCGCCCTCGAAGGCCAGGATGTGGGTGCAGATGCGGTCAAGGAAGAAGCGGTCGTGCGAGATCACCACGGCGCAGCCGGCGAAATCCACCAGCGCGTCTTCCAGCGCCCGCAGGGTTTCCACGTCCAGATCGTTGGTCGGCTCATCGAGCAGCAGCACGTTGCCACCCGCTTTCAGCAGCCGGGCCATGTGGACGCGGTTACGCTCGCCGCCCGACAGCAGGTTCAGGGTCTTTTGCTGGTCACCGCCCTTGAAGTTGAAGGCCGAGCAATAGGCGCGGGAGTTCATCTCGGCATCGCCCAGCTTGACCACGTCCAGCCCGTCGGAAATCGCGTGCCAGACCGTCGCCTTGTCGTCCAGATCGTCGCGCGACTGGTCGACGTAGGACAGGTCCACCGTGTCGCCAAAGCTGATCGTGCCGCCATCGGGCTGTTCCTGCCCGGTCAGCATCTTGAACAGGGTCGATTTGCCGGCGCCGTTGGGACCGATGACGCCGACGATGCCGCCCGGCGGCAGTGCGAAGGACAGATCCTCGATCAGCAACTTGTCGCCATAGGCCTTGGTCAGATTCTCGACTTCGATCACCTTGCCGCCCAGACGCGGGCCGTTGGGAATGACGATCTGGGCGCGTGAGATCTTCTCGCGCTCGGACTGGTTGGCCAGATCGTTGTAGGCGTTGATCCGCGCCTTCTGCTTGGCCTGCCGGGCCTTGGTCCCCTGCCGCATCCATTCCAGCTCGCGCTCCAGCGTCTTCTGGCGCGACTTGTCCTCGCGCGCTTCCTGGCTCAGGCGCTTGGCTTTCTGTTCCAGCCAGGCGGAATAATTGCCCTCGTAGGGAATGCCGCGGCCGCGATCCAGCTCCAGGATCCAGCCGGTGATGTCATCCAGGAAATAGCGGTCGTGGGTGACGATCAGGATGGTGCCCTTGTAGTCGATCAGATGTTGTTGCAGCCAGGCGATGGTTTCCGCATCCAGGTGGTTGGTCGGTTCGTCCAGCAGCAGCATGTCGGGGGCTTCCAGCAGCAGCTTGCACAGGGCAACCCGGCGGTTTTCGCCGCCCGACAGGGTGGTTACATCGGCCTCGTCCGGGGGGCAGCGCAAGGCTTCCATCGAGATGTCGATCTGCGCGTCCAGATCCCACAGGTTCTGGGCGTCGATCTCATCCTGCAGCCTGGCCATTTCGTCGGCGGTTTCGTCGCTGTAGTTCATCGCCAGGTCGTTGTAGCGATCCAGGATCGCCTTCTTGTCGGCGACGCCCAGCATGACGTTTTCGCGCACGTTCAGGGCCGGATCCAGTTCCGGCTCCTGCGGCAGGTAGCCGACCTTGGCGCCCTCGGCGGCCCAGGCCTCGCCCGAGAAATCCTTGTCGAGCCCGGCCATGATCCGCATCAACGTCGACTTGCCCGAGCCGTTGACCCCGACCACGCCGATCTTGACGCCGGGCAGGAAGCTCAGGCGGATGTTCTCGAAACACTTCTTGCCACCCGGATAGGTCTTGGAAACGCCGTCCATGTGGTACACGTACTGATAAGCTGCCATTGCCCTGCCCTGACTTGCTGAAGATCGCGCCGTTTTAGAGGCGAGCGCTTGGGCAATGCAACGGCCAACCGAAAAAATCGCCCGTCCCTGCCCGTTGCACCTTTCCTGACGGGAACAACAAACCCGCGACTCCTGCCGCAACGGCACATATCCGGATGCCCTTTTTCACAAGGGTTTCCTGACATGACAGATCCCCGGCGCCCGGTGTACGGCGCGTCGCCCCTGCGGCACCTCACTATTTATAGGGAGTAGCTTGGCCGGTCGGATTGCCCTAGGCGATATGCAACGGGGCCATTTCACCAATGTGACATAGGTCACAACCCTTAATTGTTTCAGGACCTTAGAGTGTTTGTCGAATTTTCATTGCTGAAGAATCTGGCGCCCCAGGACGCACGTGCCTTCGTCGCACGTCTGGCCCGGATGTCCACCAGGGCCGGCACCGTGATGACAAACCGGGGCGAGCGGCCAGATTACCTGTACTTCGTGTTCAAGGGGAAACTCACGGCCTTTGTCGCGTCCCGGCAGGGCCGCGAGATCATTCTGGATCGTCTGGAACCCGGCGACGTGTTCGGCGAGCTTTCGGTGCTTGATGGTGGTTCGCGCGTGCGGTCGGTGCGGTGTGAGACCAATTGCGACCTCGGCCGCATCCCGACCGAAGAATTCGACCGCTGGCTGCGCGCCCATCCGGTGGCGATGCGCGAGGTGACGATCGCGCTGGCCGGGCGGATGCGCGACATGTCGGACCGACTGTTCGAATTTGCCTTTCACGACGTGGAAACGCGGGTACGGCATTTTCTTGTGCGCTGTCTGATCCAGCAGGGAAGCCTGCACAACGGGGCGGTGCTGGATCCCGCGCCCAGTCACCTGACCATCGCCAATTGCATCGGCGCCAACCGCGAAGCGATCAGCCGCGCGCTGTCCCGGCTGGCCAGGGCCGGGGTTCTGACCACCGGGCGCCAGCGGATCGAGGTGCTTGACGTGCATCTGCTGGAGACCGGCCTCTAGCAACCGGTTTGACTTCGCCGGTCGGGGCGGCTTTTGTTCGTGGCAACAGAAGGTGACCCGATGACATATATTCCCGCCGCCAATCGCTACGACACCATGGTCTACCGCCATTGCGGCCGCTCCGGGCTGCAACTGCCCGCGATTTCGCTGGGGCTGTGGCACAACTTTGGCCACGACCGGCCGCACCAGTTAAAGCGCGACATCTGCCGGACCGCCTTTGACCACGGCATCACCCATTTCGATCTGGCCAACAACTATGGCCCCCCGCCGGGCAGCGCCGAGGAAGCCTTTGGCGAGATCCTGCGCACCGATTTCGCCGGGTTCCGGGATGAGGTGATCGTCAGTTCCAAGGCGGGCTATCCGATGTGGCCCGGTCCCTACGGTCAGTTTGGCAGCCGCAAGACCCTGATTTCCTCCTGCGACCAGTCGCTGAAACGGCTCGGGCTGGACTATGTGGACATCTTCTACTCGCATCGCTTCGACCCGGACACGCCGCTGGAGGAAACCATGGGCGCGCTGGATCACATCGTGCGGTCGGGCCGGGCGCTTTATGTCGGGATCTCGTCCTACAACGCGCAGCGCACCCGCGAGGCCGTGGCGATCCTGAACGACCTCGGCACCCCCTGCCTGATCCACCAGCCGTCCTACAACATGCTGAACCGCTGGGTCGAACGCGACGGGCTGAAGGACACGCTGGCGGACCTGGGGGTCGGCTCCATCGCCTTCACGCCGCTGGCGCAGGGCATCCTGACGTCGAAATACCTCGACGGGGTGCCCGAAAGCAGCCGGGCGGCGCAGGGCAAGTCGCTGGCGCCGACGATGCTGACCGACAGCGCGCTGGCCTCGGTCCGCGCGCTGAACGAATTGGCGGAAGCGCGCGGTCAGACGCTGGCGCAAATGGCGCTGGCCTGGGTGCTGCGCGACGGCGGCATCACCACCGCACTGATCGGCGCATCGCGCCCCGAACAGGTGGTGGATTGCGTCGGCGCCGTCGGCAACCTGGAATTCTCGAAGGAGGAGCTGGAGGCCATCGACCGCCTGTCGTCCGAGGAAGACATCAACCTTTGGGCGCGGTCGTCGGAAAGCTGAAGGGGCTTGAAAAGTGACGGCTGGCGCAGACCGCCCGCTGTCTGGCTAAAGGGCCAGCACCGCCGCGATGGTCATGCCCGCCGTGCACAGGACACCGAAATACATGGCCACCGCAAATCGCCTCGTTCCTGAGATCATCCTGGCCCCCTTCAGCTTTTTCCGTCTGGTCATAACGCCAGCGTAGCGGCCCCCTTGGGCCAGCCAAAGAAATGCCGGGCGCCATGGTTAGCGCCCGCCGTTCAGCCGCCCCGGCGGTGGCGCACAGGGGTGCCGGTCAGGGCATCCGCTGCCTGTGGCGCGGTGGTCGATGCATAGGCTACCAGCACGCGCGCGCCCCGGCGCATGGCTTGTGTAGCCGGTTGCACTGTCATCGCGAGATCTACCACTGGGGTCACCCGCGCCCCGCGCCGATCCTCACCACTGACAATCGCCGCATCGGCGGCGCGCGGTTCGGTGCCGGAAATTGCCAGGCCGGCAGTCAGGAAGCAGGCGGCAACAAAGGTGGCAAAGGCGGCTTCAGGTGTTCTGATCATGTGAAATCTCCCGTCGGAAAGCTGTTGTTTTCTTCAGTGAAGATGTTGTGGCGCAGGGCGAAGGCCGGCAGCAGTCGGCGATTCCCGACCGCGCCCCGGTTCGACCTCCGGTTATCCTGACCTCGCAAGAAAGCCCCCGCCGCAACTGCGGCGAGGGCCTGATGCTGCCGAGAACCGGCGGGCTATTCGCCCAAAGCGATGCCTTCGCGGCGCGGGTCGGCGCCGCCCCAGATCCCGTCGTCGCGGATCGCGATGGCGTGCAGCCCCGAGGTCAGGTCGCGCACATTGGTCTCATAGCCGAGCTCCTGCAGCGCCTCGGCGCTGTTGGCGACCTCGGTGCCTTCCTCAAGGTCATAGGTGCCGAACCGGTTGACCAGATGCGGCATGGTCACCGCCTGCTGCGGGTCCAGCCCCCAGTCGGCCATGGCGATGATGGTCTGCGCCACATAGCCGATGATCCGCGAACCGCCCGGCGATCCGACCACAAGGATCGGTTCCCCGTCCTGCAAGACGATGGTCGGCGCCATCGAGCTGCGCGGCCGCTTGCCCGGGGCGATGGCATTGGCGATGGCCACCCCGTCCGACTGGCTGGAGAAGCTGAAATCCGTCAACTCGTTGTTCAGCAGGAAGCCGCCCGGCGTCATCACCCGTGACCCGAAGCCGTTCTCGATGGTGGTGGTCATGGACAGGGCGTTGCCATGGCTGTCAACGATCGAGATATGCGAGGTCGAGGGCAGCGAGATGTCCTGATTGTCGGCCCAGATCAGCGCGTGATCGAACTCGGGCGTGCCCGGTTCGACGCTTTCCAGCGCGGTGTTGCGGCCCAGAAGGGCGGCACGCTGCGACAGGTAGGCCGGATCGACCAGCCCCTCGACCGGCACCGGCACATAGTCGCTGTCGGCCATGTAGCGGCCCCGGTCCGCGAAGGCGAGCCGCGAGGCATCGCCGATCAGCCGCCAGGTCTGCGGATCCTCGAAGCCGAGGCTGGCCAGATCGTAGTTGGCCAGAATCCCCAGGATCTGGCCCACGGTCAGCGCCCCCGACGACGGCGGCCCCATGCCGCAGACATCCGCGCCGCGATAGTCGACACAGACCGCCGGGCGTTCCTTGACCTGGTACAGCGCCAGGTCGACCATGCTCAACAGCCCCGGATTGCCCTCGGCACCGCGCACGGCGGCAGTGATACCCTCGGCAATCTCGCCGGTGTAGAAGGCACCGACCCCCTTGTCGGCGATGGCCCTCAGGGTTTCGGCATAGGCCGGGTTCTTCAGGATGGTGCCTTCGGCCAGCGGTGTGCCGCCGGGCATGAAATAGGCGGAGGTGGCCGGGAACCGGCCCAGTTTCTCGGCGTCGCCTTCGATCAGTGTGGCCAGCCGCGGCGATACCGGGAAGCCACCTTCGGCCAGCGCGATGGCGTCGTCGAACAGCCGGCCCCAGTTGGCGCTGCCCCATTTGCGATGCGCCTCGGCCATCAGCGCGGGGGTGCCCGGCGTGCCGACGGACAGACCGCCCACGACCGCATCCCAAAACCCCATGGTTTCGCCGTCCATGGTCTGGAACAGGGTCGGCGTGGCGGCCAGCGGCGCGGTTTCGCGGCCGTCCAGCGTGGTTACCTCGCCGCTGTCGGCATCATACCAGACCAGGAAAGCGCCGCCGCCAAGACCCGAGCTTTGCGGCTCGACCAGCCCCAGAACCGACTGGACCGCGACCATGGCGTCGGCGGCGGTGCCGCCTTCTTCCAGCACCGCAGCACCGGCCTGCACGGCCAGCGGGTTGGCGGCGGCCACCATCCAGTCGGCGGCCTGCGTCGGCTTGCCCTCGGCCTTGGTGTGCAGGGCGTCCATGGCAGCCGGGGACAGGCCCGCCGCTTCCCAGCCCGCGACCTTGGCTTCGCTGGTGCCTTCGGTGGTGATCGCGTCGGCGGCCTGTTGCGCCGCCAGCGGCGTGGCCAGTCCCACCGTCAGCGCCAGTACCGAAATGGATTTCAGGTATCGCATGTCCAATCCTCCCAGTTGGTCGTATTCCGTCAGCATGGCGGCTGCGCATCGCGGCTGTCCAATGGAATCTCCGCCCCCGGACCGGCCCGCCCCGGCTTGCAGTTCGCCCGCGCTCATGATGTAGCTTTGGCATGGCCCTGCTCGCCGGGGCGGCCCCATATGGTGACAGCAACATGACGCAGGCATGAAGGCAGGCTTTCCAGCGGCACGGGCCGGACAGAAGATCGGGCTTCTGGGCGGATCCTTCGACCCGGCGCACGACGGTCACGTGCATTTGACCCGGGCCGCACTGCGCAGCTTCGGGCTGGACCGGGTCTGGTGGCTGGTCTCGCCCGGCAACCCGTTGAAATCCGAAGGCCCCGCGCCGCTGGCCCGCCGCCTGAGGGCCGCGCGGGAGGTGATGCAGCACCCGCGCGTCACCGTCACCGACGCCGAGGCGCGACTGGGCACACGCCACACCGCCGCCACGCTGGAGGCGCTGATCCGGCTTTATCCCGGCGTACGGTTCACATGGCTGATGGGTGCGGACAACCTGGCCCAGATCCATCGCTGGGAACGCTGGCCGTCGATCTTCGCGCAGGTGCCGGTGGGCGTGATCGCACGGCCCGGGGATCCGCTGTGGGCGCGCACCGCGCGGGCGGCCCGGCTGATGCGGAACGACCGGCTGCGCCGGGCCGAGGCGCAGCTTCTGGGCGGGGCGATTCCCCCCGCATGGTGCTATCTGCGCGGCCCGCAGGTAAACTTGTCCTCAACCGACATTCGCGCGCGGGGAGACTGGGTAAGATGAGCCGCAACATCCTTCTGAACCGCCGCGCGGTGCTGACAGGCCTTGCCGGGCTGGCCGCGCAACCGGCGCTGGCCAATGTGCCGGTCTCACCGATCCCGACACCGCGCCCCGCTGCACCACCGCCGCGCGACCTTGCGGCCCTGACCCGCGCCCTGATCGCCGATGTGGGGTTGAGCGGCGAGGTGGCCTGCGTGATGGCCGACGCCCAGACAGGCCAGCCGCTGGTTGTGATCCAGCCCGACCTGCTGCTGCCGCCGGCCAGCGTCACCAAGGCGGTGACCGCCGCCTATGCCTATGACACGCTGGGGCCGGGGTATCGCTTTGCCACCCGCGTGCTGGGCACCGGCCCGATGCGCGACGGGGTGCTGCACGGCGATCTGGTGCTGGCCGGCGGCGGCGATCCCGGACTGGACACAGTCGGGCTGGCGCAACTGGCCGCCGATCTCAAGGCCATCGGGCTGCACGAGGTCAAGGGCCGCCTGCTGATCTGGTCCGCTGCCCTGCCGCAGATCCCCGAGATCGCGCCGGATCAGCCCGATCACCTGGGCTACAACCCCTCGGTGTCGGGGCTGAACCTGAACTACAACCGCGTGCATTTCGAATGGCGCCAGCAAGGCGCGGATTACGAGGTGACGATGGATGCCCGCGTCGGCACGCTGCGCCCGCGCACCGGTCATGCCCGCGTGCATCTGGCCGCGCGCAGCCTGCCGGTCTACACCCATCGCACCGATGCCGACAGTGGGCACGAGCACTGGTCGGTGGCACGCCCGGCTCTTGGCACCGGCGGCGCACGCTGGCTACCTGTCCGTGACAGCGGCCTTTATGCCGGGGATGTGTTTCGCACCCTGCTGCGGTCCGAAGGTCTGGACCTGCCCGCCGCCGAGCGCATCACGATCCTGCCAATGGGCCAGACGCTGGCCAGCCGGATCAGCGCGCCGCTGTACGACATCGCGCGCGGCATGTTGAAATATTCCACCAACCTGACCGCCGAGGTTCTGGGTCTGGAAGCCAGCGCCCATCTGAACGGCGCGCCACTGCCCGATCTGCCCAGTTCGGGCGCCGCCATGACCCATTGGGCCGCGACCCACCTGGGGATGACCCAAAGCCGGTTCGTGGATCATTCCGGGTTGGGCGACGAGTCCCGCGCCACGGCCAACGATCTGTGTACGGCCCTGTTGGCGCAGGGCCGCGAAGGCGCGCTGAAAACCAGCCTGAAGGACATCGCCCTGCGGCAGGACAATGGCACCAACACGCCGCTCACCCTGTCGGCCAAGACCGGCACCCTGAATTTCGTCAGCGCTCTTGCGGGCCATATCGCACCCCGCACCGGGCCGAGGATGGTCTTTGCCATCCTGACCGCCGACATGGCGCGGCGTTCGGCCATTGCACCGGAGGATCGCGAAAATCCCGCCGGCAGCCGAAGCTGGACCCGGCGCTCCCGCCGGATGCAGTACAATCTGGTGCGCCTGTGGTCCGGGGTGCCGCTGGTCTAGCGGATGGGCTTGGCGCGCCGGGCCTCAGACCACCATGTGGCGGGCGCGGGCACCGCGTTCGATGGCGGCGGCGTGCAGGCGGTCGATGTTCAACTCGTAGCGGATTTCTTCCAGAAGCCGCAGCTCGGACTCGTTCAGATGCCCGTCGGCGGCGGCCACGTCGCAGGCCAGCGCATAAGCGGTTTCGTTCAGACGTTCGGGCAGGGCTTCGCGGATCAGGCCGAACAGCGCGTCCAGCCCCTCTTCGGCCTCGAACAGTTCGAACACCAGCTGGCTGAGGCTTTGCAGGCGTTCGTCGCCGAAATCCGAGAACACAGGCAGGTGATTGATCATCGACTGAATCTTCACCAGTTCCGAGGTGCGGATATTGGCATCCGACAGAGATACGGCGATCATCAGCGCGACGAGGCTGTCTTGCGGTGTGAGAGACGGTTCGGATTGCGACACGGCAAATGTCCTTGTAGGTGGTTCTGGCGCTTGTGTTACCGTGGCGGGCGCCGTGACGCCATGTATTTCGACACCGGCCCCCGGCAAGACCGCATCGCGACCGGGGCGGGATCGGTTGACCTGACGCGGTCTTGTCACTAAGCCCGGCGCAAAATCTGTCAGGATATCCGCACATGACCTCCGTCCGAGACGAAGCCCTGGCCTCGAAGGCCTGGCCGTTCGAAGAAGCCCGCCGTGTTCTCAAGCGCTATGAGAAGGCGCCGCCCGAGAAGGGCTATGTGCTGTTCCAGACCGGCTATGGCCCCTCGGGCCTGCCACATATCGGCACTTTCGGCGAGGTGGCGCGCACAACCATGGTGCGCCGGGCGTTTCAGGAAATCAGCGATATCCCGACCCGGCTGATCTGCTTCTCGGACGACATGGACGGGTTGCGCAAGGTGCCCGGCAACGTCCCGAACAAGGACATGCTGGCCGAGGATCTGAACCTGCCGCTGACCCGCGTGCGCGACCCGTTCGGCACGCATGAGGGTTTTGCCCAGCACAACAACGCCCGCCTGTGCGACTTCCTCGACAGCTTCGGCTTCGACTATGAATTCGCCTCGGCGACCGAGTATTACACCTCGGGCCGCTTCGACGAGATGCTGCTGGTGGCGCTGGACCGCTTCGAGAAGATCCAGGAGATCATGTTGCCGACCCTCGGCCCCGACCGCCGCGCGACCTATTCCTGCTTCCTGCCGATCAGCCCCAAGACCGGCCACGTCCTGCAGGTGCCGACGCTGGAACGCAATGTTGCCAAGGGCACTATCGTCTATCAGGAACCCGACGGCGAGAAGGTCGAGATCCCGGTCACCGGCGGCCATGTGAAAATGCAGTGGAAGCCCGATTGGGCGCTGCGGTGGGCCGCGCTTGGCGTCGACTACGAGATGTCGGGCAAGGATCTGATCGATTCCGTGACCCAGTCGACGAAAATCTGCCGGGCGCTTGGCAAGGCCCCGCCGGTGGCGCTGTCTTACGAGCTGTTCAACGACGAGAACGGGCAGAAGATCTCGAAGTCAAAGGGCAACGGCCTGTCGATGGAAGACTGGCTGAGCTACGCCGCGCCCGAAAGCCTGCAGTATTTCATGTACCTCAAGCCGAAGACCGCCAAGCGGTTGTACTTCGACGTGATTCCCAAGGCCGTGGACGAATACCACCAGCAGTTGCGCGCCTATCCGGGGCAGGATCCGAAGGCACAGCTGAACAACCCGGTGTTCCACATCCATGGCCATGACGTGCCGGCGTCGGACATGGTGGTGACCTTCTCGATGCTGCTGAACCTTGCCTCGGCGGCCTCGGCCCACGACAAGGCCACCCTGTGGGGCTTCATCGGCAAATACGCGCCCGATGCCTCGCCCGAGACCCATCCGGGGCTGGATGCGGCCGCAGGCTTTGCCGTGCGCTATTACGAGAACTTCGTGCAGCCGGAAAAAACCTATCGCGCGCCCACCGATCAGGAACGCGCGGCGCTGCAGGATCTGGCCGATCGCCTGCGCGGCTGGGACGGCGAGGTGGAGGCCGAAGCCCTGCAATCCGAGGTCTTCGCCGTCGGCAAGGCGCATGGGTTCGATCCCCTGCGCGCCTGGTTCTCGGCCATCTACGAAGTGCTTCTGGGCGCCAGCCAGGGCCCGCGCTTTGGCGGCTTCATCGCGCTATACGGGGTGCCGGAAACCGTGGCCCTGATTGACCGCGCGCTGGCCGGGGAACTCGCCACCGATTGACCGATCCCCTCCGCGCCTTACCATTGGGAAAAGGCGCGGAGGGTTCCAACATGCGCACGGCAAGTCTTTTGGCACTTCTGACGGCGACACCGGTGATGGCGCAGCCGGCGCAGGACATCGAAACCGTGATCGGCGACCAGATCGCCGCCTTTCAGGCCGAGGATATGGCCCGCGCCTTCACCCATGCCGCCCCGGCGATCAAGCGCATGTTCGGCAACCCCGAAAGCTTTGGCCAGATGGTGCGCGATGGTTATCCGATGGTCTGGCGTCCGGCGGATGTGACCTTTCTGGACCGGACCGAGATCGGCCCCGAGGCCATCCAGCGCGTGATGATCCGCGACGGCGGCGGACAATTGCACTTTCTGGCCTATCGCATGATCCGGCTTCAGGGCGCATGGCGGATCAACGGCGTGCAGATCCTGACCGAGGGCGTGGGACTTTAAAGACCCAGATCCTGCGGGCCAAGGTGAAACGCCTTGCCGAAACCGCCGTTCAGGGCCGCGCCAGTGACGCTGAACCGCAGGAACGAGAAATCCGCGAAATCCACATACAGCTTTGCCTTGGGCAGAACGCGCAGATAATGCGCGCGCAGATCGGCGTGCTCTGGATCGCCATGACCGATGAAGTGTGCCGTGCAGGCCAGGGTCATGCGCGGATGGGTCAACGGATCGCCGCGATCCCCCGGTTCGCCCACCAGCAGCGAGGCCGCCGGGTTGACCCGCAGGGCGCGGGTATGTGCCGACAAGTCGGACACCAGCGACAGCGGCGCGCCCTCCGGCCCGGCGATCAGCGCCACCCGCGTGACCTCGGGCAGGCCGGTGCCGGGATGCAGCACCGCCAGCGCGGCGAAGCGCATCTCGGCCAGCAGACGCCGGGCCAGCGTGCGGGCCTGATCGTCGGTGGGTCGGATCGGAGAGGATTTGGGCATGCCACCGATCATGGCCGGTAGGGTGTGTTTGGCAAGAAGCGTTCGGCAGCGGGCGGCCCCGTGCCTTGCCGCAACCCCGCCTTGCGCCACCAATCAGGCAGTCAGAAGCTCCACCACAGGGCCATCCGCACCCCCGCGCTGTCGTCGCCGCGCACGCCCCAGATCAGCGCAGTTTCCAGCGCCAGACCGGCGGGCAGGTCCACAACCACCGCCGGCAGAACCTTCAGATAGGGCTCGGCCTGTGGAAAATCGCCGCCCTGAAGCTGCAGCATATAGGTCAGCTTGCCCGCGCCCTTGACGCCAACGGTGGCATCCAGCTTTTGCGCCGTGCCCGAGGATTGTTCCCGAAACTCGACCGAGGCATCGACTGCCAGCCAGCCGGAATACTCCCCAAAGCTGAAGCCCCGGCCATAGGCGATTGCAGGACGCAGAATTGCTTCCGTCCGGGTCTCGATCTGGCCCAGATAGCGGCCCAGCGTGGCATAGCGGCGCTGCCCGACGCCCAGTTGCGCGGCGAAGCGATGGGTGGCGTCCAGCGGCGACAGCGCATAGCGCAGGAAGGCGACGCCGGACCATGTACGCACCTGCGGGATCGCTGACCGCTCGGGCGGCGACAACTGTCCGCTGCCTGTCTGCTGGAGGTACTGGCGCTGCAATTGGGGCGTCAGAACGGTTTCATCGCCGCCCAGATCCAGCCCGATGGTCATCCGCGGCGTCAGCCCGTATTCGGCAAAAAGCGTGCCGTAGCCGTCGAATTGCGGTGCCACCGCGCCGGAGAGTTCGTCTTGCAGCGTGGTGATCTCGTAGCCCAGCGACACAAACCCCGTTCCCGGCTCGCGCGGCCAGGCCCCGGCCAGCGCGGCGGCGCAGGGCAACCCGCACAGCAGGACCGCAAGGGTAATGATACGCATGACAAGCCTCTCCCGAGGGCTCAGGCTGAAGCGCACAGGGTTAACAGGGACTTAATTCCCGGCCGGAGCAATTTTCCCTGTCCGCGCCGCGCCGCCCTGCGCTAGGCTGAGACCAAGAGGAGGAGCCAACATGCAGATCACCACAACGGCCAGCCATCAGACCGTCATCACAACCTTTGACGTCACCCCTGGCACCTGCCAGGACCTGATAGACGCGCTGCGCGACGCCTATGACCATTTCATCTCGAAGCAGCCGGGCTTCGTTGCCGCCGGTCTGCATGTGAACGACGCCCAGACCCGGATCGCCAATTATTCCCAATGGCAACGGCGCGAGGATTTCCAGGCCATGCTGCGCACCCCCGAGATGCGCGAGCGCAACCGCCAGATCAACACCCTGTGCCGCAGCTTCGAGCCGGTGATGTACGAGGTCGCGCACACCCTAGGCTGAGACAATCGGCCCAATCCCGCAGCGCATCGGTCATTGCTAGACAGCCGCCAAACGCCGCGACCCCCCGCGCGGTGCCATAACCGTTGCACTTCTGGCAAAAGCCACTAGGTTGCGGTCGCTCTAAGGGGAAATCACGATGCTGGATTCGACGACGCTGCGCCACGACTGGACCCGGGAAGAAGCCGAGGCCCTGTACAATCAGCCTTTCAACGACCTGCTGTTTCAGGCCGCCAGCGTGCATCGCGCAAATTTCGACCCCAATCAGGTCCAGCGCTCCAAGCTGCTCAGCATCAAGACCGGCGGTTGCGCCGAGGATTGCGCCTATTGCAGCCAGTCGGCGCGCAACGGCGCGCAACTGTCCGCCAGCAAGCTGATCGAGGTCGAGCGCGTGCTGGCCGAGGCCAGGAAGGCCAAGGACGGCGGCGCGACACGGTATTGCATGGGCGCGGCCTGGCGCTCGCCCAAGGATCGCGACATGGAGGCGCTGGCCGCCATGGTCGAAGGCGTCAAGGCGATGGGCATGGAAACCTGCATGACCCTGGGCATGCTGGAAGACGACCAGGTGCTGCGCCTGAAGGATGCCGGGCTGGACTACTACAACCACAACATCGACACCTCGGAACGCTATTACTCCGAGATCATCACCACCCGCACCTTCGCCGACCGCATCGACACGCTGAACCGCGTGCGCGAAGCCGGCATCAAGGTCTGTGCCGGCGGCATCGTCGGCATGGGCGAGCAGCAGATGGACCGCGTCGACATGCTGCTGGCGCTGGCCAATCTGCAAGAACATCCCGACAGCGTGCCGATCAACCAGCTGATCCCGATCGCCGACACGCCGCTGGCCGATGTGACCAAGATCGACCCCATCGAGTTCGTGCGTACCATCGCGCTGGCCCGCATCCTGATGCCGAAGTCTCATGTGCGCCTGTCCGCAGGCCGCACCGAGATGAGCGACGAGATGCAGGCCATGTGCTTCTTTGCCGGGGCCAATTCGATCTTCGTGGGCGACACCCTGCTGACCGCCGACAACCCGGAAGAGGACAAGGACGGGCAATTGTTCGACCGTCTGGGGATCGACGCCATGGCACCGGGCTGCGACGGATCGCGATGACCGGATTTCCGCGCCACGCGCAGGCGCTGGCGTCCCTGACCTCCCGTGGACGCCGCCGGGTTCTGGCGCCGCGTGCGGGGCATGACTTTGCCTCCAACGACTATCTCGGGCTGGCCGAGTCCGACTTGATGCGGGCGGCGGCCCATGCGGCGCTGAACCGGGGCGTGCCGGTGGGCGCGGGCGGCTCGCGCCTGCTGCGTGGCAATACGCCCGAGCATGAGGCGCTGGAAGCCGAGGCCGCGGCCTTTTTCGGGACCGAACGCGCGCTCTTCATGGGGGGCGGGTTTCAGGCCAACACGGCGATCTTTTCGACCCTGCCCCTGAAGGGCGATCTGGTGCTGCATGACGCGTTGATCCACGCCTCGGCCCATGACGGGATGCGTCTGGGCCGCGCCGAGACCCGCAGTTTCCCGCACAATGATGTCCCCGCCGCCGAGGCCGCGATTGCCGACTGGCGCGCGGCGGGCGGCGACGGGCAGGTCTGGATCGCGGTCGAAAGCGTCTATTCGATGGATGGCGATTTTGCCCCGGTGGCCGAGCTGATGGCGCTGGCCGACCGGCAGGGCGCGGTGCTGGTGGTGGACGAGGCCCATGCCACCGGCCTTTGGGGCCCCGGCGGGCGCGGGCTGTCGCACGACTTTGCAAACCGCTCCAACCTGCTGAGCCTGCATACCTGTGGCAAGGGGCTGGGCGTGTCCGGCGCGCTGATCTGCGGCGACGGTGTGCTGATCGACACGCTGGTAAACAAGGCGCGCAGCTTCATCTATGCCACCGCACCCTCGCCGCTGAACGCCGCGCTGGTGCGCGCGGCGCTGGCCGAACTGGACCGAAACCCCGATCTGCCGGACCGGGCGCGCGCACAAGTGGCCATGGCGCATCGGCTGGCCGAAGACCATTGCGGGCTGACCGGGCTGCACAGCCAGATCCTGCCAGTGATCCTGGGCGACGACAAACGGGCGCTGGCCGCCGCACAGGCGTTGCAGGCGCGCGGCCATGACATCCGCGCGATCCGCCCGCCCACCGTGCCGCGCGGCACCGCCCGGCTGCGGATCTCGATCACCCTGAACGTTGATGCCGGGGTGCTGGACGCCCTGTTTCGCGACCTTGCCCATGTGCTCGACACGGTGCCCGCATGACCGCTGTCGTGGTGACGGGAACCGACACCGGCATCGGCAAGACCGTCTTTTCGGCCGGGCTGACCGCCGCCCTTGGCGCGACCTACTGGAAGCCCGTGCAATCGGGGCTGGAGGACGACACCGATAGCCAGATCGTTGCCCGCCTGTCCGGCCGCCCGACCTTACCCGAAGCGTGGCGGCTGCAACTTCCAGCCTCGCCGCACCTCTCGGCCGAGGCCGAAGGGGTCGAGATCGACGACATCGCCCTGACCCTACCCGACACCTCTGGCCCGCTGGTGGTCGAAGGCGCAGGCGGGCTGCTGGTGCCGCTGAACCGCCGCACGACCTATCTGGATGTCATCGCCCGCTGGCGCGCGCCGGTCATCCTGTGCGCCCGCACCGCCCTTGGCACCATCAACCATTCGTTGCTGTCGCTGGCCTCCCTGCGCGCGCGCGATGTTCCGGTGATCGGCATCGCCTTCATCGGCGCAGCAGAGCCCGAGGTGGAACAGACGATCTGCGATTTCGGGCAGGTGGCGCATCTGGGGCGGCTGGGCTTGCTGGACTCGCTCACGCCCACAACCCTGCGCGAAGAATTCATCGCCATCGACATCGACCGCATCCGCAAGAGCATGGCCGCATGACTCCGCTAGAGTTCGACCAGCATCACCTGTGGCACCCCTATACCAATGTCACCAAGCCCGGCCCCACGTTTGTGGTGAAGGAGGCCGAGGGCGTCTGGCTGACCCTGGACGATGGCACCCGCATCATCGACGCCATGTCAAGCTGGTGGAGCACCATTCACGGCCACCGCCACCCCACCATCACCAAGGACGTCCACGACCAGTTGGACCGGCTGCCACATGTGATGTTCGGCGGGCTCACCCATGATCCGGCGATCGAGCTGGGGCGGCGCCTGCTGGACCTTGCCCCGGATACGATGCAGCGGATCTTCTATTGCGACAGCGGCTCGGTCTCGGTCGAAGTGGCGCTGAAGATGGCGGTGCAATACCAAGTCTCGCTGGGTCGCCCCGCGCGCTGCGAATTCGCCACGATCCGGCAGGGCTATCACGGCGACACCTGGAAGGCGATGAGCGTCTGCGACCCGGTCACCGGGATGCACCACCTGTTCACCGGCGCCCTGTCGATCCAGCATTTCGTCGATCGTCCGCCCATCGCCATTGACGCCGACTGGTCCGACGATCCGGCACGCAATGGTCTGGGCGCGCTTGAGGCGCTGCTGACCGAAAATCAGGACCGCATCGCCGCACTTATCCTCGAACCCGTGGTGCAGGGCACGGGGGGGATGTATTTCTATCACCCCGAATACCTGAACCGCGCCCGCGCCCTGTGCGATGCCCATGACATCGTGCTGATCTTCGACGAAATCGCCACCGGCTTTGGCCGCACCGGCCAGATGTTCGCCACCGATCACACAAGCGTCCAGCCCGATATCCTGTGTCTGGGCAAGGCAATCACCGGCGGCACCATGTCCTTTGCCACCACCATGACCAACGAAAAGATCGCCGAAGGCATTGGCGGCGGCGATCCGGGTCTGTTCATGCACGGGCCGACCTTCATGGCCAACCCGCTGGCCTGCGCCGCCGCCGGGGCCAGCCTGTCGCTGTTGCAGCGCGGCGACTGGCAGGGGCAGGTCGCGGCCATCGAGGCGCAGTTGCGGGCCGAACTTGCCCCCGCCCGCGCCTTGCCCGGCGTGGCAGATGTGCGGGTGCTGGGCGCCATCGGCGTGATCGAGATGGACCATGTGGTCAGCGCCGACATCGCGCACGGGCATTGCAAGGAGATGGGCGTCTTCCTGCGCCCCTTCGGCAAGAAGATCTACACCATGCCACCCTTCGTGACCTCGCCCGATGAGCTGCGCCAGATCACCGCCGCCATGCTGCATCTGGCCAAGGTGCTGTGAGGCCCCATGCAGGCGCGCTGGCTGAAACGGGACGGCGGTTCCGAGGTGATCGTGGTCTTCGGCGGCTGGGCCGTCGGCGCCGACTGCCTGTCGCATCTGGCCGGGCCGCAGGATGTGCTGTTCGTGGACGACTACCGCGACCTGACCCTCGATCTGCCCGACCTGTCTGCCTATGCCCGGCGGCGGCTGCTGGCCTGGTCCTTTGGCGTGGCGGCTTACGGCCACTGGCAGGCCGGGCGCGCAGATCCATTCACCCGCAAGACCGCCATCGCCGGGACATTGTCGCCGGTGGATGACCGGTTTGGCATCCCGCCCGCGGTGGTCGACCAGACCCGCGCGGCGCTGACCGAGGCCAGTTTCGCCAATTTCCAGCGGCGCTGCTTCGGAAACCGGGTGGCCCCCGTACCGCTCGACATCGCGGCGCGGCAGGAGGAGCTTGCCGCCGTTGCCAGTCGCGGTGCGGCGCCGGACACACAATTCGACGCCATAGTGCTGCCCACCCGCGACCGCATCTTTCCCCCGGCCAACATGGCGCGCGTCTGGACCGGGCAGGCCGACCGCCTCCAACAGATCGACGCCCCGCATGCCCCCTTTGGCCAGTGGCAAAGCTGGGACGACGTGCCATGAGCGCCGAGATCACCCGCGTCGCCCGCGCCTTTCGCCGGGGCCTGCCGACCTATGGCCGAGATGCCCGCGCCCAGGCCCGCATCGCGGCGTATCTGGCCGCGCTGATCCGCGCCCACGCCGTACCGCGCCCGGCCCGCGTGCTGGAATTCGGCTGCGGCACCGGCTTTCTGACCCGGCACCTGCTGGACGACCTGCACCCCGGCCAGTTCTGGGTCAACGACCTGCTGCCGGAAACCGCCGATCTTCTTGCCCCGCGCCTGCGCGCCCATCCCGGCGCGGCATTTTTTCTGCCCGGCCCGATCCAGTCCATCGACCTGCCCGCGCGGCTGGACCTGATCGCCTCGGCCTCGACCGTGCAATGGTTCGACGATCCGGCGCGGGAAGTGGCACGGCTGTGCCGGCAACTGGCCCCCGGCGGTCTGTTGGCGCTCAGCGGGTTCGGCCCCGACCAGTTTCACGAATTGCAGGCGCTTGGCTCGACCGCCGCCGCACCGGGCTATGTGGCGCCGGGTGAATGGGCGGGGATTCTGCCGAAGGAAATGACCCTTCTGCATGTGGAAGACCGGCACATGCGGCTGGCCTTCCCCGATGCACCGGCCGTTCTGCGGCACCTGCGCAGCACCGGCGTCAACGCCGGGGCCGGCCAGATCTGGAGCAAGGGCCGCCTGTCCCGGTTCGAGACCAGCTATCGCGACCGCTTTGCCCGCTTGGGCGCGCTTCCGGTGACCTATCACCCGGTGTTCGTGCTGGCGCGCCGCACGGCATAGGACAGGCTGGCCCCTGCACCATGCTGGCGCCCTTCCCTGCGGCCATTCATTCCCCGCAGGAAACCGGCCCTTCCTGGCGGACCGGGTCGGATTTATCACCCCGAAACCGCCACGGTCGGCGGCGCAGACCCGCGCCACGGAACGTAAGGATGCAGGCAAGCGCCGAGTCGCCGCTTGTCCCGCCACCGCGCGATGCGCCTTACCCACGCGTCACCTTGGGAAGGCCGCAACTGAACCCCTCGGATCTTCGGAAAATCCGCACCACGATCCGGCCAATGCGCGAAAATCCGCCCAGAGGGTGCCGTTTATGCCACTTCTACCATAGGGCGAGTATCCACCTTCTGGTACCCTGCTTCCGGCGCGGCTAGGTTTCACTGTGGTGAAAGCCGTGTGTTGACCAGTTGCAGGAGAGCCAATGCCCCAAGCCGTTTCCAAGCCGGACAAGAAAGACCCGCGCACGCGTCCCGAAAAGGATCTGGAATCGGCCATCGGTCGCGAAGTTCGCGCGCATCGCCACCAGCAGGACATGACCGTCGCCGACCTGTCGCGCAAGACCGGCCTGTCCATGGGGATGCTGTCCAAGATCGAGAACGGTAATATTTCTCCGTCGCTGACGACCCTGCAATCGCTGGCCACGGCCCTGAACGTGCCGATCACCACCTTTTTCAAGCGCTATGAGCGGCGCCGCAAGGCGGTGCACGTCCGGCCAAGCGATGCCGCCGAGATCACCCGAACCGGTGCCCCCGACAGCTATCGCTACAACCTGCTGGGCGATCTTGGCCCCAGCCACACCGGTGTCTCGGTCGAGCCTTACCTGATCACCCTGACCGACAATGCCGACATTCACACCGGGTTTCAGCATGACGGGGTCGAGCTGATCTATGTGCTGGAGGGCGAGATCCGCTATCGCCACGGCGACGACACCTATGATCTGCAACCGGGCGACAGTTTCTTCTTCGACGCCGATGCGCCGCATGGCCCGGAAGAGTTGATCCGCGTACCGGTGCGCGTGCTCTCGGTGATCTCGACCCCGAAAGCGTCCTGAGGTCAGACCCCGCAGCGCGTCAACAGCCCGTCCAGCATCCCGTGATACCCCGCGCCGAACAGGCGCACATGCACGATCGCGGGCCACAGCTGATAGATCGGCCGGCGCGTCGCGCAGCCCGGTTCGGTCGCGCCGTAGGCCTCGGCAAATTCGGGGCCGGGGGTGCCGAACAGATGCAGCATCGCCAGGTCGACCTCGCCATGCCCGTGATAGCTGGCCGGATCGACCAACCCGGTGAAGGTCCCGCGCTGCGCCAGCAGGTTGCCGGACCACAGATCGCCATGCAGCAAGGCCGGTGCGGGGGTGCGCGGCAGGCGGTTCGGCAGTTCCCGCGCCAGCGCCTCCAACCGCCGTGCAAACGGCGGCGGCAGGGCGGCGGCCTTGGGCAGCAGACGCCGTTCGGCCCAGAAGCCGGGCCAGTCCGCGACGGGCGCGTTCGGGATTCGCAGGGCGCCAAAGGCATAGTCCTCGGGCCAGCCGTAAGTCGTGCCGGTGGTCCCATGCAGTCTGCGCAGCGCCGCACCCAGCGCGCGCCAGCCAGAGCCGTTCAGCACACCATCATCGGGCAGGTCTTCCAGCACCAGCACGCGGTCCGACACCGCCAGAACCTTCGGCGCCGGAACCCCCGTCGCCCGGATCGCCGTCAGCATCTTTGCTTCGACCCGAGGTGCCGGGCCGGATTTGGCAACCACGCTACCTCCGGTCCCAAGATGCAGACGCAGGACCACACACAGATCACCCCCTGACAGGCGCTCTGCCTCGGTGACCGGGGTGTTCAGCGCGATGCCCGCCGCATGTGCGATGTCGCGGGCCGTCATCTGTGTCATGCGGTGCCCTCCTGTCTACGTGGTGCGCGTTTCGACCTGGCCTGACAAGCCCCTCGCAGCCGCCCGTGTTCCGGGGTATGCGAAGCACATGACGCAAGAGCCCAACTTCGAGATCTTCCTGATGGCACCCCCGGGCCTTGAGGCATTGCTGTGCGCCGAGGCCCGCGAACAGGGCTTCGACCAGCCCAATGCGGTGCCCGGTGGCGTGACCATACAGGGCGGCTGGCCCGAGGTCTGGCGTGCCAACCTGCAATTGCGCGGTGCGGGCCGGGTGCTGGCCCGGATCGGCAGTTTCCGCGCCCTCCATCTGGCGCAACTGGACAAGCGCGCCCGCAAGTTTCCCTGGGCCGAGGTGCTGCGCCCCGATCTGCCCGTGCGGGTCGAGGCCACCTGCAAACGCTCGCGCATCTATCACGCCAAGGCCGCCACCCAGCGGATCGAACGCGCCATCGCCGAGGAACTGGGCGCCCAAATCTCTGCCGAGGCCGCGATCACCGTGAAGGCGCGGATCGAGGATGATCTGGTCACCCTCAGCGTCGACACCTCGGGCGAGGCGCTGCACAAACGCGGCCACAAGGAGGCCGTGGGCAAGGCCCCCATGCGCGAAACCATGGCGGCCCTGTTCCTGCGCGATTGCGGCTATGACGGGAAAGAAACGGTTGTGGACCCGATGTGCGGCTCGGGCACCTTCGTGATCGAGGCGGCGGAAATCGCTTGCGGGCTGGCACCGGGGCGCAGCCGCAGCTTCGCGTTCGAGCATCTGGCCAGTTTCGACGCCGGGCGCTGGCAGGCGCTGCGCGACGCCCAGATGCCGCAAGCCACCGACGCCCGCTTCTACGGCAGTGACCGCGACGCGGGCGCCATCCGCTTCAGCATCGCCAATGCCGCCCGTGCCGGGGTCGAGGATATGGTGCAGTTCGACATGAAACCGGTCAGCAACATCGCCCCGCCAGACGGTCCGCCCGGTCTGGTCATCGTCAACCCGCCCTACGGCGCGCGCATCGGCAACCGCAAGTTGCTGTTCGGCCTGTACGGCAGCCTTGGAAAGACGCTGGCGACACGGTTCTCCGGCTGGCGGGTGGGGCTGGTGACCTCGGACGGCGGGCTGGCGCGGGCCACGGAACTACCGTTTTTACCCTCGGGCCCTTCTGTGGCCTTCGGCGGCCTGAAGGTGACGCTGCACAAGACCGGCCCCCTGCCCTGAGGCGCCAGCCTGGGTTTCTTACAGTCTGTTCACGAATGATTTTCATGACCTTCCCTGCCCGCACTTGTTAGGGTCGGCGCATGTTAGACAAGACTTGGCATGACCTGATCGAGGGCACCGAATACCCCGATCTTCGCGCGGACACCCCCGCATTCTGGAACGCTTTCGCGACCCTGATCGAGGCGCGGCGGCAGGACCGCGCCTGTGTGGTCGCGCAGCTTGGGCTGTCGCTGGATGGGCGGATCGCCACACAGACGGGCGATTCGAAATACATCAACGGGCGCGATGCGCTGGCGCATCTGCATCGTCTGCGGGCGCTGGTGGATGCGGTAATCGTGGGCTCGGGCACGGCACTTGCAGATGATCCGCAACTGACGGTGCGCCTGTGCCACGGACGCCACCCCGCGCGGGTGGTGATCGACCCCAACGGGCGGGTGTCGCCCCGCGCGCGGGTCTGGGCCGACGACGGCACCCGGTCGCTGGTCTTTGGCGGCGCCCAAGACCTGCCCGCGCATGTAGAGCGGATCGCGGTGCCCGGTGGGGATATTCCACCCCAGCATCTGGTGGCGGAACTGGCGCAGCGCGGGTTGATCCGGTTGCTGGTCGAGGGCGGCGCCGACACGCTGGGCCGCTTTCTGGCCGATGGTCAGATCACCAGCCTGCATCTGCTTTACGGGCAGTTGATCCTCGGCTCGGGCCAGCCCGGCGTGGTCTTGCCGCCGATCGCCAAACTGTCCGAAGCCCTGCGGCCAGACTGCAAGACCCATGTCTTTCCCGATGGCGACATTCTTGTCGCCTGTGATCTGGCACCGCCGGATCAGGACGCGGGCGGCACCGCGTAAAGGTCCAGATGGCCCACCTGCAGTTCTGACAGCCGGGCGTTGCGATCTTCCGCCCAGGCCTCGGCCTGCGCGGCAGTGATATCGCCGATCTCGGCGGCGGCCCCGGCAATGCCCGTCACCAGCGTCTCGATCAGCCTGCCATGATGCGCAGGGGTCAGCCGCCAGGGGGTCAGCGCGGTCCGGCAGCGATAGCCGCGCCCTTGCAACGCCGCTACCAGATAGGGCGTCGCCTTCGGTCCCAGCGCTGCACCACCCAGCCCCTTGTCGGTCTGCTGGTGGCGGTTGAAGGCGGATGTGATCGCCGCATCCAGCGGATGCGCCGGGGCAAACCGCATCACGCCATCGTAGGTCAGGCAGGCCAGCAGTGGCAGCCGGTCGCGCGCCAGTGCGGCGGCAAAGCGGTCCACCCAACCCGCCCCGGCCAGATCGAAGAACGCCGTGGCGGTGACGAGGGCGCAATCCTCGGGCCATGGGGCGGGCTCAAGGCTCAGGTCCACCTGCCGCAATGCAACCTCCGGCCCACAGGCTTGCCGGGCAGCGGCCAGCACCTCGGCATCATTGTCCACGAAGGTCCAGCGGCAGCTCTTCGGGAACACCGGGGAAAAGGCGCGCAAGGCCGCGCCGGCGCCCGCGCCGATATCGCAGATCTGCGCCGCCATATGACCGCGCAGCCCCGCCGCCGCCCGTTCGATCAACCCGGCATCGCGCGCCGCCCGGTCGGCGGGTTCGCGCAATGCCAGCCAGACCGGATCGAAACCGCTCACAGGTCGAGATCCGCCTCGTACCAGGCGCGCGCGACATGGCTTTCGTTCAGCGTGACCCGCATCCGGGTGATGTCGCGGGCATCCTCGCCCAACCCGCCAGCGGCGATTTCACCTTTCAGGACGGAGAAGATGTGATGGGCCAGAACCTCGGTGGTGGAGCGGCGGCCGTTGAAGACATCCAGCTCGTCGAGGTTCTTGTAGTTCAGCGGCGCGAGGACGCGTTTCAGCGCCTCGGCGGCCAGACCGATATCGACCACGATGTCATTCTCGGTCAGTTCCGCCCGGAAGAAGGTCACGTCGACGACGAAGGTGGCACCATGCACGCCCTGCGCCGGGCCAAAGGCCTCTCCGGGCAGGGAATGGGCGATCATGATGTGGTCTCGGACTTCCAGCGCGAACATGTCAGGCTCCAGTTTCGGGGTAGATCAGGACGGGGCACAGGGCGTCAGCGCCCGGTGCCAGCAGGGGCGGCAGCCGCTCGGGCGCCTTCGCAAACGGCAGGGTCTGGCGCACCAGAAGGTCCAGCGCGGGACGGTCGCGCAGCAGCGCCATGGCGGTTTGCAGACGGCGGGTGAAGGACCAGCGCGGGGCGCGGCCGGGCGGCAGATGGCCGACCTGGCTGGATTTCAGGGTCAGGCGCCGGGGATGAAAGCCGCCGCCCAGGTTCAGGTTTGTGGCGCGGCAGCCGTACCAGCTGCCCTCGACCACCGTGGCTTCCTGACCGGCGGCGTCAAGCGCGCATTGCAGCCCGGCCCCGCTGGCCGACAGGTTGATGGCAATATCGACGTCCCTTGGAACACCCTCGGGCAACACAAAGGACAGACCCAGCGCCTCGGCCACCGCGCGGCGGGCGGGGTTGATGTCGCACAGCACAACCCTTGTGCCTGGAATGTCGCGGATCAGGCCCGCCACCAGCAGGCCGACCACCCCGGCGCCCACCACCAGCACCCGATCGCCGGGCGCGGCGCCGCTGTCCCAGCACAGGTTCAGCGCGGTTTCCATATTGGCCGTCAGCACCGCGCGCAGGGGCGGCAGCCCCTCGGGCAGCGGCACGGCCATGGTTGCCGGTACTACCGCGTGATCCTGATGCGGATGCAGGGTGAACACTGTCTGGCCCAGACGGTCGAAGGGGCCGTCCACGACCTCGCCCACCAGCGCGTAGCCGTATTTCACCGGGAAGGGAAATTCCCCGTCCTGACCGGGGCAGCGCATGGTGGCGTGCAGGCTGTCGGGCACATCACCGGCCAGCACCAGCGCCTCGGTCCCCCGGCTGACCCCCGAGCACAGGGCGCGCAGCCGCAACTGCCCGTCGGCGAGCACCGGCAGATCCTCGGTGCGCAGGGCCATCTGGCCGGGCGCGGTCGTCCAAAGGCTGCGGGCTGTGTCCAAGGCGATCTCCGTCACGGGGTCCCGCCTGCCTACGCCAGTGCTTGGGGCAGGGGAACACGGGACACGGGCGGATGCGGGCGGTTTTCGCCGCCCGCCGGGTCACATCTGCGCGAGGCGCAGCTCAGAGGCTGAGGCAGACGTATTTCATCTCCAGATAGTCCTCGCAGCCGTATTTCGAGCCTTCGCGCCCCTGCCCCGACTGCTTGACGCCGCCGAAAGGCGCCACCTCGGTCGAGATGATGCCGGTGTTCACCCCGACGATCCCATATTCCAGCGCCTCGACCACCTTGTAGACCCGGCCCAGATCGCGGGCGTAGAAATAGGCGGCCAAGCCGAAGATCGTGTCATTGGCCTTTTCGATCACGTCATCCACCGTGTCGAAGCGGAACAGCGGTGCGACGGGGCCGAAGGTTTCCTCGCTGGCGACCTTCATCTGATCGGTGACGCCGGTCAGAACCGTCGGCTGAAAGAAGGTGCCGCCCAGTGCGTGCGGCTTGCCGCCGGTGACCACCTTGGCGCCCTTGCCCACCGCGTCGGCGATATGGTCTTCGACCTTCTCGACCGCGCCCTTGTCGATCAGCGGGCCGGTGGTCACGCCGTCCTCGAATCCGTCGCCGATTTTCATCTTCTGGACCGCGGCCACCAGTTTCTCGGCAAAGGCGTCATAGACCCCCGATTGCACGTAGATCCGGTTGGCGCAGACGCAGGTCTGGCCGTTGTTGCGGTATTTCGAGATCATCGCCCCTTCCACCGCCGCATCCAGATCGGCGTCGTCGAAGACGATGAAGGGCGCATTGCCGCCCAGTTCCATCGAGGTTTTCTGGATCTGTTCCGCCGACTGGCCCATCAGGATCCGGCCCACCTCGGTCGAGCCGGTGAAGGTCAGCTTGCGCACCTTGGGATTGCTGCAAAATTCCTTGCCGATGGCCGAGGAGCTTTTCGAGGTCACAACGCTGAAAATGCCCGCCGGCACGCCCGCCTCTTCGGCCAGCTTGGCCATGGCCAGCGCCGACAGCGGGGTTTCGCCTGCGGGCTTCGACACCATGGCACAGCCCACCGCCAGCGCCGGGGCCACCTTGCGGGCGATCATGGCGTTGGGAAAGTTCCACGGCGTGATCGAGGCCACCACGCCGACCGGCTGCTTCATCACCATGATGCGCTTGTCGCGCTGGTGGCCGGGGATCAGGTCGCCGTAGATGCGCTTGGCCTCTTCGCCGAACCATTCCATGAAGCTGGCACCATAGAGAATCTCGCCCTTGGCCTCGGCCAGCGGCTTGCCCATCTCGGCGGTCAGGATCGCGCCCAGATCGTCGGCATTGGCCACCATCAGATCGTGCCATTTGCGCAGTATGGCGGCGCGTTCCTTGCCGGTACGCGCGGCCCATTCCTTTTGTGCCGTGTAGGCCGCATCGATGGCGGCGCGGGTTTCGGTCACACCGAAATCGGGCAGCGAGGCCAGAACTTCCCCGGTCGAGGGGTTTTTCACATCGAAGCGATCGTCCTGCAGGCTTTCGGCGACCCATTCGCCAGCGATGAAACCGGCTTCGATCAGAAGGGCGGGGTTGGACAGGCGGTCAGAGAGAGCGGATCGAGTCATCGTGGTGTCCTTCAGGTCTGTGGGCCAGGCAATCTGCCGTCTTGGCCCGAACGTCAGTGCATGTCTGAGCGAAACTGCCGGGGTCGGCAATCCCGTGTTTACAGGGCGGCGCGATAAATTGCCCGCGCATCCTCCAACGTCAGCGGGCGCGGATTGTTCACCAGCAGGCGGGTCTGGTTCATGGCGTCACTGGCCAGCCGGTCGATATCATCCGCGCCGATACCGACGCTGCGCAGGCCCGGTTGCAGGCCCAGGTCGGCGTTCAGATCCGCCAGACGCGCGATCAGATCGGCGGCAATGGCCTGGCTGTCGCGGGCCATGTCGATATCGGGAAACAGGTGCGGCGCCAATTCGGCATAGGCGGGACCGCAGGCGGGCGCATTGAAACGCATCACATGCGGCAGCACCAGCGCATTGGACAGCCCGTGCGGCACATGGAACAGGCTGCCCACCGGATAGGCCAGCGCGTGCACCGCCGCCACGGGCGCATTGGCAAAGGCCTGCCCGGCCAGCAGGGACCCCAGCGCCATGTTTTCCCGCGCGTCGATGTCCCCGCCCTGCGCCACAGCCGTGCGGATGTTCGCCCCCAGCAGCGTCAGCGCCTGCACCGCCAACTGGCGCGAGATCGGGTTGTTGTTGGGGCTGGCCGAGGTGTAGGCCTCGATCGCGTGCACCATGGCATCAACCCCGGTGGCGGCGGTGATTGCCGGCGGCAGGCCAAGGGTCAGCGTGGCATCCAGCAGCGCCAGATCGGGCAGCAGCAGTGGCGAGACCACGCCCTTTTTTTCCTGCGTGCCGGTGGTCAGGATCGAGATCGGCGTGACCTCAGAACCGGTGCCGGCGGTGGTCGGCACCAGCACCAGCGGCAAACGCTGGCCGCGCGCCATGCCGACGCCGTAAATGTCGTCAAGCGGCTGATCCGACCGGGCCAACAGCGCCACGACCTTGGCCACATCCATCGACGAGCCGCCGCCAAAGCCGATCACCCCCTGCGCGCCGCAGTCGCGGGCCAGATCCGCCGCCGCCTGCACCGTCTGCGCCTTGGGATCTGGCTCGACACTGTCGAACAGGGTGACGGCAATGCCACACGCGGCAAGATCGGCCAGCGCCGGACCGGCAAGATCCAGCCGCATGATGCCGGGATCGGTAACGACCAGAAGGCGGCGCACCCCGGCGGTGGCCGGGGTGTCGGCCAGAAGGCGGCCCAGTTGTGCCGCCCCGCCCCGCTGCTGGCGGATGGTGCCTGTGGTACAGAATGTAAAATCCACGCCGCGCTCCCCTCGTTGCGGGCCAAGGATGGGAGCAAATCCGGTGTCAGATCAAGGGCGGGCGCGCCGGACCGGCCCGCCTTCTGTCCGATGATTCCCGGAAGGTGACCGCACCCTGCGTCAGGGAGGCCTGTCGCACGTGGTTGACTTCGCGCCCCAATCCTTCACGCTGCGGGAAATTTCCATGGTGCGGCTGGTCTCATGTCCCGAATTGTTTCTCTTCTCTCTGCCCTGTTTCTCGTTGGCGTGCTGGCCTTCCTCGGGGGCATGTGGACGACCCACAAGGACTGGGCCCCCTGGAAAATGCTCAACGACACCAAGCAGGCGGTGAAATCCTGGCGCGCAACCGGATACGTGGTGCCTGATGGCACCTATCTGCGCCGCCCGCCACGGATGCCCGATGACCGTTACGTGGTCCATCAGGCCGACAAGATCGCGCCGGGCTATCTGCTGATCAACCGCATCGCCAGCCCCGAGCCGGGCTATGTCACCGACCTGATCGACGAGAACGGCACGGTGCTGCATTCGTGGAAGATCGACCACTCCAAGGTGATCGACGACGGCAGCGAGATGGAATTCGTGCATGCGGTGCGGCCCCTGCCCGACGGCTCTGTCGTGGCGAATTTCGACGATGCCTTCGGGATGGCGCGATTCGATGCCTGCGGCGCGCCGATCTGGCGGCGGACCGACGTCGTGTACCACCATTCGCTGACGGAAGACCCCGATCTGGGCGGCTTCTGGACCTGGACGTCGAAATACTGGGACGGCGGCCATGACCAGCAGATGGTGCGGGTGGATGCCGACACCGGCGAGACGCTGGAATCCATCGACCTGGTGCAGGACGTGCTGCTGCCGGATCCCGACGCCCTGATGGCCTTCCGCATCCCCGAACATTTCCGCTGGAACATGGAGGCCAAGACCGACGAGATCCCCGACATCATCCACCCCAACGATGTGGAGGTTCTGCCCGCCGCCTGGGCCGATGCCTTTCCACAGTTCGAGGCCGGCGATCTGATCATGTCGCATCGCGCCATCGACCTTGTCGGCGTCGTTGATCGCCAGACCGGCAAGCTGAAATGGCACCAGGCCGGCCCTTGGGAGCATCAGCACGACGCGGATTTCCACCCTGACGGCACCATCACCGTCTATTCGAACAACACCCATCGCATGCGCTCGACCATCCTCGAGATGGACATGACCACCGGCAAGGTGCGCGACAAGTTCGCCGGTTCGGGGTTTGAGTTCGACAGCTACATCATGGGCCAGCAGGAACGGCTGCCCAACGGCAACTGGCTGGTTTCGGCTCCGATGGAGGGCCGGGTGATCGAACTGACCGCCGAGGGCGAATTGGTGCGCGAGATTTCCAACGTGCTGAGCGGGGACTACAACTCGATCATCACCACGGGCGTGCATGTGGGGCCGGATTTCTTCGACACCCTGCCCAGCTGCTCCAACTAGGCGCGGGGTCAGTCCAGCGTAACGGGGCCTGTCGGGCTTTCGATCTCGAAGGACAGGGCGCGCGGGCCGGAATGAAGCTGCACCAGCGGCAACAGGCCAAGCGCCTCCAGCGTCTGGCCGAACCCCTCGGGCGCGGGGTGGCGCAGGTGGATGGCGGTTAGATTCAATCCCTGATCCGGCAGGCGGCTTGCAGGGCTTCGCCCACCGGGCCATTCGATGAAGGCCGGCAGCAGCCCGCCTTCGGGCAGGTGCCCATCGCGCGGCACGGTCAGCCGCCACGTCAGATCGCCACGGGACAGGCTCAGCACCTCGCCCAGATCGACCGGGCTGCGGGCCACCACGGCCTCCAGATCATCAACCGCCACTACCCAGCACAACGCGCGGGGGCGCGCGGCCAGACGGGCCTGCGTGCCCGGATCATCCAGCGAGAACCAGCGCGGCCGCCCCGGATCGGGGGCTTCGGGATCGACCGCGATCAGTTCGAAATAAGCCGCCTCCCCCAGCCGGGTCAGCCGGTTGTGTGTACTCATCGCCGGATGCTGGCCGCCGTCGGGCAGGGTCACGCCCAGCCTGTCGCGCAGGGCGTCGGCGCCCCGATCCAGCCGGGCGCAGCCCAGCACGATATGATCCAGTTGCGGGGTCATGGCGGCGGCATCCGTGGCGCGGTCAGCCCGGCTCTACCTTGCGCGACGCCGGAAACTCCACCGGTCCGCCGTGCTTTTCCCAGGTGGAAAATCCCTCACGCAGATGCGCCGCGTCAAATCCCATGTCCTGCAGGGTGGCCACGGTCAGCGCCGACCGCCACCCCGAGGCACAATGGAAGACAAAGCTTTTATCCTGCTGGCCGAAGATCGTCTTGAAATACGGGCTGTCGGGATCGACCCAGAATTCCACCATGCCGCGCGGCGCATGGAAACTGCCGGGGATATAACCCGACCTCTGTCGTTCGCGCACATCGCGGATATCCACGACAATCAGGTCCGGATCCCCAAGACGCGCAATCAGGTCCGGCGTCTCGATCTCGGTAATCCGGGCGCGTGCGGCGGCGACCATCTCGGCAACCGGAGTCTGAAGTCTCATGGGTCTGGTCCTGAGCTGGCAACAAACAGGTATCTCCAGCGTGCCTTGCCGGGCAGAGTCGCGCAACCGGGCTTGGGCCGATCCGGGGGGTGTTGACGCAGATTCGCGCGCCTTGTTCGTGTTATGGGCGAGTTGACGACGGCAAGGGCCCGGTTCGGACCCCGCGACCGTCACGTCGGATTGCGGTTTCATTCCGCGAGGGCTTGGGTATCCTTGCTCGCGAATCCGTGCCGGCCCCCTGTGCTGGCGCCCGCTTTTGCCAGAAAGAGTGCCCGATGACCGACCTTGCATCCGCCGGCCCCGCCGACCCCGACCTGTTCTGGATCGACACGCCCGAGCATCGCCGCTGGCTGCGCAATCAGGCCGGGGCGCTGCTGGATTTCCATCGTGCCGCCCTTGGCCCCGGACCCGGCTTTCAGAACCTGGCGGTGGACGGCAGCCCGTTGCCAAGCACGCTGCAGGAGCTGCATCTGACCACCCGGCTTGTCCATTCCTATGCCCTGGGCAAATTGCTGGGGCGCGAGGATGGCGACGCGATCATCGACCGCGGCATGGATCTGCTGTGGAACAGCCACCGCGACCGCCAGCACGGCGGCTATCTTTGGGGCATCGACGGGCAGACCGCGGCCGACCCGCGCAAGCTGGCCTATGGACATGTCCATGTGCTTCTGGCCGGGTCGAGCGCGCGGATGGTGGGGCATCCGGATGCCGACCGGCTGATCGCCGATGTCACCGAGGTTCTGGACCAGCGCTATTGGGAAAACGCGCCGGGGCTGCTGAGCGACGAATACAACCGCGACTGGACCCCGTTTTCCGATTATCGCGGCATGAACGCCAACATGCACGGGGCCGAGGGGCTGATGACCGCCTATGAAGCCACGGGACGGCAGGTCTATCTGGACCGGGCCGGAAGCATCTTCGCGTTCTTCCTGTACGGCAAGGCGCCGGAAAACGGCTGGCGCATCCCCGAGCATTACACCGGCGACTGGTCGGTCGACCGGGACTATTCCGGCGATCCGATGTTCCGCCCCGCAGGCACCACCCCCGGCCATTCCTTCGAAATGGGGCGACTGCTGCTGCAATACTGGGATCTGACCGGGCGCACCGACGACCGCGCCCCACAGACCGCACGCAAGCTGATCGACACGGCCTTCGAAGATGCCTGGGACAGCGACCGCGGCGGGATCTTTTACACCCTGAAGCATGGCGGCAGCCCCGGCATCCGGGATCGCTACTGGTGGCCGGTGACCGAGGCCATCGGCGCCTACGCCGCCTTGCTGAAAATGGAGCGCAACCGCCAGGACGAAACCCGCTACCGCCAGCTCTGGCAGTTCGCCGCGTCCCATTTCATCGATACGGACCACGGCGGCTGGTTTCACGAGGTGGACGACAAGGGCCAACCGACCGCGACGCAGTTCAATGGCAAGCCCGACATCTACCACGCGCTTCAGGCCTGCCTGTTTCCGCTCAGCCCGGCGTTGTCGCACATCGCGCCCAGCCTGCAGGATCTGCCCTCGGCCTGAGCGGGGCGCCTATCCGGCTGAAACGCGGGCGCCGAACAGGGCCGAGCCGACGCGCACATGGGAGGCACCCAGTGCGATGGCCTGTTCGAAATCGGCGCTCATGCCCATGGACAGGCCGGTCAGCCCGTTGCGCTCGGCCATCTTGCGCAGCAGCGCGAAGTGCAGCGAGGGTTCCTCGTCCACCGGCGGGATGCACATCAACCCGTCCAGTGTCAGATCCATGGCGCGGCAGGCCCCGACGAAAGCATCCAAGGCCTCGGGCAGAACCCCGGCCTTCTGCGGCTCGGCCCCGGTGTTGACCTGCACGAACAGCTTCGGGCAATGCCCGCGCTCCTGCGCCAGATCGGCCAGTTTGCGCGCCAGTTTCTCGCGGTCCAGTGAATGGATGGTGCCGAACAGTTCCACTGCTGGGCGCAGCTTGTTCGATTGCAGCGGCCCGACCAGATGCAGGTCCAGCCGGTCGTACTGCTCCAGCAGCGGGGTCCAGCGTCCGGTAGCTTCCTGCACGCGGTTCTCGCCGAACACCCGGTGGCCTTCGTCCAGTACCGCGGTCACGCGTTCCAGCGGCTGAACCTTCGAAATGGCGATCAGTGTGGTGCTGCCCTGCGGCCGGCCGGCAGCGGCTTCGGCCTTGTGGATGCGGGCAGTTATTTCGGCAAGAGGCATGGGCGTCTCATGGCTTCCTGAACAGTCGGGAATGTTCAAACATGCAGGCGCACAAAAGGAAAGAGCGGACCCGAAGGCCCGCTCTCCCAATCAAGATCGTGTTCAGATTAGAACGCGAACTTCAGACCGAAGTCGCCGGTGGTGTCGCCGCCGAAGACCGACGCGATACCGCCAACCAGCGATGCGCCGCCGCCCAGGTCGTAGGAAGCACCCAGACCGTAGTTTTCCAGCTTGTCGTCGGTGATGGTACCAATGGTCGAGGTTGCACCCTTCAGACCTTCAAGGACGCGGTAGTAGGCTGCGACCGAGAACTGACCGAAGTCGCCGATGGCCGACACACCGTACTGGTCAGCGTCCTGGCTGCCCTGCGAGATCTGACCGTAAGCACCCTTCAGAGTGATGTTCGCGAAGGTCACATAGGCCTGACCGATCACCTGCTCGGTGTCTTCGCCCACGTTGGTGAAGATGTCGTAGTCGGTGCCGTCGATCGAGATCTGCACGGTACCGCCTTCAGGCAGGTATTCGTAGCCGAGGCCAACGCCCCACATGCCACCGTCCCAGCCGGCACCAACCGAGTATTCCTGGTCGTCCGACAGCGACAGACCCAGGGTCAGGCCTTCCCAGGCGTAGGTGTACAGAGCCGACGGATCGTTGGCGCCGAACAGGTACAGCATTTCGTTCTGGTCGAACAGACCCTGCAGCGAGATCATGGCCAGGTCGCCAACAACGGTCTCGGCTGCGCCGTCCACGTCACCCATTGCCAGGGTGCCGAAAGTGTCGGACGAGATGAAGACTTCGCCTTCGGTGCCGCTTTTGCCACCGATGGAGTTGTCTGCACGGATCGAGCCGCCAAAGGTCATGCCGCCGTCGGTTTCACCCGAAGCTGCGAACTTGATGCGGATCCGGCTGTTGAACTGCCAGTTCTGCTCTTCGCCGTAGTTGTCGACACGTGCGAATGCGTCATCGTAGTAGACAACACCCATACGGCCGTCGCCCGAAACTTTGACATCTGCGGCTGCGATACCCGCGGTTACGACCAGTGCGGTCGAGGCAAGAAGAATCTTTTTCATCGGTTCCCTCGTAGATAAAGGTGGTCCTCAAATCGGGAGCACCCGTTTGAGCTGGACCCTATCTCTCGCTTTCCGCCGCCCAAAACAAGAAGCACCGAAAGCAACCGCAAATCATGATCCCGAATTGGTGCAGCTTTGCCACAGTGAAACCGGCGCCGCGGCGGTACGGCAAGCGGATGCTGCGGCCTTTGGCTTGTCCGCGGCAAGGGGGTCGGCTAGGGATTGCAGGACATCAGGATCAGGAACGACGCGCATGACCTTTAAACCCAGTCGCCCCTTGCTGTGCACGGTATTGATCTGTGCCGGGCTGGCATCCTGTGGCCCGACCGGGCAGCAGGTGACCGAGGTGCCTCTGGCCGGGGATGATCCGGTGCCCGACTCGACCCTGTGGGACCTGTTCCAGAATGTCGACGACCCCAATGTCACGCTGGAAGTGAACCGCTACCTGTGGACCGCCGCGCTGGAGGTGCTGGACTTCATGCCGGTCGAGGCCTCGGATCCGTTTTCCGGCGTCATCGTGATGGGCTATGGCACACCGCCCGGCGGCAGCCGCGCCTATCGCGCCACCGTCTATGTGCAGGACCCGGCGCTGGATGCCCGGTCGCTGAACCTGGCGTTGTCGTCACGCTCGGGCCCGGCTTCGCCGGACACCGTGCGCGCGGTGGAAGACGCGATCCTGACCCACGCCCGTATGCTGCGCATCCGCGACCAGAACCTGTAACGCCGGTTTCGGGGCGGCAGCGTCCGGCCGGTGTGACCAAGACCAAGAATCAGAAAGATCAGCCCATGTCGCGATACGACGCCGCCACCATCGAAGCAAAATGGCAGCAGGCCTGGGACGAGGCCGAGGTGTTCCGGGCCAAGGCCGACCCGGGCCGTCCCAAGTATTACGTGCTCGAGATGTTCCCCTACCCCTCGGGCGCGCTGCACATGGGCCATGTGCGCAACTACGCCATGGGCGACGTGGTGGCGCGCTACAAGGCGGCGCAGGGATTCTCGGTGATGCATCCGATGGGCTGGGACGCCTTCGGCCTGCCGGCGGAAAACGCCGCTATGGAGCGCAAGATCCATCCCGGCGAATGGACCTATGCCAATATCGCCAACATGAAGCAGCAATTCGCCAGCCTCGGGCTGTCGCTGGACTGGTCGCGCGAATTCGCCACCTGCGATCCCGAATACTATGGCCAGCAGCAGGCGCTGTTCATCGACTTCCTCGACAAGGGTCTGGTGTATCGCAAGAACGCGGTGGTGAACTGGGATCCGGTGGACATGACCGTTCTGGCCAACGAGCAGGTGGAAAACGGGCGCGGCTGGCGCTCGGGCGCGCTGGTCGAGCGCAAGGAGCTGACGCAGTGGTTCTTCCGCATCTCGGAGCATTCCGAGGAATTGCTCACCGCGCTGGACGGGCTGACCGACTGGCCCGAGAAGGTGCGCACCATGCAGGCCAACTGGATCGGCCGAAGCCAGGGCCTGAAGTTCGCCTTCGACCTGACCGCGCCCGCCGGCGGGCAGGAGAAGATCGAGGTCTTCACCACCCGGCCCGACACGCTGATGGGGGCCAGCTTCGTCGGCATTTCGCCCGACCATCCGCTGGCCCGTGCGCTGGAAGCCGAGAACCCCGAAATCGCCGCCTTCTGTGCCGAATGCCGGCGCATGGGCACCTCGGAGGCGGATCTGGAAACCGCCGAGAAGAAAGGCTTCGACACAGGGTTGAAGGCACGCCACCCCCTTGATCCGTCTTGGGAATTGCCGGTCTGGATCGCCAATTTCATCCTGATGGACTATGGCACCGGCGCGGTCTTTGCCTGCCCGGCCCATGACCAGCGCGATTTCGAGTTCTCGCGCAAATACGGCCTGCCGATCAAATCGGTCTTCGTGCCCGCCGATGCGCCCGCGGAGGCCGGGCCTGAGTATTTGGACCAAGAAAAAGAAGCATTCGTGCCCGCGAAAACCGAAGCTGTGCGTTATGTCATGGCTTTCGCGGGCGATCCGAAAACCGGCGAGGAAGGAGTTGCAGCGGCCATCGCGGCGGCGGAATCCGCCGGATGGGGCGAGGGCGTGACCCAGTTCCGGCTGCGCGACTGGGGGCTGTCGCGGCAGCGCTACTGGGGCTGTCCGATCCCGGTGGTGCATTGCGAGACCTGCGGCGTGGTGCCGGAGAAAAAGGAAAACCTGCCGGTCCGCCTACCCGAGGATGTCAGTTTCGACAAGCCCGGCAATCCGCTGGACCGGCATCCGACCTGGCGCGATGTGCCCTGCCCCGCCTGCGGCGCGCCCGCCAAGCGCGAAACGGACACCATGGACACCTTTGTGGACAGTTCATGGTATTACGCGCGGTTCACCTCGCCGGGGGCGGTGACGCCCACCGACCGGGCCGAGGCGGACTACTGGATGAACGTCGACCAGTATATCGGCGGCATCGAACACGCGATTCTGCATCTGCTGTATTCGCGGTTCTTCGCTCGCGCCATGGCGATCTGCGGGCATCTGCCTGACAGCGCGAAGGAGCCGTTCAACGCGCTGTTCACGCAAGGCATGGTCACCCATGAGATCTATCAGACCCGAGATGACCGGGGCCGCCCGGTTTATCACCTGCCGACAGATGTGCAGGACGGCAAGCTGGCGGATGGCACCGAGGTCGAGGTGATTCCCTCGGCCAAGATGTCCAAATCCAAGAAGAATGTCGTCGATCCGGTGGCCATCGTAGCCGGTTTCGGCGCCGACACAGCGCGCTGGTTCATGCTGTCCGACAGCCCGCCTGAGCGCGACGTGGAGTGGACCGCAGCCGGGGCCGAAAGCGCCTTCAAGCATCTGTCGCGGGTCTGGCGCATGGCCAGCGAGCTGGCCGCCCATGCCGAGGCCGGCGGCGAGATCGGCGACGACGATCTGGCTCGCGCCACCGCCCGTGCCATCCGCGACGTGACCGAGGGGATCGAGGGCTTTGCCTTCAACACTTCGGTGGCCAAGCTTTATGGGTTCACCAACACGCTGCACAAATCCAAGGCGCTCGAGGCCGACCGGGCCCGCGCGCTGCGGGTGATGGCGCAACTGATGTCGCCGATGACCCCGCATCTGGCCGAGGAAATCTGGTCGATGCTGAAGGGCGAAGGGCTTGTCGCGCAAGCCGCCTGGCCGAAGGCCGATCCGGCGCTGCTGGTCGAGGCCAATGTGACCCTGCCGATCCAGATCAACGGCAAGCGCAAGGCCGAGATCTCGGTCGCCAAGGACATGCCCAAGGCCGAGATCGAGGCCGTGGTGCTGGCCCATGAGGCGGTGCTGAAGGCCCTGGCCGGCGGCGCGCCAAAAAAGCTGATCGTGGTGCCGGGGCGCATCGTCAATGTGGTGGTCTGAGACCAGCCCCGGGCCGACAAGGCGCGGCACTCTGGCCGCGCTGGCGGCGGTTCTTGTGGCCTCGGCCTGTGAATTCACGCCGGTTTACGCGCCTGGCGGACAGGGCGCGGCCCTGTCGGGCAACGTCGATGTGGCCTTCCAGAACGGCAATGTGGAGTTTTCTCTGGGGCAGGCGTTGCAGGATCGGCTGGGGCCGCCGCAATCGCCGCGCTACCGGCTGAGCTATACCCTGCGCACCCGCTCCGAACGGGTGGCGATCACCACCGCGCAAAGCACCAACCAGTTCAACCTGATCGGCGTGGCGACCTATCAGCTGGTCGACACTTCGACCGGCGGCGTTGCCATGTCGGGGCGGGTGGACGGGTTTTCCAGCTACAACTCGTCGGGCATTTCGGTGTCCACGCAGGCGGCCGAGCGTGACGGCTATGACCGCCTGACGGTGATCCTGGCCGACAAGATCATGTCGCGCCTGATCGCCGGGCCGGAGTTGTCGCGGTGAAACTATCTGCACGGGATGCGGCCGGGTATTTTGCCCGCCCGGACCCGAAGAAGGCGGGGCTGCTGATCTATGGTCCCGACGCCATGCGCGTGGCGCTGAAACGCCAGCAGGTCATCGCCGCGCTTGTGGGGCCTGAAGGCGAGGCCGAGATGCGGCTGACCCGGCTGGCCCCCGGCGATCTGCGCGGCGATCCGGCGGCGCTGGGGGATGCGACCCGCGCGGCGGGGTTCTTTCCCGGCCCGCGCGTGGTCTTCGTGGACATGGCCCCCGACAGTCTGGCCGGTGCCGTGACATCCGCGCTGGAGGCCTGGCAGCCCGGCGATGCGCAGATCGTCGTGACCGCCGGCAACCTGAAAAAATCCTCGGCCCTGCGCAAGCTGTTCGAGACGCACAAGTCGGTCTATGCAGCAGCGGTCTATGCCGATCCACCCAACCGCGTTGAGATCGAGGCTGCACTGGCGCAGGCCGGGCTGCGGGATCTGCCGCGCGCGGCGATGGACGATCTGGTGGCGCTGGCCGAAACCCTCGACCCCGGCGATTTCGCCCAGAACGTGGAAAAACTGGCGCTGTACAAGCTGAACGATCCCGCGCCGGTCAGCGGCGAGGATATTGCCGCCATCGCCCCCCTGTCCACCGAGGCCGAAGTCGATCAGCTTCTGGCGGTGGTGGCGGGCGGACGCGCCGATGCGCTGGCCACCACACTGCGGCGGCTGAAGGATCAGGGCGTCGCGCCGGTGACCCTGTGCATCGGGGCGCTGATGCATTTCCGTACCCTGCACATGATCGCCGCCCATCCCGGCGGCGTGTCCGAGGGCGTCGCCCGGCTGCGGCCGCCGCTGTTCGGCCCGCGCCGCAACGCCATGCAGCGGCAGGCCCAGCACTGGGGGGCCGCACGGCTGGAAGAGGCGCTGGCGGTGCTGGTTGAAACCGATCTGGCGCTGCGCGCGGCCGGGGCCACGGCGCCGCAGGCCGCATTGATGGAACGGGCCCTGTTCCGTCTGACATATCTGGGGAGACGTTGAACCATGTACACCGTGATCGGACTGCCGCGCACCCGCACCTTCCGCGTGATCTGGATGCTGGAGGAAGCGGGGCTGGACTATGATCTGATCCCGGCGCCGCCGCAATCGGACCGGGTCGTCGCCCACAACGATCTGGGCAAGGTACCGATCCTTCTGGTCGAGGGCGAGCCGCTGACCGACAGCACCGCGATCCTGAACTTTCTGTCCGACCGGCACGAGGTTCTGACCTATCCTGCAGGCTCGATGGAGCGCGCCCGCCAGGACGGGCTGACGCATTTCCTGCTGGACCAGTTCGATGCGGCGCTGTGGACCGCCGCGCGGCACAGTTTCATCCTGCCTGAGGAACACCGGATGCCCGCCATCAAGGACAGCCTGCGGTGGGAGATGCGACGCTCGGCCAAGGCGCTGGCGCGGCGCATCGGCGACGGTCCCTGCCTGATGGGCGAGGTTCTGACCGTCCCTGACATCCTTGCCGCCCATTGCCTGAACTGGGCCAATGTGGCGAAATTCGACCTGAACCTGCCGGAGCTGGACGATTATCTGGCGCGGATGCAGGCGCGACCGGCCTACAAGGCGGCGGTGGCGCGCGGGCAGGCGGCACTCAACTCAGACGCGGGCTGATCTCGACGCTTGCGTCCAGCGTTCCGCCCGACAGCCACGCCGCGGCGGCGCGTCCGGCGTGACGCCCCGTGGCAAGACAGCCGGTCAGCAGATAGCCGCCGGTGGGCGCTTCCCAGTCCAGCATTTCCCCGGCGCAGAAGGTGCCGGGACGGGCCGTCAGCATCAGCCCGTCGTCCAGGGCTGCACGCGGCACGCCCCCGGCTGTGGATATCGCCTCGTCCAGCGGGCGCAGACCGGTGTGGGCTATGGGCAGTGCCTTGAGGCAGCGCGCCAGCGCCTCGGGAGTGTCGGGCAGCGGGCGGCCGAACTCCTGCAACAGGGCCAGCCGTGCGGGATCCAGCTTCAGGCTCTTGCGCAGATGGGCGGCCACCGTGGCCTTGCCGCGCGGGCGCGCCAGTCTTTCGGTGATCCACGCCGCCGTGCGATCGGGCAGAAGATCGACGTGAAGCCGGGCTCCCGCCCGCATCTGCGGACTGAGCGGATAGACCCCGCCGCCTTCCAGCCCGCGCGCCGAGATCACGAATTCGCCGCGCGACAGCACCGGTCCGGCGCGCAGGGCCGCGCCCTTCACCGGGGTGCCGAAATGGCGGGACATATGCGGCGACCAATGGATGCAGATGCCGGCGTTGGCCGGGGCGAAGGGGGTCGGGGTCACGCCCGCACCCGCCAGAATCCCGGCCCAGGCACCGTCGGACCCCAGCCGCGCCCAGCTTGCCCCGCCAAGCGCCAGCACGGTCGCATCCGCCAGCACCCGGCGCGGCCCTTCGGGCGTGTCGAACAGCACCGCCGCGCCATCCCAACCGGTCCAACGCCAGCGCGTGCGCCTCTCGACCCCCAGCGCGCCCAGCCGCGCGGCCCAGGCCCGCACCAGCGGGGAGGCTTTCATCACCTTGGGAAACACCCGACCGGTGGAGCCGGTGAACACCGGCTGGCCCAGCCCGCGCGCCCAATCCTGCACCGCCTCGGGACCGAAGCCCGCCAGCAGCGGCGCCAGCCAGTCGGCGGCTGTGCCATAGGCGGCGAGGAACCGCGCCGGATCTTCGGCCTTGGTCAGGTTCAGCCCGGATTTGCCCGCCATCAGCAGCTTGCGCGCGATCGATGGTTTGGCCTCGACCAGCACCACGCGGTGGCCTGCCTGCGCAAGCACCTCGGCAGCCATCATCCCGGCCGGGCCCGCGCCGATGATCAGTGCCTCAACCTGCTCTTGTCCTGCGGCCACGATGCGCCATCCTTGCCCCATGACCGATCCGACCGAACCGCTGTGCCCGCTGTGCGGCCGCCCGATCCCGAAGGGGGTGCCGCAAAGCCGTCACCACCTGATCCCGAAGCTCAAAGGCGGCAAGGGAGGCCCGACGGTACTGTTGCACCAGATCTGCCATTCCGAAATTCACGCGACCCTGACAGAGGCCGAGCTGGCACGCAACTACAACACCGTCGAGGCCCTGCGCGGCCATCCCCGGCTGGCGAAATTCATCGGCTGGGTGGCCCGGCGGCCGCCTGATTTCAGGTCGCGCACGCCGGGGCCGCGGCGGCGGCGCCCGTAACCGGGATTTGGACTCCCGACGGGAAGGCTCCCGCCCCCTTCCGACCTGGCGGCCGCGAGGCGTTGGGCCGGGCGCCGCTGCGCGGCGCAGTTTGAGTATTTCCGCCAAGAAGAAGGGAATTGGCGCGCGCCGTCTCAGTCCGACAGGCTGGCCAGATAGGCATAGAGGTCGGCGGCTTCCTGTTCCTTGCGCACCCTGAAGGTCATCTTCGACCGCGCCGCACCATCGTCCAGCGTGGCGCGCAGATAGGCGGTGGGATCCTGCACGAATGCAGTGAAGTTGGCTTCGTCCCAGACCACCCCGGCTTCGCCCAGTTGCAGGGCCGGTGCGGAATACTTGAAGCCTTCGACCGTGCTGGCCGCGCGTCCGGCAACCCCGTAAAGGTTCGGGCCGGTGCTGGCCTTCTTACCCGCAAGCGTTTCGCCTGCGTCGTTCACCACCACATGGCAGGCGACACATTTGCGAAAGGCCTTTTCGCCGGTGGTAACATCGCCTTCGGCCAGCAGCGGTGTGGCGCACAGGGTCGCAAGGGCGGCAGCGACAAGGGGGGTGTTCATGGCGGGCTCCTTTCGGTGGGTGTCTGCACCGGTGTCCGGTGATCTGAGCCTTGAAATCGCGCGGATTCCGCCGGCGTTCAACACGACCTTGGGACCATGCCCCGCGTCGCGCCGCCCCTGTGTCATGATGCCTTCGTGCAAGATGCGCGACAACACGCTTACATCATTGCCAACAGCCCTCGCCAGACCCGCAGCCCGATCGCATCTGACCCAGACCGATGACAGACATGATTCCCGCCTGGGTAGACGGCACCCTGACGCCGGTCGAGAAGCTGGAGGTGCACAAGCGCGGTCTCCGGCACAAGGCCGTGTCGGTGTTCATCGTCGATGGGCAGAACATCCTGATCCAGCGCCGGGCGATGTCGAAATACCATACGCCGGGGCTGTGGGCGAACACCTGCTGCACCCATCCCAAATGGGGCGAAAGCCCCGCCGATTGCGCCGTGCGCCGCCTGAAGGAAGAACTGGGCATCACCGGCATCTACCCGGCCAAGCGCGACCGCGTGGAATACCGCGCGCAGGTGGGCAACGGCATGATCGAGCACGAGGAGGTCGACATCTTCATGGCCACCGCCTCGAAAAGCCTGAAGGTCACGCCCAATCCGCACGAGGTGATGCAGGTGGAATGGATCGGCCTCTATGACCTGATGGCCGAGGTTGCCCGCCGCCCGGCGCGGTTCACGCCATGGCTGCGGATCTATCTGGAAAAGCACTCCGACACGATCTTCGGATCGATGCTGCGGGTCTGAGGCCAAGGCGCCGGAGCCACCACCTGGCAGGTCCGGCTATGGTCAGGGTCCGGCCCGAAGGACCACGCTCACCGGAACCGCAGATTGTCGCGGCTCAACTCGGACACCGAGGTGCAGCCCATCAGCCGCATGCCGCGCTCAAGCTCGGCCTTCATCAGGCCGAGCGCGCGCTCGACCCCCGGCTGCCCGGCCGCGGCCAGCGGATACAGGTAGAACCTGCCGCCGCCGACGGCCTTGGCGCCCAGCGACAGCGCCTTGAGCACATGGGTGCCGCGCTGGATGCCGCTGTCCATGATGACGTCGATCTCATCGCCCACCGCATCCACAATCTCTGACAATTGGTCGAACGGTGTGCGCGAGCCGTCCAGCTGCCGCCCGCCGTGGTTCGACAGGATGATGCCGGTGCAGCCGATCTCGACCGCGCGCCGGGCGTCGGCCACCGACATGATGCCCTTCAGGCAGAACTGCCCGTCCCAGTCGCGCACCATTTCGGCCACGTCATCCCAGGTCATCGTCGGGTCCAGCATGTCGGTGAAATAGCTGCCGATCGACTTGGCGCCGCCGCTCATGTCCACGTGATCATCCAGTTGCGGCAGCTTGAAGCTTTCGTGGGTGACATAGTTGATGCCCCACATGGGCTTGCGCGCGAATTCGTACATGCCGTTCAGAGTCAGTTTGAACGGAATCGAGAACCCGGTGCGCAGGTCGCGTTCGCGGTTGCCGCCGGTGATGCTGTCCACGGTCAGCATCATCACCTCGACCCCGGCCGCCTTGGCGCGATCCATCATCACCTTGTTCAGCCCGCGATCCTTGTGGAAATAGAACTGATAGACCTGCGGGGTGTCGTGCTTCTTGCGCAGCTCCTCGAGGCTGACGGTGCCCAGCGACGAGACCCCGAACATGGTGCCGTATTTCGCCGCCGCCGCCGCCACGGCGCGCTCGCCCTCGTGGTGGAACAGGCGTTGCAGTGCCGTGGGCGAACAATAGAAGGGCATCGCCAGTTTCTGCCCCATCACCGTCACCGACAGATCCACGTCGCCAACCCCGCGCAGCACGTTGGGCACCAGATCGCAGGTTTCGATGCTGCTGGTGTTCTGGCGCAGCGTCACCTCATCGTCGGCGCCGCCGTCGATATAGTTAAAGATCGGCCCCGGCAGCCGGCGCTTGGCCAGCTTTCGGAAGTCGTGAAAATTATGACATTGGTTCAGACCCATTCGGCGCTCCTCTTCCGGGGCCGGACCCGCCGCCCCTGCGGGGATTCCGTGACTCCGTCGTACTGGTAACTTTAATTTACCAATTTTACCGAAAAAGCCAGCGCGAAACCTGCCACTGGGTCAGTTTGCCCGAATCCGTCCCCCAAAACGCACACCGGCGCCGGCGCGAAGGTCGCGCGGCGCCGGTCGGGCAGCAAGTCAGGGGCTTGGCGCGCGCGCTATTCGGCGGCGGATTGATCCGCGCGGCGGGCGTTGCGGGCCCGTTCGGAGGCGGATTTGAGCTGCCCGCAGGCCGCCATGATATCCTCGCCACGCGGGGTGCGGATCGGGCTGGCGTAGCCGGCCTTGTAGATGATGTCGGCGAAGGCCCGGATGCGGTTGTTCGACGACCGCTTGTAGGGCGCACCGGGCCATTCGTTGAAGGGGATCAGGTTGATCTTGGCCGGGATGCCCTCGATCAATTTGATCAAACGGCGGGCGTCTTCGTCGCTGTCGTTCACCCCTTGCAGCATCACGTATTCAAAGGTGATCCGCTCGGAATTGCTGAGCTTGGGATAGGCGCGCAGGCTGTCCAGAAGCTCGGCGATGTTCCATTTCTTGTTGATCGGCACCAGCCGGTCGCGCACCTCGTCGGTGGTGGCATGGAAGCTGATCGCCAGCATGCAGCCGATTTCCTCGGCGGTGCGGGCGATCTCGGGCACCACGCCGCTGGTGGACAGGGTGATGCGGCGACGGCTCAGGCTGATGCCCTCGGGATCCATGGCGATCTTCATGGCGTCGCGCACGGCTTCGAAATTGTACAGCGGTTCGCCCATGCCCATCAGCACGATGTTGGACAGCAGCCGCGTTTCATCCTTGGGATTGCGACCCGGTTCCGGCCATTCGCCCAGATCGTCGCGCGCCAGCAGGATCTGGCCGACGATCTCGCCCGGCGTCAGATTGCGCACCAGCTTTTGCGTGCCGGTGTGGCAGAACGAACAGGTCAGGGTGCAGCCGACCTGGCTGGACACGCACAGGGTGCCGCGATCTTCCTCGGGGATATAGACGGTCTCGACCTCATGTCCCCCGGCGATGCGGACAAGGTATTTCCGGGTGCCGTCGTCCGACACCTGCTTGCTGACGATCTCGGGCACCTCGACCACGAAGTTCTCGGCCAGCAGCGCGCGATAGGGTTTCGCCAGATTGGTCATCAGGTCGAAGTCGCGCGCACCCTTCTGATAGATCCACTGCCAGACCTGGTTCATCCGCATCTTGCCCTGACGCTCGGGCGTGCCGGCAACCACCAGCGCCTCTTGCAGGGCCGGACGGGTCAGGCCGACAAGGTTCATCTTGCCGTCCTGCGGCAGCTTGCGCGGCAGGGTCAGAACGTCTTGCGTGATGGGCGCGGTGGCGGTCATGGCGGATCTTTCGGACAGGGCAGACCGCTACATAGCGCCTCACAGCGGTTTTGAAAAGTATCCACAGGCTAACGCCCCCAAACCTGTGTGCAGGGGCGACAGGGTCAAGGGCCGGGATACGCGATCAGCCGCCGCAGCGGGTCATCGCGTCGTCGTAAGCGGCGGTAAAGCCGATCAGCGAGAAAGTGTCCTTGGTGGTGGTGCCGCGCGACGACCGTCCGGTGATCACCGCCTCGACGCCCCGCTTCAGGGCGGTGGCGATGCGGCGATCATCCTCGGGCGTGGCCGCCCAGGCCATTTCGCCATCGGTGAACAGCTCGAATTTCGAATCACCCACCTGCATGGCCACGGTCGAGCCCGGCGCGAAAGGATAGCCGCCCTGGAAGGACACCTCGCCCAGCTTGTCGCTGCCCGGCCAGAACGACACGAACATGTAGATATCGCCACGGCGCACCGCCACGACGCGCCCGTCCCGCGTGTTCACCGTTTCCCTGGGGGCCGAGACAACCCAGCACTGTTTGGGGTCTTCCTCGGCAAAAATGCTCCAGTCCGACTTCGCCGCCACACGCGTGGCCTCGTTCTGCGCCATGGCCATGCTTGCGGCCATACAAAGGACCGCTGCCAGACCTGACCGGATCGCTGCGTTCATCACCCTTCGCCTCCAGCACTCTGCTTCGTACGGGGCGCGTTTGCCGGTTGACCCGGCCTGCCGGCCCCGTTTCCTCGCCGGTCAGCTTAACCAAAAGACTGCCCCCCCGAAAGAGCAATCGCGGGGATGTGAGCCGGTCTCAGCCGACAAATTCAGACCGGGCCACGCCTTGGATATAGAGCAGCGCCGTCAGATCGCCATGGTTGATCCGCAGGTCGCATTGCGCGGCAACCGACGGCTTGGCATGCAGCGCCACCCCGGCCCCGGCACGGCCCAGCATGCCAAGGTCGTTGGCGCCGTCGCCCACGGCCATCACCTGTGCTTCCGACAGGCCCAGACGGGCGGTGATGTCTTCCAGCGCGGCGATCTTGGCCTCGCGCCCCAGGATCGGCTGCACCGGCACGCCGGTCAGCTTGCCCCCTGCCACGCCCAGCACATTGGCGCGATGCTCGTCAAACCCCAGATCGGCGGCGACCTTTTCGGTGAAGGCCGTGAACCCGCCCGACACCAGCGCCGCATAGGCCCCGCGCGCCTTCATCGTCGCCACCAGCGCCTTGCCCCCGGCGGCCAGCGTGATGCGGTCGACATAGACCCGGTCGACAATCCCAGCGTCCAGCCCGGTCAGCAGGCCCAGACGCTCGGTCAGCGCTCCTTCGAAATCCAGCTCTCCGTTCATCGCCCGCGCGGTGATCTCGCTGACCCGGTCCCCGACCCCGGCCAGATCGGCCAGTTCGTCGATACATTCCTGATCGATCATGGTGCTGTCCATATCGGCCAGCAGCATCTTCTTCTCGCGCCCCGCCAGGGGCTGGCCCAGCATGTCGATGCGGCGCGTCTGAAGATCTTCCCAGACCTGCCAGAAGTTGTTGGGCAGGGCGGTTACCGTGAACTCCGCCGCCTCGCCTTCCGCCAGCCAGCGCGCTTCGCCGCCGCCCCAGGCATCGCGCAGCGCCTCGACCGTGGCGCGATCCAGCGCCGGGGCAGCGGGAGAGGTCAGAAGGGTGACAACTTGCATCGAAACGGCTCCATCCTTGGCTTGCCGCGCCATAGATCACGCACGGCCACGGCAGGCCAGAGGCCGTGTCGCGCAATTGGCCGGACTGTGGTGAAATGACGGCCTCTGACAAGCGCCAGTCGACACGCATGCGCTGCGGACACAGTGTCTGGAAAATTCAGCGTGCAACTTTAGTACTATTGCATGCGCAAACATTTTAATTTAGTTACCTAACATATCAGTCGCAAACCGGAGGCACCCATGCCGATTCCACGTATTACCTATGAAGCTCTGGTCAAGATCTGGGGCGAACGCCTCACCAGCACCTTCTACTCGCCCGTCAGCATCGTCCGTCGCTGAACCGCACGGGCCGAGTGTTGGCCCGTGACCTTGCGCCGCCTGACGCTTTGTCCGCGGCTGTCGTACCCCTGTCTTGATTGCGCTAACGGCGCCGAAACAGGGGAACCGCCATGAAATTGGGAATCGTTGGCGCGGGAATGGTGGGATCCACCGCCGCCTATGCCGTGGCCCTGATGGGCCATGTTTCCGAAATCGTCCTGGTCGATCAGAACGCGGCCCTTGCGCGCGCGCAGGCCGACGATATTGCCCACGCCATGCCCTTTGCCGCCGCCACGCAGGTGCGCTCGGGCGGCTATGCCGATCTGGCCGGCGCCTCTGTCATCATCATCGCCGCCGGCGTGTCACAGAAACCCGGCGAGACACGGCTTGATCTGCTCGGCCGCAATGCCGCCGTGTTTCGTGCCGTGCTGTCCGAAACCATGACCGTCGCACCGCAGGCAATCCTGCTGGTGGCCACCAATCCGGTGGACGTGATGACCGGCATCACCGCGCGATTGACCGGCCAGCCCCCCGCGCGCGTCATCGGTTCCGGCACCACGCTCGACAGCGCCCGCTTCCGCGATCTTCTGGCCCGCGCCCTGAATGTGGCGCCGCGCTCGGTCCATGCCTATGTGCTGGGCGAACATGGCGACAGCGAGGTTCTGGCCTGGTCCTCGGCCCGCGTCGGCGCCCTGACGCTGGATGCCGCCGCCGCCCAGACCGGCCGCCCGCTGACCTTAGAGATCCGGGAAAAGATCGACACCGGCGTCCGCCGCGCCGCCTATGCCATCATCGAAGGCAAGGGTGCGACCTATCACGGCATCGGCGCGGCGCTGGCCCGACTGGTGGCCGCGATCAACGGCAACGAACGCTCGGTCCATTCTGTGTCCACCATGACCACGCAGATCGTCGGCGTCCACGGCGTGCCCCTGTCGCTGCCCCGCGTTCTGGGCCGCGACGGGGTCGAGGCGGAACTGGTGCCCGACCTCGACACAAGCGAACAGGCCGCGCTGGCCGACAGCGCCCGCCTGCTGAAACAGACGCTGGAATCGGTGCCGCTGCAGCCGCTCTGAGGCGCTATTGCGCGTCCGGCAGCGGCGGCAAGGTCCGCAGATACATCACGATGGCATCCAGGTCGGTCTCGCTCATCCGCGCATAATACGGATAGCCCATGGGCGGCTTCATCGGCGACCCGTCGGGCCGCACCCCCTGCGAGATCATCGCCTTGATCTCGGCATCGCTGTAATTCGCCAAGCCATCCGCGTGGCTGGTCAGATTGGCCGCGACCGAGACGCCCCAGGGCCCCTCCCAGGCATGGCCGCCGCCGCCAAGGTTGCCCGCGATGTCCGGGCGTCCGTCCTTCAGCGAATGGCATTCGATGCAATGCGCCACCGGCCCCGCCAGATAGGCGCCATATTCCACCGACACCTCTGGCGCCATCTCCGCCACACTGTCGATGGGCGGCCCATAGGCGGGCGGCAGATCGAAGGGATACTCGGTGGCCTTGAACGGGGTTTCGACCGGCTCCAGCGTGCGGACATAGGCCACGATGGCGGCCAGATCGGAATCGCTCAACTGCCGGTACAGACCGATGGGCATCGGCGGACCGATCACCGATCCGTCGGGCCGGATGCCCTCGCGGATCGCGCGGGCCAGCTCCGCGTCACTCCAATCCGCAATGCGGCTGGCCGGGGTGATGTTCGGTACCTGCGCCACGAAGCCGTGCTCGGGAATCTCCGCGCCGCCATAGGCCGGCGCCCCCGGCATCGGCGCGGTGTGACAGTTGCCGCAGGCCGCCGGCCCCTCGACAAGATAGGCGCCGCGTTCCACCGGCGTTTCGGCCATCGCGCCCGAGATCGGAAGAACGGCCCCCAATACTCCAAAAATCTGCTTCAACATCTCATTTCTCCCCTTATGAACGGGCAAACCGTATCACCGAATCGGTCCGCGCCCTAAGAACAGGATTCCCGACCCGCCGGCCTAGACGGTCGAAACCGCCGCTGGCCCAAGATCCCCCTTGCCAGGCCGATCCCAGCCCTACTATACGCGGCAGCGGGACACCCCTCCCAACGAGGGGCAGAAGTCATGGCATTTTCTTCCTTTTATTACAGTTAGTTGCGTGATTATTGCCGTTGCGCTGCGTCAATTCCGTGTCAAAAAGCGCGTTGGTGACGGTCGGATCGCTCATGGCGTGGGCGTAAGTCCGCAGAACGGTTGTGGCATCTTTCCAGCCGCCGCGCTCGGCCACGGTCTTCGGGTCAAAACCCCTGTGCAGCATCGACGTGGCGAACCCGTGTCGGCAGCAGTGCGGAGTCAGCCGTTCGATTTCAGCCCGCTTGCAGACGTTGTTCCACGGCCCCCGGACGCTGCCACGCCCCGCAGACCCGAACACCCAGTCTTCCTGTTTTCGGTTCGACGGGATATTCGCCAACGCCGCGACCACCTCGGGCGGCAAGTGCGCCGTGCGCGTCCATGGTGTGGGTTTGAACAACCGCAGGATCGCGGTCCCGGCGGACAAATCCACGTCGCCCCAGACAAGACGGCAGGATTCGCCTACCCGCGCGGCCGTGCCGAACATGAACAGGCAAAGCGCCCCCAAATGCGGCAGGCCATCCCTGATAGCCTGTTCAGCGAAGGCCGTTACCCATTCCAACGTGGCCGGGGTCTTTTCCTCGGGGTTTTCGGTGTATCGCTTCACTGAGATTTTCTGACACCAGCCAAGTTCGGCGGCATAGTTGATCGCGGCTTGCGTGGGCTTGATCACTTGTCGATTCCATGTCGGTTCGCCTGCGTTCGGATAAATTTCTCGCGCGGCTCGGCGGATCGTCTCAGCTTTGATCTTCTCGACAGGCGTATCCTTCCAGTATTCGGCCAGCTTCAACAGGAAGCGGTCTGATCTGCCCGCGTCCAGGTACGCCATAAAGACCTGGGCCATGGTCAGCCCCGCGCCCGGTCCATCAAAACGACGCTGCCACGCGAGGTGCTCGATTTCCGCCGCGACCCTTTTGGCTTTTTCCTTGTCAGACGTCTTTGTAGATCCTCGAAGCCGCTGCCCGTCAATGGTGCCGCTATAGTGCCAGATCCGTCCGCGCGGGTAGAGGTTGAGCGACACTTCATAGCCTCCATGAGAAACGTACCTTGCATCAAAAGCGAAGGGCTTGCCGTGGATAGGCTTCAATCCCTTGTCTTCGCAGAACTTCCAGAAGGCTGGCGTCGCACCGTCATACCCCGGATCGCGGGCCAAGTCGTTGGTTTCCCAGATACGGTCCATGCGTCAAACCCCTTCGAGCTGGAAAACCGCACGGTTGACGGGCGGGTGCGTGAGGCGCTTCGGATGCGGGCATCAAGGTCCGCGATGGCTGCGGCCCTCGGCATCTGAGCGGTATTCAAGCCGCTCGTCTCCCATCTGGACGCCGCGCACGCTCTTCGCGCGGGCCTTGATCAGCGCGTCACGAAGGGCGTCCAGTTCGGTTGCAGAGACGGCTATCAGCCCACCTTGTGCCAGCCGCGGTGATCGACCCACCCCGCGCCGAAGTCGAGGCGCACCTTGATCTGTACGCCGTCCACCTCGAAGCCCTGCCGGGTTTCGATCTGCGGCCCCGGCGCGCCTTCCAGATAGGCGTATTCCAGCCCGTCGATCACAGCCGGATCAGCGGCGACATACCAGGCGGCGGGATCGGTGAGGCGCGGCTCAACGATCAGGGTCAGGTTGGCGAACGGGTTGGCGTCCGCCGTCTTGGTCGCGGCGATCTCGGCCAGAACCTGTTCGGCGGTGGTTTCCAGATCCGGTGGAACCACCACGAAGCGCGGCGTCACGTCGATCGTCTCGCCAGCAAGGCCGGTCTGCTTGCGCATGGCCAGCCGTGCGGCGCTGAGCGTCGTCAGGCTGGGCGCTGCTGCTGCCGTGACATTGGCGTGGTTGGCATCGAAGACCGGATCGCCGTCGCTCATGTTCGGGTTTGCGATCAGCTTGGCCACCAGTTGCTGCGCCTCGAAGGCGCGAGCGGCAGTGCCCATCTTGGCCGGGATCTGCGTGAAAGCGCCCAGGTCGTCATTGATCAGCGCCTGGCGCGAGATGCCGAAGATCTTGCCGAAGGTGTCGACGCAGTAAAGCTCGGCAGATTCCTCGATGGTGCCGTGCTTGAACTCGCCCCCTTCGGAGACCTTCTCAAGCTGCGGCGCTTCTCCGCGTTCATCTGCGCGCGGGTCATTACGTCGCCCTGGTCCTGTTGCTCGGTGATTTGTTCTTGCTGGCTCATAGGGCCGTCTCCATTTCTGAAATGCGCACCGGGATCGGCGGGCATCGTGACGATAGACACCTCAAGCAGTGTCCACTTCTTGGCGGTGCGGGTTCGGTTCTTGCCCTCGCGTCCGTCCAGCCACTCGGAAACCGTATATCCAACGGACAGGGCGCGCAGCGTGCCGTCTGAAATGTCCGCCGTGACCTGTTGTGCCGCTTCGCTGCTGCGGAACCGAAGCTGGACCCAAAGCCCTTCGGGGCGGATCTCTGCCTTCTCGACAACGCCCAGCTGGTCGCTTGTGGTGCCGCTGCGGTGGCCGTCCAGGACGGGCCCGCCTATCAGGCGGGAATGTCCGCGCCGGTAAGGTCCAGCCGCTCGATGAAGCCGGGGCGCACCGTGTCGGCCCCCGTGGAAACAATGGCCTCGATGGTGCGGGCGTCCGGGTCAAAGCTGGTCGGTCGCGGCGTGGCCGCACGAAGTTGAATGGTCATTCTTTTGCCCCTTCGGATTGGCGGACCTGGTCGCGATCGATCTCGGCATTCAGCTCGTCAATGTCGCGGCCACGGGCGGCAACCACCACTTCGCGGCTTTTCAAACCGGCGTTGATGGCGGCGATATCGGCTTCGGCCTCGTTGCGCGGATCGACCCACTGCCAGCCCGGCGGCACGAAGCGCACGTCGCGATAGTCGCTGAGTGAGGCCGGGTCCGGGGGGATCGCCCCGGCAAGCACCTGAATGTCGATCCAGCGCCGCCACAGCGGGCGCAGGAACTGGCCTTCGATCAGGTTGCGTTGCAGCATTTCGGCGCGGCGGCGGAACTCCAACAGTCCGACGCGGGCGGAGCTGTAGTTCGCGTCGCCCAGGTCGCCGGTCAGCGCCTCGAAGGTCAGGCCAGCACCGGCGGCAATCTCGCGATCCTGGGCGCGAAGGAACTCAACGGCCTGTGACTGCCCCTGGCTGATCAGGGCATTCATGCGAAAGCCCGCGTGGCCTTCGATCTCGGGCCGCGTGGCGCGCCAATGACCGGCGGCGACCATGTCCGGCTTGTGCCGTTCGGCAATCTCGGCCGCGCAATGCGGGCAGCACCAGAAGGCCGCGCCGGGATCGCCTTCGGGCTAGCTGATCTGCCCCCATTGGATCTCGGTGAAGGTGCCGCAATCCGGGCAAGGCACCTCGAATATCCGCTGATCCGACTGGGCGTAGGCGCGCAAGACGTGGCTGGTGTCTTCCAGCACAGGCGTTGATCCAAGGATGATCTTGCGGTCCGGAAAGCCCAGCGTGCGCTTTTCGGCCAGCATCAGGGGCGATCCTTCGGGCGTCGGCGCCATCCCGTCGACCTCATCCATCAGCAGGAATCGCACGTTGTGCCGGCGCAGGTTGCGCGATGCCTTGGCCGCAACCACCTTCAGCGATCCACCGGCAAAGCGCCGCGACAGAAGCGTGTTGCGCCCTCTCTGCAGTCAGGTTGGCGGCCTGATCCTCGTTGCCCCACTGTGCCGCCATGGCCCTCAGGTGGCGGACATAGCCGCCCATCGTGGCGCACAGGTCGTAGGCATCATGGCCCAGGTGAACCGCGATGCCCTTGGCCTTCAACTCGCTCAGCGCGCCAGAGGAAATGTCCAGAAGCGTGCACAAAACCTTGCCGCCAATGCGCTGCACCAACTCTGCGATCTGTTCGCTGGGGCGTTGGGCCTGACGTCGATCACTGCGCTGCATGGAGCACCTCACCGCCATCAACCAGCGCTGCGAAGAACTCAACGGCTTGGCGCTGCCCCCTTTCGGTTGTCGGTGGCTTCTTCGAAGGCAGGCGGTAGAACCGTTCCCCATTTTCCCCGCGATGGATGACCGGGCGATTGCACAGCTCCGGGAAGCCCTTGCCCGCGAGCCACTCGGCCCATTCGTTCAAGCCATCCCACTTCCTCGAAGGGATCACGACAAGCCCGTCAAAGGCGTTCCCCTCGAACCTGGTAGAGGCGAACTGATCAAGGGCTGCACCCTTTTGTTCTAAAGATTGTTTATCCTTATATAGCGGGGGGTAATTCCTCCCCCCTTTCGCTGCAAATCCTCCCCCCCTTTTTGTACGTTGGGGGGGCAAATCCGCCCCCCTTTCAGGGGCGTTGACCGGGGCAATTTCTCCCCCCTTTTCGCGTCGGAACGGCACGATCTTCGAGGGGCTGAGCAGCCGCATTTCCGGGGCATTGCCGTGTCCACCGTCGCCGAACGACATGAGCCAACCGGCGTTCCGCGGCTTACGCAGGGCGCGTTTGAAGGTGTCTCGGTGAACCTTGAGATAGTCGGCAAGGGTCGCCTGTGACGGGTTGAGGCGACCGGTCTCATCATTGGCAAACTGGATGGCCAGGGCACCCGCAACGGTCTTGGCGGTCGGCGACAAGCCCTCGACCTGCAACACGGCCTTGATCCATTCGAACCGGTTGATCGAAAGCTGAGAGCCTTTTCTTTCCTATTGGCTCCGGTTGCCTCTGCACCGGGGCATTCTTCTGCTTACACGAGAATTTTCCGAGAATGTTTTGTGTCAATTTTGTGTCGCACAAACCGGTTTGTTCTTGTATCGTTCTGCACGGCTTTGCACGAACCTGTATTGAAGACGCTATTGGTACTTGCTTTTTTTACAGGGGAGTCGTAGTGCCCGCAGCGGGACACCCCTCCCCAACGAGGGGCAGATATCTGTAAGGATACCAGCAATGGTCACATCGACTCCGGCCACGCGGCCGGCTAACCCGCGTTTTTCTTCGGGCCCCTGCGCGAAGAACCCTGACTTTACCCTCGACGCCCTGAAAGATGCCCCGCTGGGCCGCTCGCACCGTGCCGCCATCGGCAAGGCGAAGCTGAAAGAGGCGATCGAAACCACCCGCGAGATCCTCGGCATCCCCGCCGACTACAAGATCGGCATCGTGCCCGCCTCCGACACCGGCGCCATGGAAATGGCCATGTGGTCGCTGTTGGGCGAACGCCCGGTCCAGATGGTCGCCTGGGAAAGCTTCGGCGCCGGCTGGGTCACCGATGTGGTCAAGCAGCTGAAGATCGAGGCCACCACCCATATCGCCGACTATGGCGAGATCGTGGACATGACCGCGCTGGACTATGACCAGGACGTGGTCTTCACCTGGAACGGCACCACCTCTGGCGTGCGCGTGGCCTCGGGCGAGGTGATCCCGGCCGACCGCGCCGGTCTTACCCTCTGTGACGCCACCTCGGCCTGTTTCGCCATGGACCTGCCCTGGGACAAGCTCGATGTCACCACCTTCTCCTGGCAGAAGGTTCTGGGCGGCGAAGCGGCCCACGGCATGCTGATCCTCAGCCCGCGCGCGGTCGAACGGCTCGAAAGCTACACCCCCGCCTGGCCGCTGCCCAAGATCTTCCGCCTGACCAAGGGCGGCAAGCTGATCGACGGCATCTTTACCGGCGCCACCATCAACACCCCCTCGATGCTCTGCGTCGAAGACTACCTTGTGGCCCTGAACTGGGCGAAATCCGTCGGCGGCCTGAAGGGCCTGATCGCCCGTGCCGATGCCAATTTCGCGGCCATCGACGCCTTCGTCGCCAGCCGCGACTGGATCGACTTCCTGGCCACCGACCCGGCCACCCGCTCGACCACCAGCGTCTGCCTGAAGTTCACCAACCCGGCCATCGCCGACACCGCGGCCTTCGCCAAGGCGGTGACCAAGCGGCTGGAAGCGGAAAACGCCGGTCTCGACCTGGGCGCCTATCGCGACGCCCCGGCGGGCCTGCGCATCTGGTGCGGCGGCACGGTGGAAGCTGCCGATGTGGCCGCCCTGATGCCCTGGATCGAATGGGCCTATGAAGCAGAACTCGCGGCCCTCTCCGAAACCGCCTGATCTTTTTCTTGTCAGAAACACTCCGGGGGTCCGGGGGCAGCGCCCCCGGTCCCGCCCTTTCCCCCTGATCCTGCGGCCATCCCCGACGGTTTCGCCTGCCATACACCGGCCAGACGCAAGCCAGACGGTTTCCAGCCGCCGAAAATTCACGAAGGACCGCCCCATGGCACCCAAAGTTCTCGTCTCCGACAAACTCAGCGAAACCGCCGTCCAGATCTTCCGCGACCGCGGCATCGAGGTCGATTTCGAACCCGGCCTCGGCAAGGACAAGGAGCGTCTGCTCGAGGTCATCGGCCAGTATGACGGCCTCGCCATCCGCTCGGCCACCAAGGTCACCGAGAAGGTTCTCGCAGCCGCCACCAACCTCAAGGTCGTGGGCCGCGCCGGCATCGGGGTCGACAATGTCGACATTCCGGTGGCCTCGAAGCAAGGCGTGATCGTGATGAACACGCCCTTCGGCAACATGATCACAACCGCCGAGCACGCCATCGCGATGATGTTCGCCGTGGCCCGCCAGATCCCCGAGGCCAGCGCCTCGACCCACGCCGGCAAATGGGAAAAGTCCAAGTTCATGGGCGTCGAGCTGACCGGCAAGACCCTGGGCGTCATCGGTGCCGGCAACATCGGCGGCATCGTCTGCGACCGCGCCGTCGGCCTGAAGATGAAGGTCATCGCCTATGATCCCTTCCTTGGCGACGAACGCGCCAAGAAACTGGGCGTGACCAAGGTCAGCCTCGACGAGCTTCTGGCCCGCGCCGATTTCATCACTCTGCACGTCCCGAAAACCGAGAAGACCGCCAACATCCTGTCGCGCGAGGCCATCGCCAAGACCAAGAAGGGCGTGCGTATCATCAACTGCGCCCGTGGCGGTCTGGTGGACGAGGTCGCCCTCGCCGAGGCGCTGAAGTCGGGTCATGTGGCCGGGGCCGCCTTCGACGTGTTCTCGGTGGAACCGGCGACCGAGAATCCGCTGTTCAACCTGCCCAACGTGGTCTGCACCCCGCACCTGGGCGCGGCCACCACCGAGGCGCAGGAAAATGTCGCCCTGCAGGTGGCCGAACAGATGGCCGACTACCTGCTGACTGGCGCCGTGCAGAACGCACTGAACATGCCGTCGGTCACCGCCGAGGAAGCCGCCGTGATGGGCCCCTGGGTCAAGCTGGCCGAGGATCTGGGCGCATTCGTCGGCCAGATCTCGGACGAACCGGTCAAGGCGATCAACATCCTCTATGACGGCCGCGTTGCGGAAATGAACCTCGACGCGCTGAACTGTGCCGCGATTGCGGGCTTCATGAAGGCCACCAACCCGGATGTGAACATGGTCTCCGCCCCGGTCATCGCCGAGGAGCGCGGCATCCAGATCTCGCGCACCACGCAGAAGAAGTCGGGCGTCTTCGATGCCTACATCAAGCTGACCATCGAGACCGAGGCCAAGACCCGCACCATCGCCGGCACCGTGTTCAGCGACGGCAAGCCGCGCTTCATCCAGATCAAGGGCATCAACATCGACGCCGAGGTGGGCGAGCACATGCTCTACACCACCAACAACGATGTGGCCGGGATCATCGGCACCCTGGGCAAGACGCTGGGCGAGAACAACGTCAACATCGCCAACTTTACCCTGGGTCGAACCGAGGCGGGCGGCGACGCCATCGCGCTGCTGTATCTCGACGAACAGCCCCCGGTCGATGTTCTGGACAAGCTGACCGCCACCGGCATGTTCCAGCAGGTTCGCCCGCTGCACTTCGCAACGGCCTGACCACAGGCCCCCGCGACCTGATCACAAGCGCCCCGGCAAGCTCCAGGGCCCTTTTTACATGCCCGGCCCGGGTCCGGCAGCGGCGTCTGCCTTGATGTGCGTCACATGTGCCTCTGCGGCAACTCGCGACTTGTGGCAGGCGTCCGGACATGATCCGTGTTTCGCATGTGCAAACTGTCCACATCGCTGGCGCGGGCCCCCTGGGCCCCGGCGCCGCCCGCCCGGCCCGCCAAGGGCCGTGTCGGGCTGTGGGGTTTGCCGGGTCTGACCCTGCACAGGCTGGCGCTGCCCGACTGGAAAGCCCCGGCCCTGCGCATCGCGGTGCTGGCCGATCCGCACGTCTGCCGGCCCTGGGTTTCGCCCGAACGGATCGCGCAGATCGTCGCCTACACCAGCACGTTGGAGGCCGATCTGATCGTGCTGGCCGGCGACCTGCTGCCCGATCGCAAGATGATGTGCGATCATCTGGTGGCCGATGAAATCGTGCCGCTGTTCAAGCCGCTGACCGCGCCGCTGGGCGTTCATGCGATCATGGGCAACCATGACCGCGAGGACTGCCCGCTGGACCGCGCCAGCAACGGCCAGAGCAACAGCATCATCCAGGCTTTCGCCGACAACGACATGCAGCTTGTCCGCAACGATGCGGTCGAGCTTTCCCATTCCGGATATCCTTTCTGGCTGGTTTCCCTCGACACGCAACGCGGTCGGGGCAAACGGCGGATGGGGTATGCGGATGCCGAGGCCGCCTTTTCAAAAGTCCCTCAAGGCGCGCCCTCGATACTGCTGGCCCATGAGCCCGATTACTTTGCAGCGGGTGACCCCCGGCCCATGCTGCAGATCAGCGGGCATACTCATGGCGGCCAGTTCACGGTGTTCGGGCGACGTCCCGCAACACCTTCCAGATATGGCGATCGTTACGCGATCGGTCATATTGTCGAAGAGGACCGGCACATGATCGTGTCCACAGGCCTGGGTTATTCCGGCTTTCCGTTCCGCTTCGGCGTGCCACCCGAGATCACTCTGATCGAGGTATTTTCACCAATGGACCCAAGGGGGGATTCCTGATGTCCGATATCGTAATTCTGGATGGCGCACGTACCGCCATCGGCACTTTCGGCGGCAGCCTGGCCAACACTCCGGCCACCACGCTCGGCGCCACCGCGGCCAAGGCCGCAATCGAACGCTCTGGCGTTGCACCCGAGAAGATCGGCCATGTGGTCATGGGCCACGTCATCAATGCCGAACCGCGGGACATGTACCTGTCGCGCGTCACCGCGATGGAAGCGGGCATTCCGCAAGAAACCCCGGCGCTGAACGTGAACCGCCTGTGCGGCTCGGGCATGCAGGCCGCCATTTCGGTGATCCAGTCGCTGGCGCTGGGAGATGCCGACTTCGGTCTGGCCGGCGGCGCCGAGAATATGTCGCGCGGACCCTATGTTCTGCCCGCAGCACGCTGGGGTCAGAAGATGGGCGACACCACCGCCGTCGACATGATGGTCGGCACCCTGACCTGCCCCTTCGGCACCGGCCACATGGGCGTCACCGCCGAAAACGTGGCCGCCCAGAACCAGATCACCCGCGAACAGCAGGACGCTTTCGCGCTGGAAAGCCAGGAGCGCGCCGCCAAGGCCATCGCCGAGGGCCGTTTCGAAAGCCAGATCGTGCCGGTGCAGGTCAAGGTGAAGCGCGACATGGTCGATTTCGCCACCGACGAACACCCCAAGGGCACCACGCTTGAAAAACTGGGCGGACTGCGTGCCGTGTTCAAGAAGGACGGATCTGTCACCGCCGGCAACGCCTCGGGCATCAACGACGGGGCTGCTGCCATCGTTCTGGCCCGTGCCGACGCCGCCGAGGCCGCCGGTCTGAAGCCGAAAGCCAGGATCCTGGGCTATGCGCACGCCGGTGTGCGTCCCGAGGTCATGGGCATCGGCCCGGTTCCGGCCGTGCAGAAGCTGCTGGAGAAGACCGGCCTGACCGCCGACGACTTCGACGTGATCGAAAGCAACGAGGCCTTCGCGGCACAGGCTCTGGCCGTGAACAAGGGTCTCGGTTTCGATCCGGCCAAGGTGAACCCCAATGGCGGCGCCATTGCCCTCGGTCACCCGGTCGGCGCCACCGGTGCCATCCTGATCGTCAAGGCGCTGTACGAGCTTGAGCGCACCGGCGGCAAACGCGCGCTGTGCACCATGTGCATCGGCGGCGGCCAAGGCATCGCGATCGCCTTCGAACGCCTCTAAAACCCTCTGAGTCCGGGCCGCGTTCAGGGTCTGTTCACCTTCCTGTTCCACGATCATCGCTGGTTGATGGAACGAGTGAAGCATGACGGAACATGGCGGCCCGGACTTATCCGCGCTTCTGGCGCAGGAACGGCGCGCCCGTCTGGCCGCCGAACGGCTGCTGGAGCACAAGAGCAAGGAATTGTTCTCGGCCAACCGCCAGTTGTCGGAACACGCCCGCAAGCTGTCCGACCAGGTGGTTGTCAAAAGCGCCGAGGCGCAGACCTATCGCACCGAGGCCGAGGAACTGAAGGGCGAGAACACCCAGGTTCGCGCCGATCTTCAGAAAGCCAACAAGCAGGCGGACAAGGCCGAACGGCGGCTGTGGGAAGCCCTGGAAACCATCCAGGACGGGTTTGCCGTGTTCAACGCGCGCAACCAGCTGGTGATCGCCAACCGCGCCTATATGGCCATGTTCGACGGGCTGGAATGCATCCGGCCCGGGGCCACCTATCAGGATATTCTTGAAATCGTTGTCGAAGAGGGGCTGGTCGATATCGGGTTCGAGGACCCATCGGCGTGGCAGGCCCGGATGGCGGGACGCTGGCAGCAGGACCGGATCGAACCACTGACGGTCAAACTGTGGGACGAACGCTATGTCAAGTTCCTGGACCGGCGCGCCCGCGACGGCGACATGGTCAGCCTGGCCCTGAACATCACCGAAACCATCCGCTACGAGGAAAAGCTGAAGGAGGAACGCACCCGCGCCGAATCCGCCAGCCGCGCCAAATCCGCCTTCCTCGCCAACATGAGCCACGAGATCCGCACCCCGATGAACGGAGTCATCGGCATGGCCGACCTGCTGTGCGACACCGACCTGACCGAGGAACAGCGCCTGTTCGCCGAAACCATCCGCGGCTCGGGCGAGACTCTGCTGGTGATCATCAACGACGTGCTGGATTACTCCAAGATCGAGGCCGAGAAGCTGACGCTGCAGCCCGAACCCTTCGACCTGGAACGCACGATCACCGAGGTGCTGCTGCTGCTGAAGCCTTCTGTGCAGGAAAAGGGGATCGAGCTGATGCTCGATTTCGACATGTTCCTGCCGACCCGTTATGTGGGCGATCCGGGGCGCATCCGGCAGATCCTGACCAACCTTCTGGGCAACGCGGTGAAATTCACCACCCAAGGCCACGTCATGATCCGCGTGACCGGCATCGGTGACGAGGACGGGTCAGATCAGCAAAGACTGCACATCACGGTCGAGGACACCGGCATCGGCATTCCCGCGGACAAGGTCGATCACATCTTCGGCGAGTTCAACCAGGTGGAGGACGAGCGCAATCGCAAGTTCGAAGGCACCGGACTGGGGCTGGCCATCACCCAGAAGCTGGTGGCGCTGATGGGGGGCGAGCTCTGGGTCGAATCGGTCGAAGGTGAAGGCTCCTGCTTCGGGTTTCGCATTACCCTGCCGCTGGACGAAGGCGCCGACACCCCCTCCCCGCCGCACAACACCGATCTGCGCACCGCGCTGGTCATCGATGCACAGGACATCAACCGCATGATCCTGGACCGGCAGCTTTCCATGATGGGCTTGCGGGTGACGACTCGCCGCTCGGCCGAGGAGGCGCTGGCCGACCCGCCCAACAGTGTCGACCTGATCATCAGCGATCACAAGCCGCCGGGCACCGACGGGCTGGCGCTGGTGCAGGCGCTGCGGGACCGGGGCGAACGCGGACCGATCCTGTTGCTGTGCTCGGAACCGGGGCAGCTGGACGGCGATCCAAGGATGCAAGGCGTCACCGCGATCCTGCAAAAGCCGCTGTTGCGCCGCGACCTGTTCCAGAAGATCGGCGCCCTTGGGGTGACCCTGCCAGCCGCGACGCCCGAGCCTGAACCGCCCGCGCCCGTGATGCCGGTGCCCGAGTCCGTCGCGACCGAGCCGACCGAATCTGCGGATCTCCTGCGGGTGCTGGCCGCCGAGGACAATCGCACCAACCAACTGGTATTCCGCAAGATGGTGCAGGATCTGGCCATCGACCTACGGTTTGCCAACAACGGGCGTGAAGCCGTCGCCGCCTATCAGGATTTCCGCCCGCACATGATCTTCATGGACATCTCGATGCCCGAGATGGATGGTAAGGAAGCAACGCAAAAGATCCGCGAGATCGAGGCGAACACCGGCGCGCCCCGCACCCCGATCTGTGCCTTGACCGCCCACGCCATGGCCGGCGATGCCGATGAGATCATGGCGGCAGGTATCGACCACTACCTGACCAAACCCCTGCGCAAGACCGCCATCTGCGACAAGATCGAAGAACTTGCACCGGGCGGCCTGTCGGTGACGGCGGGCTAGGCCGCCAGCGCCGCCGCCTCGTCGCGCAGAAATACCGGTTTGTCGGGGGTGCTGCGCCCGGCATCATAGGCATAGCCACCTGTGTTGAAATCACGCAGGGCTTCGGCATCGCGCAACCGGTTTTCCACGATGAAGCGCGCCATCGCCCCACGGGCCTTCTTGGCGTAGAAGCTGACGATCCTGGGGGCGCCGCCGCGCGTCTCCATGAAAACCGGTGTCACCACCGGCAGGTTCAATGCCGCCAGATCCACCGCCGAGAAATACTCGACACTGGCGCAATTCACCAACACGCGGCTGCCCGTAACCTCGGCTTGGGCCGCCAGCGCCCCGGCAATCCGGTCGCCCCAATAGGCATAAAGCGTCCCGCCGGCGCGGGTCTTCAGCCGCGATCCCATTTCAAGGCGATAGGGCTGGATGCCGTCGAAGGGACGCAACACGCCGTACAAACCCGACAGGATCCGCAGGTGATCCCGCGCATAGGACTGCGCATCCGCATCGAGGCTGGCCGCGTCCAACCCCTGATAGGTATCCCCGGCAAAGGCGTGCATCGCGGGCCGCGTGACGTCAGCCTCGGGCGCGGCATGGAACGCGCGGAACCGGTCATGGTTCAATGCGGCCAGCTTGGGGCTGATGGACATCAGCTTTTCAAGCTGCGGTTTCGACAACTTCCCGGCGACCCCGGCCAGATAGGTCGCGTCACCCTGAAAATCGGGCGCAGTGGCGACGGGCGCATCGACCGCTGCCCAGTCCAGACGCTTCGCGGGAGAGACAACAACCAGCATCGGCATTCCTTTCCTTCTGCGCAGGGACCTAGGCGGTTCGCAACGCTTGTCTAGTCATTCAGCGGCGTGCAGCAGGGTCAGAAAGGCCGGGCCAAAGCGTTCGGTCTTGGCCGGGCCGATCAGCGCCGCCAATCGATCCGCATCCGAAGGCCGCGCCGCGGCGACCTTGGCCAGTTCACCCGCCGAGCAGCTGAGCGGTTTTTCCGTGCCCATCGCCCCCCGCAACAGGGCCGCCTGCGCTTCCTGCAACTTGTCGAACAGGGGCCCGGAGTCGCGGCCCGCCAGCTTGCGCCGCGCCGGGTGCTGCTCGGTGGGGGCCTCGCCCGCGATCACCTCTAGGAACAGCGCGCCATAGCGTTCCAGCTTCTTCGCGCCGACCCCGTTGACCCGCGCCATGTCATCCAGACTGCGCGGGCGGGTCTCGGCCATTTCGATCAGGGTGCGGTCGGGGAAAATCACATAGGCCGGGACATTTGCGGCCTCGGCCAGCGCCCGCCGCTTGGCTTTCAGCGCCGACAGCAGCGGCGCATCGGCCTCGGACACCAGCGCCTTGACCGCCGGGCGCCGCTCGGCCGTCCGCGCCATGGCATCCTTGCGCAGGGTCACGGACTGTTCGCCCTTCAGCACCGGGCGCGCGGCCTCGGTCATGCGCAGCGCGCCATAGCGTTCGGGGTCGGGGCGCATCAGGTCCAGCCCCATCATCTGCCGGAACAGCGCCTGCCACTGGGATTTCGAGAACTCCCTGCCCACCCCGAAGGTCGGCAGCCCGTCATGGCCGCGCTCGCGCACTTTATCGGTGGCGGTGCCGGTCAAAATGTCGATCAGATGCCCGGCGCCAAAGCGTTCCTCGGTCCTCAGCGCCGCGGACAGCGCCTTGCGCACCGCATCGGTGCCGTCGATCAGTTCCGGCGGACGGTCGCAGAGGTCGCAATGCCCGCAGGCGGAGGACTCCTCGCCGAAGTAGCCCAGCAGGGTCTTGCGGCGGCACGCGTGCGCCTCGGCCAGCCCCAGAAGCGCGTTCAGGCGGCCATGATCGGCGCTGCGGCGGTCGGAAGGCGCCGGGCTTTCGTCGATCTGGGTGCGGCGAAAGCGGATGTCATCGGCGCCGAACAGGGTCAGGGTTTCGGCGGGCGCGCCATCGCGCCCGGCGCGACCGATTTCCTGATAGTAGGCTTCGATGGATTTCGGCAGATCCGCATGGGCCACCCAGCGGATATCGGGCTTGTCGATGCCCATGCCGAAGGCCACCGTGGCCACCACGATCAACCCGTCGTCGCGCTGGAACCGGGTTTCGACCAGCCGGCGATCCTCGGCCGCCATGCCACCGTGATAGGCGCAGGCCAGATGGCCATCAGCCTCCAGCGCGCGGGCGAGGCTTTCGGTCTTGGCTCGCGTGCCGCAATAGACAATGCCCGACTGGCCCCGGCGCGCGGCGGCGAACTCCATGATCTGGCGGCGCGGGCTGTTCTTGGGGGCGAAGGCCAGGTGGATGTTCGGCCGGTCGAAGCCGCGCAAAAAGCTGTCCGGTGTGCCGCCGCCGAACAGGCGGGTGACGATCTCGGCTCGGGTTTCTGCATCGGCGGTGGCGGTGAAGGCCGCGACCGGCACCCCCAGTTCGGCGCGCAATTCGCCGATCCGCAGGTAGTCGGGGCGGAAGTCATGGCCCCATTGGCTGACGCAATGCGCCTCGTCCACGGCGATCATCGACACGCCGATGCGGCGCAGCATGGCCTGGGTGCCAGTGGCGGCCAGCCGTTCGGGGGCCAGATACAGCAACTTGAGCGAGCCGTCGTCCAAAGCCTGAAACACCGCCTCGGTTTCTTCATCGGTATTGCCCGAGGTCAGCGCCCCGGCCACAACGCCCGCCTCGCGCAGCGAGCGAACCTGGTCGCGCATCAGGGCAATCAGCGGCGAGATCACCACCGTCACCCCGTCGCGGCACAGGGCAGGAAGCTGGAAACACAGGGATTTGCCGCCGCCAGTGGGCATGATCGCCAGCGTGTCACGCCCGGCGATCACCGCCTCGACAATCTCGCGCTGACCGGGTCGGAACGCGTTGAATCCGAACACCCGCGCCAAAAGCGCGTCAAGCTGCTCGCCTGCCTCGTCTGCCATGCCTCGACCGCTTTGATTGTGGTTGCCGCCACAATCCCACACCACCCCTTGTGGTGCAAGACGCCAGAGGCCGGGAAATCAGTAGAACATTGCGGCGTTGTTCATCAGCACGATGCGAATGGCATAGACCGCCAGAAGCGCCACCAGCGGCGCCAGGTCCAGCGTGCCCATGTCGGGCAGGATGCGCCGGATCGGGCCATAGATCGGTTCCAGCAGGCGGTTCAGCCCGTACCAGATCTGCCGCACCAGATCCTGCCCCAGATTGAGCACCTGAAAGCTGATCAGCCAGCTCATGATGATATGCGCGATCATGATGAACCAGGCCACATCCAGGATGAGCAGCAGGATTTGCAGTATCGACGTCATGGAAACTTCCTTTGTACGGACCTGCACCGGAAGTAGGCAATCGGGCCGCAAAGGACAAGCCGCGCGCCTTTGTGCCGCGACGTTTCCGTTGACGTCAACCGCGCCCGCGCCCAATTCCGGGGCAGGAGGTCTGCCATGTATCCATTCCTGCGCATGTCGAAAGAATTCTGGAAGTTCAGAAACGCGCCGCCGCTGGACATCTTCGACACCCATGTCTCGCATCACATCTGCTGGCCCTGGGATCTGGACATGTGGTTGGAGATGAACAACGGCCGCGTGCTGACCCTGTTCGACCTGGGCCGTCTGGTGCTGGCCGGGCGCACCGGGTTCGTGCGCATCATTCGCCGCGAAGGCTGGATGCTGACCGTGGCCGGCTCCTCGGTCCGCTATCGCAAGCGCGTGCGGATGTTCGACCGGCTCCGCATGACCTCGCGCTGTGTCGGCTGGGACGAAAAGTTCGTCTATCTCGAACACGCCATGTGGAAGGGGGCGGACTGCACCTCGCATGTGCTGATCCGCATGGCGGTCACTGATCGGAACGGGCTGGTGCGCACCGACCGGGTGCTGGCCGCCTTCGGCCGCCCGATGCCCGCGCCGAGGCTGCCCGATTGGGTGCGCGCCTGGGCCGAGGCCGACGCCCTGCGGCCTTGGCCGCCGATGCAAGATACGCCCACGCAAATGCAGGCACGCGCCGCCTGACCATTGCGACCCCCGCGCCCGCACGGCATAGTCGCGGCGTGCAGGGGTAACCGCAATGCAGTTTCAGATGAACAGCCGCCGTATCTGGGGCTGGTATTTTTTCGATTGGGCCAGTCAGCCGTATAACACCCTGTTGCTGACCTTTATTTTCGGCCCCTATGTGACCGAACTGGTGGGCGACGGCACCGCCGCGCAATCCGCCTGGGGGTACGGCGTGGGCGCGGCCGGGGTGGTGATCGCCCTGCTGGCGCCGCTTCTGGGATCCATCGCCGATCGCACCGGTCCAGGCACGCGGATGCTGTTCATCTGGGTGTTCTCGGCTTGTTACGTGATCGGCGCGTGGAGCCTTTGGGCCGCGGCCCCCGACAGTTTCAACCTGTGGATGACGCTGGCCTTCTTCGGCCTGGGGCTTCTGGGGATGGAGTTTGCCACCATTTTCACCAACGCGATGCTGCCCGACCTTGCGCCCAAGGGTAAGATCGGGCGGGTGTCGGGCAATGGCTGGGCCTTCGGCTATCTGGGCGGGTTGCTTGCGCTTGTCTTCATGCTGCTGTTTTTGGCCGACAGCGCCAGCACCGGGAAGACCCTGATCGGGCTGGACCCGCCCTTCGGTCTGGATGCCAGCATGCGCGAGGGCACCCGCGCGGTCGGCCCGTTCACTGCGCTGTGGTTCATGATCTTCATGGTCCCTTTCTTCGCCTGGGTACATGCCCCCAAGCCGCCGCCCATCGCGACGGTTCTGGAAGCCGCGCGCGCCGCATGGCCCGACCTGAAAGACATGCTGCGCGGCTTGCGCCATCGGGCCAGCCTGCGGAACTATCTGATTGCCTCGATGCTGTACCGCGACGCGCTGAACGGGTTGTATTTCTTCGGCGGCGTCTATGCAGCCGGGGTGCTGAACTGGTCGGTGATCGACGTGGGCGTGTTCGGCATCCTCGCCGTGGTCTCGGCGACCGTGGTGGCCTGGGTCGGTGGCATGTGCGACGAACGCTTCGGCCCGATGCCGGTGATCGTGGTGTCGATCCTGTGCCTGATCGGCGCGACGCTGGCCGCGATCTTCATCTCGCGCGCCTCGGTGTTCGGCGTCGCGGTCGAGGCCAGCAGCCGCCTGCCCGACCTCGCCTTTTACGGCGTCGGCGTGGTGATCGGGGCGGCGGGCGGGGCGCTTCAGGCCTCGTCGCGGACGATGATGGTGTTTCAGGCCGAAAAGGGCCACGCCACGCGGGAATTCGGATTGTACGCGCTGGCGGGCAAGGCGACCTCTTTTGCCGCGCCGATCCTGGTGGCGGTCACCACAGACCTCACCGGCAGCCAGCAGCTGGGGATCACACCTTTGCTAGCCCTCTTTATCGGCGGGCTGATCGTGTTAGGCTGGGTCAAAAGTGACGGAGAGCAGTGACCCATGACAGTCGTCCGCAAGGCCATCCTGACCGCCTTCCTGATCCCGCTTCTGTCGCTGGCCAACCCCGCCAGCGCCCAGCAGAAAGCGAATGCCATGTTCGGAACGGCCAAGACGGCCTCTCCGCACAAGCCGCACAGCATCGGCAGCTATGCCAAGGGCTGCGCCGCCGGGATGGTGCAGCTTCCCGAAACCGGCCCCACATGGCAGGCGATGCGCCTGTCGCGCAATCGCAACTGGGGCCATCCCGAAGCCATCGAGTTCATCGAACGGCTCAGCGCTCAGGCCGCGAAACAGCCCGGCTGGAAGGGCTTGTATATCGGGGATATCAGCCAGCCGCGGGGTGGGCCGATGCTCTCGGGCCACCAAAGCCACCAGATCGGACTGGATATCGACATCTGGATGCTGCCGGCGAAATCGCTGAAGCTAAGCCGCAACCAGCGCGAGAAGATCAGCTCGATCTCGGTACGAACCAAGGATCAGCGCCGCGTCAACGGCAATTACACCCCGCAGCACGCCGCCATTCTGGAAGCTGCTGCGCGCGATCCGGCGGTGGACCGCATTTTCGTGACCCCGCCTGTGAAGATCCAGCTGTGCAAGGCGTCCTCGCGCAGTGACAAGAAGTGGTTGCAGAAGATCCGGCCGTACTGGGGCCATGACTTTCATTTCCACGTGCGGCTGAAATGCCCCAAGGGCAGCAAAGGCTGCGTGACCCAGAAACCCTCGGTGAAAGATCTGTCCAAGGGCGGCAGCGGCTGCGACGACACGCTGAACTGGTGGGTGACCGAGGCGCTGGCCCCCACCAAGAAACCCGACAGCAAACCGGCCAAGCCCGCCCCGAAGAAAAAGAACGTGCGCGATTTCACCCTCGCCGATCTTCCCAAGCAGTGCCGCTGGATCCTGGCAGCAAATTGAGGGCGCAGCGCTTGTCTCGGCACGCCTGAAGGGTCAGACAGGGCTGCACGTATCCCTGTGACCCTGGACCCCGCATGACCCGAACGCGCCGCACATTTCTGAAACGCTGCCTGCCTGCGCTGGCCGCCGCCGCCCTGTTGCCCGCCGTGGCGCCGGTGCCGCAAGGGGTGCTGATCCCGGCAGGGGAACTGATGCTCAGCATGCCGAGCGAGCCGCGGTTCGGCGGACTTTCGGCGCTGGAACTGGATCAGAACGGCAGCGCCTTCATCAGCCTCTCGGACCGTGCGGTGATGTTTCGGGGCGTGTTGCAGCGCGAGGGTGGCAAGCTGTCAGGCGTCACCGTGACCCCGGCCATCGACCTGACCGACACCAAGGGGCGCACCCGGATCAGCCAGGGGGCCGATACCGAAGGGCTGGCGCAGGTGCCGGACGGGGTTCTGTATTATTCCTCGGAAGCCTCGCACACGGTGGGCGTTCTGGATGCCGACACCGGCGTGACCCGCGATCTGCCTCCCGGCGATTGGCTGGACGTGTTGCAGGAAAACTCGGGCTTCGAGGCGCTGGCATTGGACCCGCGCAACCGCCCCATCGCCATCCCCGAGCGGTCGGGGGAATGGGAGCGTCCGTTCCCGGTCTTCCGTTTCGAAAACAAGCGCTGGAGCGTGCCCTATACCCTGCGCCGCGACGGAAAGTTCCTGCCCGTGGGCGCCGATCTGGGCCCGGACGGGCGGCTCTACCTGCTGGAACGGCACTATGTCCCGATCCTGGGTTTTGCCAGCCGCATCCGAAGTTTCGCATTCACAGCCAACGGCCTGACCGACGAACAGCTTCTGCTCGAGACGTTTTTCGGCACCCATGACAATCTGGAAGGCCTCGCGGTCTGGGCGGATGAGGCCGGCGACATTCGCCTGACCATGGTGTCGGACGACAACTTCAGATCCGTGCAACGCACCGAGATCGTCGAGTACCGCCTGCCGGCGGAGTGGCGAGATGGTCTTGATTGTCGCACCAATTGCGGCTAGATGGCCCCGTTCGCCTTCGCGATCCAAGTCTCCGCTACCTTGCAAAAACGGATCAGATACATGACCCCTCGCGTGCTTCCCGGCATCATGGCCATGGCGGCCATCGTCGTTGCCTCAAACATCCTGGTGCAATTCCTGTTCGGCCAATGGCTGACATGGGGCGCCTTCACCTATCCACTGGCCTTCCTGGTGACCGACGTGATGAATCGCGTCTATGGCCCCGGCCCGGCCCGCAAGGTGGTTCTGGCCGGTTTCGTTGTCGGCATCGCCTGTTCGCTGATCGGCACCCAGATCCACGGCGAATTCGGACCGCTGGTCACCCTGCGTATCGCGCTGGCGTCGGGTACGGCTTTCCTGACCGCGCAACTGCTGGACGTGGCCATCTTCGACCGCCTGCGCGGCGGCAAATGGTGGCGCGCGCCGCTGGCCTCGTCGCTGCTGGGATCCAGCCTGGATACCGCGTTGTTCTTCACCCTCGCCTTTTCCGCCAGCCTGGTGTTCCTGGAACCCGGCAACGATGTGTCCTGGGCCAATGAAGCTCTGCCGCTGCTGGGCGCGGGCCCGATGGTCCCGCTGTGGGTGTCGCTGGCCGTGGCCGACTGGATGGTGAAACTGGCGCTGGCGCTGCTGGCCCTTGTGCCGTTCCGCGCCCTCGTGGCCCGCCTGTCCGCGCAACCGGCCTGAGTTGCCCTGTTCACCTTCCCCGACACTTCGCGAGATTTTGCTTTGACATTTTCCCGGATCGTGGCACGCTTTCCTCCAACGGAAACAAACGGAAGGAGGTGATCCAGTGTCAAGAGAGGTATTGGAGAGAGGTGTGAATTCCGGTTTCGGGGGCAAGCCCGACAGTAAGTCGTAGGGCGGTATACCCACCGGCCGGGGATGAAGATCCATTTCACCCCCTCCTTTCAGTCTCGAAGGGTCGCCCAAGGGCGGCCCTTTTCGTAACGGTCCACAGGTCATGATTGAGATTTCGCCCGACATCACCCTGCAAGACTGGGAGTTCACCGAGAACTTCACCCGGTCCTCGGGGCCGGGGGGGCAGAATGTGAACAAGGTGTCCAGCGCTGTTGAACTGCGGTTCGAAGCCGCCCGCAGTCCGCATCTTCCCGCGCCGGTCAAGACCCGCCTGCGCCGTCTGGCCGGACGCCGCTGGACCGATGACGGTGCGCTGATCCTGCGGGTCGAGGACACCCGCAGCCAGGCCCGCAACCGCGAGATTGCCCGCGAACGGCTGGCCGATCTGGTCCGCAAGGCGCTGGTTGCGCCCAAACGGCGGCGCCCGACCAAGCCGACGAAAGGCTCGATCCGGCGGCGGTTGGAGGCCAAGACCCAGCGCGGGCAGGTGAAATCCCTGCGCGGAAAGGTGGCACCCGATGAGTAGGACAAGACCTGCCTGCGGTGCCGACGCCCGCAAACAGTGCCCTGACGACCGGAGAGAATTCCATGTATGACGCCGTTTTCGCACAGGATGTGGCCGCTGCCTGGCAGGTCGACACACAGGCACCGCGCGTAACCTCGCCCGGGTCTGGGCGCATCTTCGAAATCCGTCTCACCCCCCGCCTGTCTGCCCGGCTGAAGTTCTATCCCAAGGCGCAGGCCGAGCGGGTCGCCGCCCGCGCCCGCTGGCAAGAGGCGCTGGCCGACACCGGCTTTGCCTGTCCCTGGCCTCAACGCACCCGCAGCGGCGACCTTGTGGTCCACCTGAAACAGGCCCCATCGGTCGCCGTGATGGAGCAGGCCATTCACGGCCACCCGGTGCAAATTCCCGAAAACCGCGATGCCGCCCTGGCCACATATGGAGATCTGGCGGCACTGCTGGCCGATTTCCACCTGAGTGCGGAGTCCATTGACCCGTTGCCATTCCCGGCAAGGTCGAATCCCGATCGCAATTTCGATCCCAATGCCGCCATCGCGCATTTCGAAAGCAAGGGCCAGACCGAGATCGCGGAATTGTTATCGCGCTTGTCCGGGGCTTTGACGAAGTCCTGCGATGAGTCCCGTGTTTGTCTTGGCAAGCTTGAGCTTTCCGAAACGCTCGAAGCTGATCACACGCTCTATCTGACGGATATGGACACTGCCGGAACCGGGGACCGGCTTCGAGATCTCAGCCGACTCCTGACTCTTGAAAAAGACCCGGACCGACTGGAATCGGTATTCGAGGCCATCTGCCGATCTTATGAAAGTGGCGGAATTTTGCTGAAGGAAAGCGACAAAGCAGCGATTCTGTACGGCGTCATAAGCGAATGTGTTGAAATTTTTCAACCGGGCGCATGTGACACTACACTGGACAACTCTACTCCCGGCGCCCGCATTCTGGCTGCAAGTGCATTACTTTCAAAGCTTTAGGTCCTGATCCATCGTAAATTCAATTGGCAATCTGAATAAACGACTGATTCATTTTCTTGTGCGAGACAATTCCAATGTACGGAAAATGAACCTTGCCAAACTCTATTCCACTCCTGTAATTGAAGTGATCTTGAAAACAGAAGGCTGACACATGGATATCGATCTGAGCGAACTTTCCCTGACAGAACTGAAATCTCTGCGCTCCAAAGTCGGGCGGGCGATCGAAACCTTCGAGGAACGCCGTCGCAAGGAAGCATTGGCCGCGGCGGAAGCCAAGGTTCGTGAATTCGGTTTTTCGCTGAATGAGATCGTGGATCACGCCAAGAAATCCGGCGTCAGCCGTCCGGCGAAATACCGACACCCGGAAAACCCGGACCTGACGTGGAGTGGGCGTGGCCGCCAGCCGCAATGGTTCAAGGACGCCATCGAAGGCGGCGCCTCGGCCGACGATCTTCTGATCGCCTGATCGCGGTCAGACCACGACCGCGCGCGGCTTCTGGATACCGACGTCGAACACGCGCTTGTAACGCGCCACCTCATCCGCCGGACCCATTGCCTTGTTTGGATTGTCGCTCAGCTTCACCGTTGGGCGGCCATCCGCGCTGACCGCCTTGCACACCAGCGAAAACGGCGCCAGCGCGTCCTCGGCCACCAGTCCCCGGAAATCGTTGGTCAGCAGGGTACCCCAGCCGAAGGACACACGCACCCGCCCGCGAAAGCGGGCCTGAAGCTCCAGCATTTTGTCGACGTCCAGTCCGTCCGAGAAGATCACCAGCTTCTGACGCGGATCCTCGCCGCGTTCCTTCCACCAGGCGATGGCCGTTTCGGCGCCGCTGGCCGGATCGCCGCTGTCGATGCGGATCCCGGTCCAGCCCGCCAGCCAGTCGGGCGCCTCTTTCAGAAAGCCGTCACTGCCATAGGTATCGGGCAGGATGATGCGAAGATTGCCTTCGTGTTCCTCGTGCCAATCGGCGAGGACGCGATAGGGCGCTTGCCGCAAGTCCTCGTCCGTGTCGGTCAGGGCGCTGTAGACCATGGGCAATTCATGGGCATTGGTGCCGATGGCCTCCAATTCGCGGCGCATGGCGATCAAGCAATTCGAGGTACCGACAAAGCGATCCCCCAGCCCTTCCCGCATGGCCCGCACGCACCAATCCTGCCACAGGAAGGAATGGCGGCGGCGGGTTCCGAAATCGGCAATACGCAGGTCCGGCTCAGGCCGCAACAGTTCCACCTTTTCCCAAAGCTTGGTCATGGCCCGCGCATAGAGCACCTGCAATTCGAAGCGGTCCATGGCATTCAGAACCGCCCGTCCGCGCAATTCCATCAACACCGAAAGCGCCGGGATTTCCCACAGCATGACTTCGGGCCAGCGGCCTTCGAAGGTCAGTTCGTACTGCCCGTCTCGCTTTTCCAGATGATAGGGCGGCAGGCGGAAATTCTCGAACCACTCCATGAAATCGGGCCGGAACATCTGGCGCTTGCCGTAGAACATGTTGCCGCGCAGCCAGGTGCTTTCGCCCCGGCTCAGCGACAGGCTGCGAATATGATCCAGCTGTTCTCGCAATTCGCCTTCGTCGATCACATCCGCCAGCCGGATATTCCGGCTGCGATTGATCAGGCTGAATTCCACATGAGTGTCGGGCTTGTTGCGAAACACCGACTGACACATCAGCAGCTTGTAGAAATCGGTGTCGATCAACGAGCGGATGATCGGGTCGATCTTCCATTTGTGATTGTAGACGCGCGTGGCGATATCCACCATGGGCCGACCCTCCTGTCCCTGAAATACTAGAGCAATCCTGAGGGGATAGCGCAAGGGGCGTCGCTTGGCCTCAGATCAGCGCGACACCGGCGGCGGCCATCGCCGCCCGGGCGCCAGCCAGCGAGCCGTCCAGATCGATGGCCCGGCACAGGTCCTGCCGCACCTCGGCTTCGAAACCCGCCTGCGCCGCATCCACCGCCGAGAACTGCACGCAGAAATCCAGCGCCAGCCCGACGAAGGTCAACCGGGTGACCCCGCGCGCCCGCAAATAGCCGTCCAGACCGGTCGGCGTGACGTGATCGTTCTCGAAGAACGCCGAATAGCTGTCGATCTCGCGGCGGAACCCTTTGCGCACGATCATCTGCGCCCTGTCGGCATCCAGATCCGGGTGAAAATCCGCGCCCCTGCTCACCTGCACACAATGATCCGGCCACAACACCTGCGGCCCATAGGGCATGTCGATCATCTGGAACGGGGTGCGGCCCGGGTGCTGGCTGGCGAAAGACGCATGATCCGCCGGGTGCCAGTCCTGCGACAGCACCACCACGGGAAACTCGGCCATCAGCGCATTGATCGGCGCCACGACGTCCGACCCGCCGGGCACGGCCAGCGCCCCGCCCTCGCAGAAGTCGTTTTGCACATCGATCACGATCAGGGCGTCGCTGTCTGGCCGCATGGCAGGTCTCCTTGTCTGCTTCCTGACTATGGAACGCGCTGCGATGGGTCAACCGATGCCCTTGTTTCCATGGTGGCAGAGGCGTAGATGGCAGCGCATGTATATCGTGGCTGCCCTCTATCACTTCACCCGTTTCGATGACCCAGACGCCTTGCGCCCGGCGCTCCGGACGCTTTGCGCCGAGAAGGACGTCACAGGCTCGCTGCTGATCGCGCATGAGGGGATCAATGGCACCATCGCCGGGCCGCGCAACGGCATTGACGCGGTGCTGGCCCATATCCGCGCCCTGCCCGGATGTGCCGATCTGGAGTGGAAGGAAAGCACCGCCAGCGCGCAACCTTTCGGTCGCATGAAGGTGCGCCTGAAGCGCGAGATCGTGACCATGGGCCAACCGCAGGTCGACCCGCTGGCCGGCACCGGCCACTACGTGGACCCACAGGACTGGAACGCGCTGATCTCGGCCCCTGATGTGGCGGTCATCGACACCCGCAACGACTATGAGGTCGCCATCGGCACTTTCGAGAATGCCGTCGATCCCGAAACCACCAGCTTTCGCGAGTTTCCGGCCTGGTGGGCGGCCAACAAGGATCGCTTCCACAACAAGCGCATCGCCATGTTCTGCACCGGCGGTATCCGCTGCGAAAAATCCACCAACTACCTGCTGGGCGAAGGGGTGGACGACGTCTACCACCTCAAGGGCGGCATCCTGAAATACCTTGAAGAAGTGCCCGCCGAGGACAGCCTCTGGCAGGGCGAATGCTTCGTCTTCGACGGGCGGGTCAGTGTCGGCCACGGTCTGGCCGAAGGCCCGCACCAGTTGTGCCATGCCTGCCGCCGCCCGATCTTGCCGGAGGATCGCGACCGGCCTGAATTCGAGGAAGGCGTCTCCTGCCACCAGTGCCTCGCGGAAACCTCCCCGGCCGACAAGGCCCGCTTCCGCGAACGCCAGAAGCAGATCGCGCTCGCCAAGGCGCGCGGCGAGAAACACCTGGGCCGCGCCGATACCGCCGATACCGCCGATACCGCCGATACCGCCGATACCGCCGATACCGCCGATACCGCCGATACCGCCGATTGACCGGGCCAGTGAGTCGGGGCCGGGTCAAGGCCCGAGGCACGAGCGGCCTTGAGGCGGGCGCGACTCGCCCCCATCCTTGCGATGGCCTGTTTGTGGCAGACCTGCCCGCAAACGGCCTCTCAGCAATACCCCACACACAAGCCGTCCCCTAGCCCGCATACCGCTTCCGTGCACCCGCAGGCGCGGGCGCAGCCCGCGCCTGCCCAGCCCAACGGCTTGCGATCGCCAGATCGTCCAGGCGGCGGGAGCCTCCCCTTGCCCCTCGCACAATGCAGCCCGGACCGCTATATGAAGGCCAACGCGTGCCGATCGAAGGAGTGCCCCCATGTCCACCCAGAAACCCGTTGTCCTGTGCATTCTTGATGGCTGGGGCGCAAATCCCGACAGCACCGCCAACGCCCCGGCGCTGGCCGACACTCCGACCTTCGACCGGATCATGGCCAGCTGTCCCACCGCCCAGCTCACAACCCACGGCCCCGATGTGGGCCTGCCCAGCGGCCAGATGGGCAATTCCGAGGTTGGCCATACCAATATCGGGGCGGGCCGGGTCGTCGCCATGGATCTGGGCCAGATCGATCTGGCGGTCGAGGATGGCTCCTTCGCCAAGACCCCGGCCCTTGTCGCCTTTGCCGAGACCCTGAAGGCCAGCGGCGGCACCGCGCATCTGATGGGCGTGATCTCGGACGGCGGCGTGCATGGCCACATCGATCACGTGGTCGCCGCCTGCTGTGCCCTGACCGATCTGGGGGTGCCGGTGGCGCTGCATGCCATCACCGATGGCCGCGACGTGCCACCACAATCCGCCGCCGGCTTCATGGCGCAATTGTCAGACGCCCTGCCCGAGGGGGCCACCATCGCCACGGTCATCGGCCGCTACTATGCCATGGACCGCGACAACAGGTGGGAACGGGTCGCCTCTGCCTATGACGCCATGGTGCTCGCCACGGGCAAGGCCGCCCCGGATGCGGTCACCGCCGTCACCCAGTCCTATGACACGGGCGCCAATGACGAGTTCATCCCAGCCACCGTGATCGGCGATTTCGCCGGTGCCCGCGACGGCGACGGCTTCTTCTGCCTGAACTTCCGCGGCGACCGCGCGCGCGAGATCCTGCGCGCCATCGCCCAGCCCGATTTTACCGACTTCGACATCGGCGCCCGTCCCGACTGGGCCGCGTTGCTGGGCATGGTGGAATACTCCGACGACCACAACGCGTGGTTCAAGACGGTGTTTCCCAAACGCTCCATCATCAACACGCTGGGGGCTTGGGTCGCCAAGCATGGCCGCACGCAATTCCGCCTGGCCGAGACCGAGAAGTACCCCCATGTGACCTTCTTCCTCAACGGCGGCAAGGAAACCCCGGAAGTGGGCGAAGACCGGTCCATGCCGCCCTCGCCCAAGGTGGCCACCTATGATCTTGCCCCGGAAATGTCGGCCGCCGAGGTGACCGCGAAATTCGTCGAGGCGATCGAGGCGGGCTATGACCTGATCGTCACCAATTACGCCAATCCCGATATGGTCGGCCACACCGGCGATCTGGACGCCGCCAAAAAGGCTTGCGAGGCCGTGGACCGGGGCCTGGCTGCCGTCACCGCGGCGCTGGACAAGGCGGGTGGCGCGATGATTGTGACCGCCGATCACGGCAATTGCGAAACCATGGTGGACCCGGAAACCGGCGGCCCGCACACCGCCCATACCATCAACCCGGTGCCCGTGGCCCTGGTCGGCGGCCCGGTGGGCGCGCGGCTGGAAAACGGCCGCCTGGCCGATTTGGCCCCCACTCTGCTGGAGTTGATGGGCCTGCCCCAGCCCGAGGAAATGACCGGTCAAAGCCTGATCCGCCGCTAGAGAGGCGGAAATCCACGGAATTGTGACCGGAGGCGCGGTTGGAACTGGCGCCCCCTTTTGGAATAGGCATTATATGATCCCAAAGGGGTCCCGCTGGGATCCGGACAGGAAAGGACCGCCCGCAGATGAGATCTTTCGTGATGGCCGCGATCGGAGGCACCCTTGCCGGGGCCGTTCTGACCACGCAGGTGGCCGGCCCGCTTCTGGCGCAGGAACAAAGTGAGGCGCGCACGGTCTATGAACAACTCGACCTGTTCGGCGATATTTTCGAACGCATCCGCGCGCAATACGTCGAGGAAGTGGACGAGACCGATCTGATCGAAGCGGCGATCAACGGCATGCTCACCTCGCTCGATCCCCATTCCTCCTATCTGTCGCCCAAGGATGCCGATGACATGCGCGTGCAGACCCGCGGCCAGTTTGGCGGGCTGGGCATCGAGGTCACGCAGGAAAACGGCTTTGTCAAGGTGGTCTCGCCCATAGATGACACCCCTGCCGACGAGGCGGGCATCGAAGCCGGCGATTTCATCACCCATGTGGATGGCGAAAGTGTGCTGGGTCTGAACCTTGACGAGGCAGTGGAGCTGATGCGCGGGCCGGTCGGGTCCGAGATCATCATCACCGTGGTGCGCGAAGGGCTGGACGAGGCCTTCGACGTGTCGATCACCCGCGACACCATCAAGCTGACCGCCGTCCGCGCCCGCACCGAGGGCGACGCGGTGGTGCTGCGCATCACCACCTTCAACGACCAGACCTTCCCGAATCTGCAGGAAGGCCTGAAAAATTCGGTCGAGGAGCTGGGCGGGATCGAGAATGTCTCGGGCATCGTGCTGGACCTGCGCAACAACCCCGGCGGTCTGCTGACCCAGGCAATCCGCGTGTCCGACGCCTTCCTCGACGCGGGCGAGATCGTCTCGACCCGTGGCCGCGATATTCAGGACAGCGAGCGCTACAACGCCACCGAAGGCGATCTGGCCGAAGGCAAGCCCCTTGTGGTGCTGATCAACGGCGGTTCGGCTTCGGCGTCCGAGATCGTCGCCGGCGCCCTGCAGGATCACCGCCGCGCCATCGTCGTCGGCACCAAGAGCTTCGGCAAGGGTTCGGTCCAGACGGTCATGCCCCTGCGCGGCGACGGCGCCATGCGCCTGACCACCGCGCGCTATTACACGCCGTCCGGCCGGTCGATCCAGGCGCTTGGCGTGTCGCCCGACATCATCGTGGAACAGCCGCCGCGTACGGAAGAGCTGGACGATCAGACCGAGGACGATGCGCACACCCGCAGCGAGGCCGACCTGCGCGGCTCGCTCGGCAACGACTCGATCAGCGACGACGAGATGCGCCAGTTGGAAGAGGACGAGGCCCGCGCCAAGGCCGCCGCCGACCTGCGTAAGCGGGACTATCAGCTGGCCTATGCCATCGACGTTCTGAACGGTCTGGCCGCGCTGAGCACTCGCGCGGATTGATCCGGGCCGGACACCCGCGCGTCTTACGCTGCGGGTGTCCGGGTGCAAACAGCCCTTGGCCTGTGCATCGCGATATTGAATGCGCATGGTGTTGGTGGATGCGGTTGCGCCGGGTTGAGTATTTTTGACAAGAAAAAGTTGCCGCGCCCCTGCCCGTGGCCCCTGGGGGTCAACCGTTTGCCAAAGATCGCCCTCGCGTCCCATTGCCTGTTTCAACGTAAAGCTACGCCGAGGGCCGTCTTGCCTCACCGGTATTACTCGTCGGCCATGATGCGTTCGATGAGGTCGGCGTCACATTGCTCGTCGCAGAGGAACTCGCGGATCCCGCCATCCC
>NZ_JBFBVU010000040.1:0-17227 GCF_040689105.1 Meridianimarinicoccus marinus
CATCAGCACGTGCTTAAGGCTATCCTTAAGCCTCCTGGCTCAAGCCAAGATGTCCGGGCGAAATGGGGGCCAGTTCAGGGTCGAAGCGCAGCGCGTCGAGACCAATGTCAGGGGGCGTAGGTAATGGCGCGGCGATGCTCGGCACGCACGGTAAAGGTCAATCGCCTGTATACGTACCAGGAAGCTTCGGATGCACTGGGCGTGACGGTCCAGACCATCCGGTCTTGGCGCAAGCAGGGTCTTGGCGTTCTAACCCAGAGGCGTCCTCATTGCATCATGGGAATGGTCCTTAGGGAATTCATCGAGGACAAGACCCGTAAAGTGAAGCACCCATTGGCCAATGACCAGTTTTTCTGCATGTCCTGCAAAGCCCCCCGGCGTCCTTACGGATTGATGGCTGACTACACGGCGATTACCGGGACCAGTGGCCGCTTGGAGGCCTTGTGTGAGGTTTGTGAAGGCCGTTGCCTCCGCACAATCAGGGCAGCAGACATCCCCAGGTTTCGCAAAAGCCTCGACATCGCCATCGGGGGCGATGTCGACGCCTAACAGAACCTCCAAACACGCCCTTGAGCCATCACTTGGGGGTATTCGCCATGCGGCCACATATTACCCTGAGGATTCACGCCGTAAAGGAACTCGGTAAGCCGTGATCCCGTACGTCCAGAGTTTGGGCGGTTCAGATCGCGACAGGTACTTCTCAACCCCTCCACTATGACCGAAATGAGGTAAAGACATGCGAATTCATAACGAAGACAACGAGCGTATCAAGCGCAGCTACATGATCTATCTGCAGGACGCGAAAGGTCAGGACGAGAAGACCATCGACAAGGTCCTGGCGGCGATCCGGCGGTTTGAGGAAAGCACCAAGTTTAAGCCATTCAAGGCTTTCCACATTGATCAAGCCAGGGCATTCAAGGCCGCTTTAGCGAAGGCAAAAAACGCGCGCACCGGCCAAGCCTCTGACCTATTCGACGGTCGATGCCACTCTGCGGTTGGTGAAGGGATTCTTCCATTGGTTGGCGGGGCAACCGGGCTACAAATCGCGGATCACTTATCCTGATGTGGAGTACTTCAACAATACCGCCAAAAATTCCCGTGTCGCCCACACACAGCGCGACATTCCTTATCCGTCGATGGCGCAAGCGTTCCATGCATTTCAAGCCATGCCCGAAGACACGGACTTTGCCCGTCGCGACAAAGCGCTGTTTGCGTTCTTCATGCTGACATGCGCGCGGGACGGCGCAGTTGCATCCCTGAAGCTCAAGCATATTAACCTGGTGGAAGGTCATGTTTTTCAGGATGCGCGAGACGTGAAGACCAAGAACGCCAAAACCATCAACACCTGGTTCTTCCCGGTTGACCCGACCTATCTGGACTGCTTCACGGATTGGGTGCGCTATCTGGAGCAGGAAAAATTGTTCGGACCGGAAGACGCGCTTTTTCCCAAGGCGCGCACAGGGCTGTCCAAAGCGGGTGGGTTTACTGTGCTCGGTCTGTCGCGCGAGGGTTATTCCAGTGGGGAAAAATTGAATCAGATCATCCGAGCGGCCTTCGCCACTGTTCAATTGCCCGAATACACTCCGCACAGTTTCCGCAAAACGCTGGCCCTGTACGGCGATAAGGTTTGTCCGGACATGGAACACTTCAAAGCCTGGTCGATGAACATGGGCCACGAGAAGATTGCCACGACTACATCCGCCTACATGCCCGTTACCCTGCAACGCCAGCGAGATCTGATCAGGGGGTTGGGGAAGTAGAAGTCGCACACCGTCCGCCGGGGCAGGGGGAAGTAACTGGCGCCGTGCTAAGTTCGTTCATAGATTCCTATCGGAATGCTGGGTGAACTGATGCAGTGGATGCCCTCATCCGACCGCATCGAGTGTGCCATAACGGTTTCGTAGGAACCAAAGCGATGGAGGCATCCACCGCATCAGTTCACCCAGGCGCCTTGCTCGACCGCCTAACCCAACATGTCAGCATCCTGGAGATCAAAGGCGACAGCTATCGCCTCGTGCAGAGCAAGGCCCCGAAAAGCTCCTGACCCAAGAGCAGGTTTGGTCCTTGCGGACCATGGCACCGAGCCCGTCCAGACCGGCCGACGCTTCCTCCGCTCCGTGGTCGGATTTTGCGCCTCCGTTGACATCTATAGCGGGAGCTGATGCATGGTTCCATCGGGCAACATGACCGGGGCGCGGAGATCCGCGATGCAGGAGGTGTCGATGCGGCCATCGGGATCTTCAATGTACGCCGCCGTAATATCGCGGGCGCATTGGCTGAAGAGGATCGTGCCGTGACCAGATTCGGGAAAGACGAGATTTCGCGAATTGCTCAGTGTGGCCGCTGCAACGGCCCCCCAAGCGCCCGAAGTCTGTACGTCGATCTCTCCGTTCATCAGCAGCACAGGCTGCGCGCTTTCAACGGGTTCCAGCCAGTTGTCTCGCGGGACTGGCGTGAAGACCTCGTTGCACACGGTGAAGAAGGCCGGGATTTCCTCGGCCAGTACAGCGCCGAATAGCGGCCCGAACGGAAGCGAACGGGTCTCTTCCTGGAAGCCTTCCGCCGAGTTGAAGCCGCCTACGTAGTCCTCCTGGCACGCGTAGAGGTAGGCCTCAAAGTCGCCCTCCACGCCGTCTTCCAACGCCTGATTGTCCAGCCCGATCAACTCGAAAACCCGAATGACATCCGCATCGCTCATCGCCTGCGTGAGTGTGGTCAGTTGTGTCCGGACAGACCCGTCGAAATGCGCCGCGACGAGATCGAGCAGAGTGGTCTTCTCGGGCGCGGCGAACCGCAGGTTCAAATAGTCCCGGGCCACGGCAAGGCGGGCTTCGCGTGTTTCCAGGGCCTGAATGGCCTCTTCGAGCACGTCATCGAAAAGCTCGGCCAGACCGACATGCGCGCGGTCGGCGGCAATGTCGTTTTCAAGCTGGCGGATCGCTTCCCGCGCCATCGTGCCATTGGCCTCGATGACCTGCGCAGCGGTGGTCGCGGCGACGACCAGCGCCTGTTCATTCCCGCTCAGCCCGACCGCACGGGCCTGGGCGACAAGGGATTCGCCCGTCACCTTGGGCGGAAGATCTCCGCTGACGATCTGGGTCAGCAGGGTTGTGTCGCCTTGCTCTAGCTGGGTCACCATCAGTGGCAGGTAGGTCGAGAGCTTGTTGGGGTTCTGACTGCGCCGGTCGTTGCGCCCCTTGAGATGGAGAAAGAGCTGGATGGCCGCGTAGGGCTGTCCCAGCACCTCGACCGGCGTCTCTGTCATTTGGTCGAGCAGCGCGTAGAAACGCGCGGTGATATCGGGATAGGCCGCGGCGCAAACGGGATCGCGCTCACACGGGCCGAACGTGTTGTCGAAAGAGTTTGCATAGGGCGTGATGAGTTGATCGTAGAGTTGGACCTGCGGCGGCGCGACCCCGTCCAAGACGATGGCGCGGATGCCGGGGATCTCCTGCCGCATGACCTCAAGCGTGAGCTTGGTGCCGTAGGAAACCCCGTAGATGTTGTATTCCGGATAGCCGAGGGCCGCCATGACCGCACCGACATCCAGCGCGTTCTGGGTCGTGTTGATCTCGGTGATGTCGACGCCTCGCCCGGCGATTTCTTTCAGGCAGTCCCGCGCGAAATCGACCGGCAGGTCCGGCAGGTCCTCGCCAGCGATCGACCGGACCGACTCGTCGAGGTTGTCGGCAATGGTGCCGAAGCAGTCCATGTCGGGGGCGCTGGCGTCCACCCCGCGCTGATCGAACGAGATGATGTCGCGACGCTGGCGCAGGTGGTCAAAATACCGGCTGACCGCGTTGACCGTGCGGACCGTTCCCCCGCCCGGCCCGCCATGAAGATAAACCACCGGATCGGGTGCGGGCGACAGCGAGTGGGATTTGTAGACGATCCAGCTGAGGTTCATCTTTCGGCCATCGGGATTGGCGTGATCCTCTGGCACTTCGACCGTGCCGCAGATCACCGTCTGACCTTCGATCTCGGCAGGGGCCACCGGACGGTTGCAGGGGGTAATCTTGGTCGCATGAGCCGGATCCGCGGTGCCGGCCACGAGATTCGGGAAGTTCGGGGCCTCGGGCTCCCCGGCGATCAGGGAAGCGACGAGGGTGAGGATTTCTGCGGCGGTCATGGCCAGTATTCCTTACGCGGTGTCTTTTGGGTTGCGTGTTGTTCTGTCGTGGTCCGGTCCGGTCTCATCGTCTGCATCATCGCGGGATCATGGCTGCGGCCCTCGATCTGCAGGCCAAGCGTCGGCCGCAGGGCGGTTTCGGATGCCCCACCAGGCAACCACAAGGGCGACGACCAGAACGACAAGCCCCGGCAGGCTGGCTTCGACGCCGAAGTCGCCTCCCGACAGAATCAGCGCGCTGCCCTCGGCGGGTCCGATGCTTAACAGCGCGGTCGCGCGGGGATGCCCGCTGACCGGCAGGCCGAACACATTTCCCTGAAAGAAATTCCACCCGACGTGAATGCCGCTGATGAGCCAGAGCGAGCCTTGCTGCAGGGCTACGACGCAAGCAAAGACGGCGTAGAGGAACAGCACGAGGAGGATGATCGGATCGAAGGTGACGTGGATGACGGCGAAGAGCAGGGAGCTTCCCAGGATGGCGACCCAACCGGGAAGCTGACGCGCGCCCATCTGAAGCATATATCCTCTCACTACGGCCTCTTCCGTGGTTCCTTGGATCGCGAACACCGCAAGCAGGGGCAGGATCGGAAAAAGCGCCGACACACCCGACCGGCGGTGCGCGCTCCCCCCGATCTCGAAGATCCCGGTCAACAGCATGAAGACCACCGGGACCGTCATCATCACAGCACCGATGGCAAGGCCCAGCAGAAACTTACGGGCGCCGCCCTTGCCGCAGAGCCCGACGGTCGACAGGGGCCTGCCTTCCTTGAGGCGCACCCAGACAAACAGCGCGAGCAGGGTGAAGCCGAAGATGAAGAGTTCGGTGTATTGATGCAGCGGGCTGGTTTTGTCGTTTCCAAGAACCGCAGAACCGACCAAAGATCCGATGATGCCCCCGACGATGATAATGACGATTGCCGCGCTCCAAGCGAGCACCCATCCGGACGGGCGTTTCGCCCTTTCCGTCAGGCGCACGATGGCGTTGTCTTTCAGGTTCATCTGGTTTCTCGCACGGTAGACGCGGCATGTCCGGGGCAGGGGACCCGGCGAATGCCGTTGAATTGCACCGCAGTCGTTTCCGACCCCGGATCGCGCAAAGATGCGCAGGCAGCCGCCGGGTCGGACATCAGCGCGGCGTCAATCGGCGATGGCCAAGAACCCTTCAATGTCGCTGACATCGTAGGTCTGACCCGCTTCGGTTGTGATGGTGGCAATGCCGGCTGCGCTCAGGTCGCAAAAGAGATCCGGGCCATTGCCGGTGACGTCCTGGCCGTTAATCGAAACCACCGTCTCGCCGAGTACAAGACCTGCCTCGTCTGCACGGCCCCCCACCGCCATGGACGTCACCATGATCGACCCGTCGGGCTGCAGCCCAACCCCTGCAGCGGGCACATCCGTCATGCCCGACAATCCGCCGTCTGTTGCCAGCGGATCAAGAGAGATCGTTTCGGATGCCCAGTCGAAGGTCACAACGTAATCCTTGAGGAACATGTGACCCATATTTCCCGCCACGCCCGGCGCCATGCCGTCACCCACGAATACCGTCGTGGTGATTTCCGTTCCAGCGATGCCCACCGGGAGTTGCAGGGCGTTCAGCGTGAATTCGAAAGCCCCGGCGGCGCCACCTGCGATGTTGGTCATTTTCGGGGCGCTTTCGGGCACCTCCACACCGACCGAGGCCAGATCTTTGGTGTTGATCGTCAGGGGAATGCCGCCGCCGCTGTCGACGACGAATTCCAGCGTGCCATTCCCGACCTGCAGTTGAACATGCGGCGTCGGGGATGTCGTACCGGGTTTGATCGTGAACGGCAGGGCGATCGCGCCCTCGATATGGTCGAGTTGGTCGAGGCTGGCCGCCACAGTGATCTCGTTCGCCCCGTAGTCCACCTGCCAGATGCCGTTGCGCATCGCCGGCGCGCCGAGCAGCCCGTGTTGCGTGATGCAGTAGAAGGCGCCGTCCGCGGCCCAGCCGGACCCGGCGGTCAGGCTGTCAATGGCAAGGGTGCCCTGGACCGTGGCCGAGGGTATCAGGGTCGTCGGGGTCCAGACGATTGCGCCGCCGCCCGCCAGACCCGGCGCCTCGAAGACCGTCTCGCCGCCCCGGGCCTCGATCAAAGCGTCGGTTAGGATGGTTGGCGCGCCGGTGTCGAGCATCACCGGAAGCGCCGTCTCGCCGTCGAACGACAGGTCGACGACGACATGGGCCATCACCTCCCGAAACGGGAAGGTCACCGGCAAGGCCGCCGTGTCATAGAAGTTGACCGTTGGCAGAAAGCTGGCGATGTCTGCGCGGAAGGCGTTGTAAGTGTCGAGCTTTGCCTGATCCTGGGGCGAAAGCTCGGTGTCTTGCGCCTGCAGCAAGCCGCCGGCCAGCACGCAGGCGGTCAATGCGGTCAATGCGGTGAGCGCTGGTCTTGCGCGGATTTTCATGGCGAGATCTCCGGGGTGAGTTGAAGCTGGGACGCCTGTTCGAAGGCATAGGCATAGCCGAGCAGGGATGCATCCGCGCCCTGCTTTCCGATCAGCGTGGCGCCGACCGGCATACCCGCGCCGTCGCTGCCAAGAGCTGCCAGGATGCCGCCACCGGACCGCGCGCCGAGGGGCACGGTGATGGCCGGATAGCCGGCGGTCGCGTAGACTTGGGAATGGTCGTTGTCGATGCTGACAAGCACCTCCGCGCCGCTGGCGGCAAAGGCAGCATCCAGCAGTTCTGCCGCCTTTGCTGTCAAGCTCTCTCCCATGGCGCGAAAATCTTCTTCCGACAGGGTTGCCGCTTCGGCCAGCTTCGCGTCAAGCACGGGGGTGCCGAAGGGGGCCCGCGTGTCGGGGTCAGCCGCGTAATAGGCGGCCAGCGCCTCGGGGCCGTCGATTTCGGGTCGTATCGACCCGATGTAGGCCGTCATCTCGTACCGGATGCCCCCGGCCAGAAAGAGATCGAATTCGCTCAAGGCGGATTGCCAGCCCGACAAGCTCGCGGGCCCGACCTCGGCCCCGGTGAGAGTCAGGGCCGTGGCGATCCTTTGCAGCAGATCCGCATTTCCCTTCTGGGCCGCCAGTTCGCTGGCCAGCACACCGACCCGAAGGCCTTGAAGCGCGTCGAGAGACAGCGCCGCTGCGTAGTCGGCATGTCCCGTGTCGATGACACCAAGCAGAAGTGCCGCATCGGTCACGGTTCGGGCAATGGGTCCGGGGGAATCGTTGGTTGTCAGAAGCGGGATCACGCCGTCGCCACTGACCAGATCACGGCTTGGTTTCATGCCGACGACGCTGTGCCACGCGGAGGGCGCGATCAGCGAGCCCGAGGTCTCGCTGCCGACGCTAACGGTCGTGAGGTTCGCCGCCACGGCCCCTGCCGATCCGGAACTGGACCCGCCGGTGGGAAAGGCGCCATGCGGATTGATGCCGCTTCCGGCAATGGCCGTAGAGCCACCAAGAAAAAGTCCAAGCGAGATCGCTCCGGCGAATTCCGAGAGATTGGCTTTGCCAAGGATCACCGCGCCACCGTCCCGAAGCTGGCGGACCAATGCCGCGTCCGCCTCCGGGGCGTGGTCGCGCAGGATCTCCGCGCCGGCGGTGGTGTGCATCGGTGCAGCCGTGCCGATGTTGTCCTTGAGGCTGACCGGTATCCCGTGGAGCGGGCCAAGAACCGTGCCTTCGGCACGCAGCGCATCGGCGGATTGCGCCTCTTCAATGGCGGCCGGGTTGACCTCAAGGTAGGTGCGGTAATGGTCGTCCAGTGCCGCGATCCGCTCCAGATAATAGCGCGTGAGGATGACCGACGTCAGTTGGCCGTCCTCCATGAAGCCGCTCAACTCCGGGATGGTGAGCGACGGCAGCACCCGGTCGAGCGCCGCGACGATATCCTCCGGCAGGGCAGGCGTGCCATCGGGAAGAGGCGGAAATACGAGCTGTTGAAGCCGCGGCACCTGGCCGTCGTCCTGCGCGAAGGTTTCTATCGGAGCGAGCGCCGCAAGGCACAAGGCCATCGGGAGGGACAGGGCACGCATGTTGGTCAGGCCCATGGCATTGATCCTTTTGTTGATTGCCCGGCGCGGAGAGGGACATCCGGCGCCGGGCTTTCGCTGAAATGACCGTTTAGGCAATCAGCGTATACGGGCGACGGCAGCGTCCGAAAGCGTCAGTTGCGCCGACGAGCAGGAACTGCCCGCCTGTATCCGCTGGCCCGCGGGATTGTAGAGGACAGTACATCCCCCGGACCATCCGACCTCGATTTCACCGGTCGGACGCAGGAACAGGTCTGGCGCAACAGCGCTGCCGGAGGGGATCTGGATGCCTGCGCCGGCTGCGGCCGGGGCTGCACCCTCGCGCAGGTAGCGCCCCGCTACCCAACCGTCGTAGTTGCCATCCGGGGTCTGGACATGACACCAGCGACTGCTGCCCGTCCCGCTGCACCCGAGGTTGCGCAAGGTCAGACCGTTCGGGGCGCGGGCGACAATGCTGTACCGCGTCGACGGTCCGGTTCGAATATTGAGGAAATCGCCCGCGGCCACGCCCGTGACCTCCCAGAAGTCCGGGCCACCGGCATCGCCGTCGGCAAAGTTCGACGCGGGCAAGGAGGCCGATGTTGACTGCGTCGCGCCGCTTTCCTGCAGGTAATGGCCCGAGACCCAACCCGAGATGAGCCCGTCGCCGGATTCAACATGGCACCAGCGACTGCTCCCGGTGCCGTGGCAGCGGAGGTTTCGAAAGACCTGCCCGGTATGAACGCGCGCGACCACCTGATGCGTCGTCCCGGGGCCGCTGCGGACGTTCAAAGTGTCGCCCCCGGACAGCCCTTTGACCTGCTAGTAATCCGGTCCTCCTGCGTCGCCATCCGCGAAGTCTGTCGCCGGCACCGAATGGCTTGCGCCGCCGATATGGATGGACAGCGTGAGGTTCGCGGTCTCGTCGCGCCGTGCGGCGGCGCGGATGAGGTAGACCCGGATCACCCAGTCTCCGCTGGCCGGAAGCGTGCCATCGAAATGGTTGCCCTCGGTCGATCCGATATGGATCGCCTTCGGGTCTCCCGATGGCATCAGGTTGAAATAGGCACTGGGGTTGTCCGTGGCGAGGTCGATCACCATTCGCTGACCGCCGCGGGCGTTCAGGACGTAGTCGATGATATCCTGACCGACCAGACGGGTCTGAATGACGCTGCCGGACGTCCCCGGCGCAAAGGACACACGTTCCGTCCTGATGCCCTGGGCCGCCGCTGGCGCGGACACAACCGGCTGGAGCAGCGCCATCAAGAGGATGGTGGCCGTGATCCGGGCGGTGAAAATTCTTGCAAGCAAAACCTGGATTCCCATTGTTGGTTCAACCGCGCCGATCCCCGTCCTTTCGGTCAGGACCGGCGCGAGATACGCAGCTTTTTGCACGGCAGGGGCGGACTGCGCCGCCCTGCGCGGGTCAGAACCGGATGGAACCGGCGCTCTTGCCCGGACGGCTGAAGACAAACTGGGAGGGTTGTGCAGTGGCATCGTAAACCAGGGTGGCTGTCCCTGTGGAGCCATCCGTGCACACGATGTTCGTCAGTTCCGACGCGCTGGCCGCGGGCGCGTCTTCCAGAACCCCGTTACAGGTGTAGTCGAGGCCGGCCGACAGGGTGACCGTCTGGTTGCCATCGCCGCGCGCCCGCAGCGCCACCGACACCGTATCGCCGGTGCTGTCTTGCCCGACCGCACTTGCCGTCGGTGCCGAGGCCGTGGTTCCGCCGGTTTCGGCGCAGGCGGCGACGAGGCCCAGAAGCGCAACTGGCAAGAGTTTGCGGACGGTACGAGTCAGAGGAAGGCGTGCCTGGTTCATTGTCGTCAGTTCCCGATAAAGATGCTTTGGAATCAAAGCCTATGGGGGGAGGGGAACACACGCTATCCGGAACGAACCCGTACTATCCAGTTTGCGCCCGGACCATGATTTTCTTGCCCGGTACACTGGTCAAGATCACGCACCGCCCCGGCGCGCAACTGCTGCGCTGTCGGTCTGCTGCCCAATATTGTGGCAAAGAGTTTCGGACGGGGTCTCGCCAAAGCGCTGCCGGTAGGCGGCACTAGCCCGTCCCAGGTGGAACAGGCCCGAATCCAGAGCGGCCGAGGTGACTGAAACCTGCGGCGCGGCGCCCAGAAGGGTGCCACGCATGGCGTTGAGCCGCACGATTGACAGATAGCTGCGAATGGTCATCCCGCGCCGATCCTTGAACGCCCTTTGCAGAACCCTTGTCGACAGATTCAATTCGGCGGCGATCTGCGAAACAGTGATCGCTTCGGAAAAACTTGCGTCGATGTAGGCTTCGACGGATTTGGCGATGTTCTCGTAGCGGTGGCCACGCGATCTTTCATCGTGATGGGAGACGCCCGGTTTCAGCACGTCAATAAGAGCATCCTCGACCAGCGCCTCGAGAAGCATGACTGCCCTGTCGGAAACGAGATCCGGATTCGAAAGATGGTTGAACGAGAACTCCAGAAGTTCCAGGAGCTTCAGTTGCTTTGGGTCTGGCCCGCCAAGCATGGTTTCCCCGGACATCCCGTAGGGCCAGTTCGGCGGGGATATGATGGTGTACCCTTCATAGATGCATCCGGTTGCCTCCGGATGCATCTCGCTCTACCGTTCAGATGGACCAAGCACGATCGCTTCGCCCGGACGGACAGTTTGGATGCGTCCGTCAACATTGACTGTCCCGAAGCCACGTTTTGGCAAACTGATGGACGTCCGATCCTTTTCAACGAAACGCGCGCGATGTCCGCTGGAATTCACGGAAACGATCCTGAAACCCTTCGTCCCAAGATCAAGGACATTGTGGATGAGGCAGCCATCGGGACTGGAAAAGTCGAGACCATTCGAAGCCGTGAAGAGCAAAGGTGAGATCTCGACACCCGGCTGATACTTCAATGTATACATGTCCAACGGCCATCCCTGTTTGGCTATGCAATTTTGCAGTTCTTCCGAGACATTGAAAGGACTTTGGGATCAGGTTCCATTCACCGGCTTGAGGCTGCGCCGGCTGGCGGTGATCTTGCCGCCGTTTCACCGGATACTCAGGCGGTTGCGATTTGAGCTGCGATGAACTCGCGTGGTGGGCGCATCTTCAGCCTCGAGTGCGTGTGGTTTTCATTGTAGCCGTCGTGACCTGCCACGGGATTTTTCCTCCCCCGCCGCTTAGAGCCTGCCCCGACTTGAAGAGGGACAATGAAGCGAACGAGGTTCACGGAATGGGAAAACATCGGCGTCCTTGCCGGGCACGAGGCAGGTGCGAAGTGCGCGGACCTCTGCCGCAAGCAAAGCATGTCGGAAGGCAACTTCTGTAACTAGAAGGCCAAGTTCGGTGGCATTACGGTGTCGAAGGCGAGGCGGCCGAAGACGCATGCGGATGAGAATACCAAACTGAAGATCTTCGCAGCTACCGTGGCCCTAGTGGGGCCGCATGGCCTGCCGTTAACAGTGTCGCGTTGATCTTCAGCGTCTCTCTAAAACCCGACTGCCGGCATCGCAGCACACGGACCTCATGAAATCGTCAGAACTTTCGACCAGGCCAGGTGCGTGGCAAACAAGTCACTGAACTGTCTTGTGGACTCTGTCTTTTCGAAAACTGAGGTGGCGGGAAAATCAAGGCGTTGATTTGCTACCACGGATCGAACAGACTGCGGCTTCCAAAGCCGACGGCAAAAGTTGGCAGGAGCCGCCGTTGGCGATAAACAACCTGGGAGGATACGATGGTTCAGAGTAAATTGGCGACTATTGCGCTTGTTGCCGCAATCGCGGTTGGCGGTGCTACTTCTGCGCTTGCTCAGCAGACGCTGAAATGGGCGCATGTGTATGAAGAGGGCTCGGGCTACCACCAGGTAGCGCTCTGGGCGGCCGAGGAAGTGGCCGAGCGCACGGATGGACGCATCGACATCCAGGTCTTTCCGGCCTCGTCGCTGGGCAAGGAAGTCGAGATCAACGAAGGTCTCGGAATCGGTGCCGTCGATATCATCTATACCGGGCCGAGCTTCGTGGAGCGCTATTACGGACCGATCGCCATTTCGGATTACCCGTTCATCATGAGCGGCTACGACCACTGGAAAACCTATCGCGATAGCGATCTGTTCGCTGAGCTGTCCGAAGGCTACAAGGGCGCGACCGGCCACACCGTGAACGGCCTTGTCTATTACGGCCAGCGCCACGTCACCTCGAATTTCCCGATCCTGCAACCCTCCGACATGGAAGGCCTGAAGATCCGCGTGCCCAACAGCCCCGTCATGCTGATGTTCCCGAACGCGGTCGGCGCCAACCCGACCCCGATGGCCTTTTCGGAAGTCTATCTCGCGCTTCAGCAGAAGGTTGTGGACGCACAGGAAAACCCGCTTCCGACCATCCAGTTCAAGAAGTTCTACGAGGTCCAGTCCAACATCAACCTGACCGGTCATATCCTGAACTCGCTGCTGATCATTACCTCCCAGTCCGCCATGCAGCGCCTTGGGGATGACGCTGCTGTCGTCGACGAGGTGATGAAGGAAGCCGCCGCCATGGTAAGCCAGGAAATCTTCGATTCAGAGCAGAGCCTTGTTGCATGGTTCCGCGAGCAGGGCATCCAGGTCAACGAGATCGACAAGGGACCCTTCCAGGAAGCCGTCAAGCCGATGTTGACCGACATGACCCAGGTGCCCTACGATATGGATCATTTCGAGCGCCTCCAGGCCCTTCAGTAAGTTTCGGGAATGGTCAATCCTGAAAAGGACGAGAACCCAGAAGGTGGCCGCGACGCGGCCCCTTTTCTTGACATCGAAGATGACAATTCATCGGCCGATATCAAGTTCGTCGATATTCCCGGACTGATCGCCCTGTGGGCCCTGGCGATCATTGTCTTTTTGCAGTTCTTTACCCGCTACGTCCTGAATGACAGTCTGGCCTGGACGGAGGAAATCGCACGCTATGTGCTGATCCTTGTGGCCTATTTCGGGGCGGTGACGGTGTCTCGCAAGGGGACGCATATCTTTCTTGAATTCTTCTACCGGTACTTGCCGCCAATGGTCGGCAAGTGGCTCTCCATCACCATGGAGGCCGTCAGCTTCCTGTTCTGGGGATATCTGGCCTGGATCGCAGTGAGGCTCGCGCAGCAGACCAAGACCAAGATGGCCTCGGCGGAAATTCCCAAGAGCCTGCTCTACTGGGCTGTTGCCCTGGGGCTTGCGGCCATGGCGTTTTACTCGGCACGTTGGCTCGTGCGGAAGTTCCATCAAAAGGCCGAAGACGTCGTGCGCGAAGTCGAAGAGCACGCCCTTTCCGACCATTGATCTAGTATCGGGATCCCCAGAAAATGTTTCTGTCACTGATGTTCGTCATCCTCTTTGTGCTGCTGATCGCGGGAGCGCCGGTTGCCGTCGCGCTTGGCGCGTCGTCGCTGTTCTTCATCGCGACGAGCGGAATGCCGAACCTTGTCGTTCTCCACAATATGGTCAGCGGCATCAACTCCTTCCCGCTGATCGCTGTCCCCTTCTTCATCCTCGCCGGTCACCTGATGAACTCATCGGGGATTACGACCAAGATTTTTGCCTTCGCCAGGGCGACCGTCGGCTGGATGTATGGCGGTCTGGGCCACGTGAATGTGGGTGCATCAGTGATCTTCGCCGGGATGTCCGGTGCGGCAGTCGCCGATGCAGGCGGTCTTGGCAACATCGAGATCAAGGCGATGAGGGAGGCCGGATATGACACGGATTTCTCGGTCGGCATCACGGCCGCCTCGTCCACGATCGGGCCGATCATTCCGCCGTCGCTGCCTCTGGTGGTGTATGGGGTGATTGCCAATGCCTCGATCGGGCAGCTCTTCGCTGCCGGGATCGTCCCGGGCCTGCTCATGGCCGCCGCCCTGATGATCATGGTGGCGATCTACTCGAAGGTTCGCAACTACCCCCGCGACGCCTCCTTTCAGGTTGGCGTGTTCGGACGCACCTTCGCGGACGCGATCCTGCCGCTTTTCACACCGATCATCATTGTCGGTGGCATCCTGACCGGTGCCTTCACGCCGACCGAGGCGGCCATTGCCGCGGTCGCCTATGCGATGTTCCTCGGGCTGTTCGTATACCGCACGCTCGACCTGAAACGCATCCTCAAGGTGTCGATGGACACCGTCGAGACTACCGCGTCGATCATGATGATCGTCGCCTCTTCGGCGATCTTCGGCTGGATTCTCACAGCAAACCAAGTGGCGCAGAAATTCGCCGGGGGTTTGCTGACAATGACCGACAGCCCGACACTCATCATTCTGGTGATCATGCTGATCGTGCTGATCATCGGCTGCTTCATGGAGACCATCGCGGCGATCACGATCCTGACGCCGGTCCTGCTCCCGGTGGCCATCAGTATCGGTATCGATCCGGTCCATTTCGGGATCATTCTGATCCTGAACCTGATGATCGGGCTTCTGACACCGCCGGTCGGAATGGTGCTGTACGTGTTGTCGAAAGTGTCCGGTGTCCCGTTCGAGCGATGCGTGGTGGCAACGGCACCCTTCCTTGTTCCGCTGATCATCGTGCTGCTGATGCTGAGCTTTCTTCCCAGCCTTTCGATGTGGCTACCGGAACAGATCTATCGGTAACGCATCGGCACGGAACCTGCTTTCGATGTAGCTGTCAATGGCAGGTTCCGGGCCGGATGCCCGAGCGCCCGCGGGCTCCTGACGCTTGAACTTGCTGCCGAAAAGCTGGTGTTTTTTGGCGTGGGTACCACATTGAGGATCGCGCCGTGGGCACGATCGGATACGACATCCCGATTGCCATGCATTATTCTGATGTCGTCACCGGCCTGTCGTCGTCAAATGGACGAAAAATTTCAGCTTCCGGTGGTCCGACCTTGGGCAGCAGAGCCGTCTTTGCTTGGCGCGGCAAAGAACGGGTTGAAGTCCCATAGCCACTTCCCGCTTATACGGATCTTCAATCCATTCTTTCAATTGGCTCAAGATACTTCGGGGGAGTGCCGCGAAACGTAGTATCCCTCCGGTGGAGGCCGTCTGACGGGGTTTCAGCGTCGGTGCTAAGTCCGACCTTATGGCCGACCATAAGTTCAGACCCGAGATTGAAGTCCTCTCTGCCGCGGATGCGCCGCGCCGTCGTCACTGGAGCGATGGCGACAAGATCGCGATCGTGAAGGAAAGCTTCCTGGGGCATCGCCAGGTGACAGCCACGGCGCGGCGGCATGGCGTATCTCGCTCTCTGCTGACGATATGGCGGCGCCAGTATCGCGCTGGCGAACTTGGCGCCGAGACACCGCCTTCCTTCATCCCGCTGGCTGTTTCGCCGCCCATGGCACCTGCGACCGTGCCCGCGACCGCACGGGAGGCGCCACGCACCACGCCTGATGTCCAGCTCGAGATCGTGCTGAGGAACGGGCGACGGCTTCTCGTCCCTTCGTCGGTGGAGCCAGAGGTTTTGGCGCGGCTGCTGCCGGCCCTGGAAAGCCGATGATCGCCTTCCCGGCGGGGGTGCGCGTATGGATTGCCGGTGGGGTCACCGACATGCGGCGAGGGATGAACACCTTGGCGCTGACGGTGCAGCAGGGTTTGGGACGTGATCCGCATGCGGGCGAGATTTTCTGCTTCCGCGGGCGCAAGGGCGACCTGGTAAAATTGCTTTGGCACGACGGGGTCGGCATGTCGCTTTATACCAAGCGGTTGGAGGCCGGGAAGTTCATCTGGCCGACAAGTGGAAGTGGCGAGGCGGTGCAGATATCCGCAGCCCAGCTCGGCTATCTCCTGGAGGGGATCGACTGGCGCAATCCGCGCTGGACGCAACGCCCTGCAAAGGCGGGATAAATTGGCTTCTCCGGCCTTATTTTTATGGGCTTTCCGATGCCTGCATGGTAGGTCTCGGCCATGTCAGATGCCGCTTCCGAGATCGCCAGATTGCGCGCCGCGCTTGCGGCCTCGGAGGCCCGTGCCGAGGCCGCAGAGAGCGAGCTGGCGCAGACCCGGGCGGTGGTCTCGACCTCGGAAGCGATGATCAAGCATCTCCGGCTCGAGATCGCCAAGCTCCGGCGCGAGCAATATGGCCACAGCTCCGAGCACCGCGCCCGCCTGATCGACCAGATGGAATTGCAGCTCGAGGAACTCGAGGCCGCAGCCACTGAAGACGAGATCGCCGCCGAGAAGGTAGTGAAGACCACGTCCGTCGCGGGGTTCGAGCGTCGCCGCCCGGCCCGCAAACCCTTCCCGGAGCATCTGCCGCGCGAGCGCGTGGTGATTTCGGCGCCCACGGCCTGTTCCTGCTGTGGCTCGGATCGCATCGTGAAGATGGGCGAGGATATCACCGAGACGCTCGAGGTCATTCCCCGGCAGTGGAAGGTGATCCAGACGGTCCGCGAGAAGTTCACCTGCCGGGCATGCGAGAAGATCAGCCAGCCGCCAGCGCCGTTCCATCCCACACCCCGTGGCTGGGCTGGGCCCAACCTGCTTGCGATGACCCTGTTCGAGAAGTTCGGCCAGCATCAGCCGCTGAACAGGCAAGTCGAGCGCTACGCCAAGGAAGGTGTCGAGGTCAGCCTGTCCACCCTGGCTGACCAGGTCGGCGCCTGCACCGTGGCGCTGGAGCCGATCCATGCGCTGATCAGGTCCCATGTCCTGGCCGCCGAGCGGCTGCACGGCGACGACACCACGGTGCCGCTCTTGGCCCGGGGCGGTACGAAGACCGCGCGGCTCTGGACCTATGTCCGCGACGACCGGCCTTTCGCGGGCGGTGCACCGCCGGCCGCGCTGTTCTACTTCTCGCGCGATCGGGAGATGGCTCACCCGAACCGACATCTCGCCGGGTGGCGGGGCATCCTTCAAGCCGATGCCTATGGCGGTTACAACGACCTCTATCGCGGCGACCGTGATCCCGGTCCGGCCGGAAGCGCGCTCTGCTGGAGCCATGCCCGGCGGAAGTTCTTCGAGCTTGCCGACATCAAGGGCAATGTCCGCAAGGGCAAGTCCGCCTACGATATATCTCCTGTCGCACTGGAGGCGGTGGCGAGGATCGACGCGATCTTCGACATCGAACGCCAGATCAACGGCCTTGATGCCACGTTCCGGCTCGAGGCCAGGCACCGGTTGTCCTGTCCCTTGGTTGAGGCATTGCACGCTTGGCTGCGCGC
>NZ_JBFBVU010000041.1:0-16819 GCF_040689105.1 Meridianimarinicoccus marinus
CAGCACGTGCTTAAGGCTATCCTTAAGCCTCCTGGCTCAAGCCAAGATGTCCGGGCGAAATGGGGGCCAGTTCAGGGCGGGTATCAGACATGCCCTCTTCGGCGCGTATACAGACCAAATATGTTGTTTTCGACCTATGGAGGATCGGCTCGACTCCGTCGCAACTTCAGGCGGGTAGGGGGTGCCTATGTGCGATCCGTGTGCAATGCGATCCGCCAAGAGACTTACGATTTCACAGATACTTAGCCCTGATCAGTATCCAGTGGCCTCGGTGGGTCTGATTTCTTGCGGTTCGCCCTCGATCCCGTTTTGCGCGCTGCGGCGAAGCCGCGGTCCGTGGACATGAAGCGGTCGAGCATGGGGGCGACGAGGCGGGCGGGCTCAAGGTCCTGTCCGGTCTGTTGGCCGAGGACCGTCGCGTAGTCGCAGAGATCGCGGTGCACGTCGGCGGGAAGCTCCACCGTCAGTTTGACCGGCTTGTCGTCATGGATCGGGCCAAGCTTCAGCTTCGTCATCTTACTTCTCCCAAAGGCTCGAGGATCAGGTCGCGCGTGACCATGACGCGGACGGGGAAGCCCGGACGGATGGTCAGTGTCGGCGGGACGGCGAGCTGCTGGCGGACGATCTCGTCCCCGGTCCGTCCGATCGTGTCCTGCGCGGCCTCGCGAATGGCACGGGCGACGTCATCCTCGCTGTCGGCCCCGCTTTCCAGGCCGAGGTTCAGGATCGTGGCGAGGCCTGCGGCGAGGAAGACGCGACCCCAATGATAGTTGACCCGGTCCTGCAGGCCGGACGCGCCGGTTCCGTCAGCGCCGGGCGCGCGTTCCAGCACAATGGAGCGACCATCCGGAAGGATGAGGCGGGTCCAGACCAGAAGCAGGCGGCTTTGCCCGGATGCGATGCGGCTGTCGTATTCTCCCAGAAGCCGAGCCCCTTGCGGGATCAGCAGGTATCGCCCGGAGGGGCTGTCATAGACGTCTCCAGTCACCTGGGCCGAGATCTGGCCGGGTAGGTCGGAGCGCAAGCCGGTGATCAGGGCGGCCGGGATCACCGTGCCGGCCTGCAGGATGTAGGGGCTGGGCGGTGCCGTAATGCGTTGTGCACTCACGGTTTCCGTGTTTCCGGGTCGGGTGAGGAACGCCTCTCGGTTTGAGACCGGATCGCTTGCCGTCGGGCTGCCCAATGTGGAGGGGAACAGCGCGCCGGTCGCGGGGGGCGTCGATGTGGGCTGTGCTCCGCCGGGTTGCACGGTTTGCGCCTCGGCGAAAAGGGCGCTCAGGCGGGCGGCGTCGAGTTCCTGAAGGCGGCGTTGTTCCTCCGGATCGACTGTGGGGGCCAATGGACCGGAAAGGGGCGGTGCCGGGACCGGCTGGCCGCGATCTTGCGCGCCAAGGATGGCGCGGCCCAACTCACCGGGCAAGGGCGGGCCGAGACGCGGGATATCGGCGTAATCCCGAGGCAATGTGGACAGCCCTTCAGCCGCCTGAATGCGTTCGGTGGAAAAGAGCTCGGTCTGGGTGCCCTCCTGCCGGTTGTTCTGCAGGGCCACGATCAGGATCGCGCCCAGACCCAGACCGCCGATTGCGGTGGCAAGGGCAATGGCCCGGCGGGACAGGCGCATGACACGGGGCGGATCGGGCCTGAGGCGAAGCGCCTGGGCGATGTCTTCCTCGGTCCGTGGTGGCTCCGGCATGTCAGGGGGTTGTGTCATCGCTCCGCCTCCGGCTGTGGCGCGCGCGGCGGGCGCTGATCGCCATCTGTCCGCACGATCCGCACGACCTGCTGTTGCCTTTCGCCGAGACGCAGTTCCGCCGCGCCGAACAGACGATCGACGATCAGCACGTTGCCGAGTACGCGGGTGTTGACGATCTGGCCGCGCCCATCCGCGCCGATCACGAAGAGCGGGGGCATTTCGCCCTGGGCGATGCCGGGCGGGAACACGACATAGACACGCCGTCCATCGTCGAAGACGGAGACCGGCCGCCAGGGTGGGGCGTCGCCCTGCAAGCCGTAACGGTAGTGCCGCTCGGCCTCGGGCGGGATCGCGGGACGGCGGATTGTCGGGGTGCGGGGCGTGGATCGCACCTCCGGATAGGCCCATGCAACGCTGGGCATCCAGGTCTCCTCGTCGGCGTGCAATTCGATGTGATAGCTGCGCCGGTCGGTGTTGACGACGAGATTGGTGGAGATGTCGGGGCGGGTGGGTTTCACGAGGATATGGACGCGCTCGGTGCGGCCTGCGCCGCTGGTGGTGTCGCCGATGATCCAGCGCGCGGTGTCGCCGGCCGCGATCGGGCCGGGTCCGGTCAGGCGTTCACCGGGTTCGAGCGCGATATTGGTGATCTGCCCGGGGGCGGCATAGATCTGGTAGAGTGCGCCTTCGCTCCACGGGAAGACCTGCATGGCATTGTAGTAGCCCTGCTGTCGCGGCTCGACCCTTGCCGCGGCATTGGCGGCGATGATGCGGGCTTCCGGTGTGTCCGCTTCCGGATCGCCGCCGCGGGAGGGCGTCCAGGCAGGCGGTGTGTGAACCGGGCGGGGCGGCCCCTCGGCCGGGGGCGGTGCCGGCGGTGGGGCGAGGGTCGGGACCTGGTCGTCATAGGCGATTTCGGGCGGGCGCTGTCCCGTGCAGGCGGTCAGCGCGGTGGCCGCGAGGAGAAGAACGGGGATGGGGCGAAATCGTCTCATTGGGCATTCTCCCTCGACCAGTTGATGGCATGGACATAGACGCCGAGCGGGTTTGCCCGCAGGCGCTCTGCATCGCGTGGGGGCTGGACCACGACGGTCAGGATGGCGGTCCAGCGTTCGGTTGTGGCGAGTTGACCGTTCTCGTATCGCCGCTCAACCCAAGCGACGCGGAAGCTCGACTCTGATGCACGGATGACACTCGAGACCTCGATGGAAATCTGCGTGTCGCCGACCTGCGCGAAGGGATCGTTCACCCGGGCATGGTCGTTTAGCGCGACGGCGCCGCGATCCGTGGCGAAGTCATAAGCGCGCAGCCAGTTCTGGCGCAGCACGATCGGATCGGCTGGGACCTGCCGGACATGCTCGACGAAGCGGGCAAGATGCCAGGCGATCTGCGGATCGGTCGGGCGATACTCGGCCAAGGCTGGCGTGACGGCCTGTGCCGCACCGAGATTGTCGACCTCGACCACGTAGGGGACGACGCTGCTGCGCGTCGATTGCCAGGCGAGCGCCGCGCTGAGCCCGGCAGAGAGCGCGAGGCAGCCCATGGCCATCAGCCGCCAGTTGCGGGCCTGCAGGCGGGCCGAGCCGATCCGCTCGTCCCAGACCTGGGCAGCCTTCTGGTATGGGGTGACGGGCTCGGGCGTGGTGCCGTAGCGGACGCTGGGTCGTCGGAACATCAGGAGGACCTTTCGGAGAGGCTGACGACCGTGCCGCCGCCGCCATGATCGCCGGAGCGGATGACATGAGCGGCGGTCGAGAGGCCGTGTTGAAGGGATTGCTGGCGTTTCATCCGGCGCGCCCAGTCGGGCGGGCCGCCATTGGCCGGGGATGGCAGGGCCCCACCCGCCATCCGTCCCCCGGTAGCGGCATAGGCTGCGCGGGCACCGGATTGCGCGCCGTCCGAGATCGCGCGCCGGAGCGGGCTGAACGCGGCGACGGCACCGGTCTTTCCGACTGCGGCCACGCCACCGACGGACTTGCCCAATGCAGTGCTGCGCGAGGCCGCGCCAAGCTGGTATGCAGTGGCGGTTCCGCTCCCGACCGCGCTGGCACCGCGCAGGGCGGCACCGCCAGTGCCAAGGGCCATTCGGGTCCCGGCGACACCAGCGACCGCAGCGCCGCCCACGGCGACACCGGTGCCGACCGCGGCCCCTGCGCCAAGTTGCGGCCCGCCCGAGACGATGCCATTGGCGATGCCCGGTCCGAAGATGCCAAGAGCAAGGAGCGCCAGCGCGCCGAGGACCACCGACATTGCGTCGTTGATCGTGGGCTCACCCGCGAACCCGGCGGTGAACTCGCTGAAGATGGTGGAGCCGATGCCGACGATCACGGCCAGCACCAGCACCTTGACGCCGGAAGAAATGACGAGACCCAGCACGCGTTCGGCCATGAAGGCGGTCTTGTTGAAGAGGCCGAAGGGCACGAGGATGAAGCCTGCCAGCGTGGCCAGCTTGAATTCGATCAGGGTGACAAAAAGCTGGACCGCGAGGATGAAGAACGACAGCAGAACCACAAGCCATGCAAAGAACAGGATCCCGATCTGGATGAAGTTCTCGAAGACGGCGACGAATCCGGAGAGGTCGGCGATGGAGGCGAGGATCGGCTGCCCGGCCTCAAGTCCGACCTGCGCGATGCGCCCGGGCTGCAGCAGTTCACCGGCGGAAATGGTGCCGCCGGTAGCGACCAGCCCAAGCCCCGCGAAACTGTCGAAAACGATCCGGGCCAGCGTGTTCCAGTTGCCGATGATATAGGCGAAGACCCCGACGAAGAGGGTCTTTTTCACCAGCCGGGCAATGATGTCGTCATCCGTACCCCAGGCCCAGAAGAGGGCGGCCAGCGTGATGTCGATGACGATCAGCGTGGTGGCGAGAAAGGCGACGTCGCCACCCAGAAGGCCGAAGCCGGAATCGATGTAGGAGGCGAAGACCTCGAGAAATCGGTCGATGACACTGACGCCGCCCATTGCCTTACTCCGTCCCGGCCGGCTCTGGAGCCAGATCGAAGAAGCGCTGCCGGGCCGCCTCCCAGGCGGCGCGGCATTCGGTGTTGGTGGCGTAGTCTTCGGGCGTCAGGTCACGGCACCGTGCGAGGGTGCCGCGCAAGGCGTCATCCCTGACCACATGCCCGGTGTCGGTGGGCAGGACGGTGCGTGTCAGTTCGACCGCGGCGGCGAGGGCGGCAAGGCCGCCGAGACCGAAAGCGACAAGGCGCAGAGTTCGCGGGGTGTCGAGGGCCATGCGCTTACTCCCCGAACAGCCGTACTGTGCTGGGGGAGTAGCCGCCGCCGTAATCGAGGAACCGCGCGAGGTTCTCGCGGCCCTGCGCCTCGGCGGAGGCGATGCGGGCGGCTTCAAGCGCTTCGGCCCGGTTCTGCGCGGCGATGGCGGCGGTCAGATCGGCGATCTGCGTCGACTGCAATGCGAGGAGCTGGTTCCCGGCCTGCGCGACTTGCAGGCCGCCGACGGCTCCTTGGCTTTCGCGAATGAGCGCGTCCATCTGAGTTCGCGCGCCGTCGATATTGCCCACGACCCCGGCCTGCACGCGCAACGCGTCCTCGAAGCCCGCGACCGAGGTTTCCCACCGCTCGCGCGCACCGGCGATCATCGCGTCGAAATCACCCTGCGCTGCGGCAGTGCCGTAGTCCTGCGCGAAGGCCTGTTCGATGGTCGCCACGTCGAAGGCGAGGCTCTGGGCATCGGCCAGGAGTCGCTGGGTTTCACCGATGGCGGCCTGCAGTTGCGCCAGCGAGGAATGCGGCAGGTTCGCAAGGTTCAGCGCGTCGTTCATCAGCATCTGCGCCTGGTTCTGGATCTGCGCAATTTGGTTGTTGATCTGCTCGAGCGCGCGGGCGGCCGAGAGGATGTTTTCGGCGTGGTTCCGGGGGTCGTAGACGATCCGCCCACCTCCCCCGAAGAAGAAGGCCTGAGCCGGTGTCGTCAGGACCGGTGTCAGGACGAGGGCACTGGCCATCAATGCGGCGGCGAGTTTGCGGGGTCGGGCAGGGCGGTCAGGATTACTGGTCATGTTCTGTCTCCTTCTGGTCAGGGTGAGGGGGTGTCGGATCGGCTGGTGCGATGTCGGGCCCGAGCAGGTCGATGGCCCAATCAAGACCGCGATGGCGCAGCCAGGCGGCGGCAAAGCCGTCCCGGCCATGGGTGGCGAGCAACTCGCTGATGGCGGCCTGGTCGGCCTTGGATGAGGCGGCGGTGAAGGCCAGCGCCACCTCGCCGAGACCGAGCGAGAAGAGTCGGTTGCCGCGGCGCGACTGGCAGTAGTAGTCGCGCTTGGGCGTCGCGCGGGCGACGATGTCGATCTGGCGGTCGTTCAGCCCGAAGTTCCGGTAGATCCGTGCGATCTGGGGCTCGAAGGCGCGCTCGTTGGGAAGGAAGATCCGCGTGGGGCAGCTCTCGACGATGGCGGGTGCGATGAGGGACCCGTCGATATCGGCCAGCGATTGGGTGGCGAAAACAACGCAGGCGTTCTTCTTTCTCAGCGTCTTCAGCCATTCGCGCAGCTGCCCGCCGAAATTGGCGTCATCGAGCGCCAGCCAGCCTTCATCGATCAGGACCATCGTAGGCCGCCCGTCGAGCCGCGCCTCGATGCGGTGGAAGAGATAGGCCAGCACGGCGGGTGCCGCTGCTGAGCCGATCAGCCCCTCCGTTTCAAACGCGAGCACGTCCGCGCTGCCCAGGTCCTCGGCCTCAGCATCGAGAAGCCGCCCGAAAGGCCCGCCGAGGCAGAAGGGCTTCAGCGCGCGTTTCAACTCGGTCGATTGCAGGAGGACCGAGAGGCCGGTCAGCGTGCGTTCCTCGCGCGGGGCCGAGGCGAGCGAGCTCAAAGCCGACCAGAGATGGTCCCGCGCAGCGGGGTCGATCGTCGCGCCTTCGCGCCCGAGGATCCCCGCGAGCCAGTCCTGCGCCCAGGCGCGTTCCGGCGCCTCATCGATCCCGGCGAGCGGCTGTAGCTGCACCGCTGGTTCCTCGTCGGCCAGCGCCTCGCCGAGGTTTTCCCAGTCCCCGCCCATGGCGAGCGTGGCGCAGCGGATCGAGCCGCCGAAATCGAAGGCGAAGACCTGGGCACCGGCATAGCGTCGGAACTGCAGCGCCATGAGGGCCAGCAGGACTGATTTGCCCGCCCCGGTCGGGCCGACGATCAAGGTATGGCCGACATCGCCCACATGTGTGGAGAAGCGGAACGGGGTCGTGCCGTCGGTTTCGGCGTGAAACAGCGGCGGGCCGTCGAGGTGGTCGTTCCGGTCCGGCCCCGCCCAGACCGCCGAGATCGGGATCATATGGGCAAGGTTCAACGTCGAGATCGGGGGCTGGCGCACATTGGCGTAAAGATGGCCGGGCAATGAGCCGAGCCAGGCCTCGAGCGCGTTCAATGTTTCCGGGATGCAGGTGAAATCCCGCCCCTGCACGATCTTCTCGGCGGCCTTGAGCTTGACCTCGGCGGCTGCTGCATCCTCGTCCCAAACGGTAATCGTGGCGGTGACGTAAGCCGCGCCCGCCACATCGGCACCGAGTTCTTGCAGTGCCTCGTCGGCATCCGCCGCCTTGTTGGCCGCATCGCTGTCGAGCAGGGTCGAGGCTTCGTTGGTCATCACCTCTTTGAGGATCGCGGCCACCGACTTGCGCTTGGCGAACCACTGTCGGCGAATGCGGGTGAACACCCGGGCGGCATCCGTCTTGTCGAGGCAGATCGCCCTTGTGCACCAACGATACTCGAAACCCTGCGCGTTCAACTCGTCGAGCAGACCGGGCCAGGTGGCGCTTGGCAGGCCGATGATGGTCAGCGTCTTGAGATGCGCGGTCCCGAGCCGGGGTGTCAGCCCACCCACCAACGGATCATCGGCGAGCACCGCGTCCAGATGCATTGGCACCTCGGGCACGCGGACGCGTTGGCGCCGGGTCGAAACGGTCGAATGCAGTTAGGTCAGGGTCTCGGCATCAGAGAGCCAGGCGATCTCCGGCATGAATCCGTCAAGCAGATCGGTAAGCCGGTTGGCGCGGCCGACAAAGCCCGAGATCAGATCCAGTGGCTTGGTGCTGCGATCAGGCGCGTTCTCCAGCAACCAACCTTCGGCGCGGCTCGCGTCGTCGGCGGGTGGCATCCAGACCAGCGTCAGGAAATACGCGCTCTCGAAATGCGCGCCCGCTTCTTCGAACTGCGCGCACCGTTCGGCATCGACGAGGGCGGATACAGGATCGGGAAATTTGGAGGCGGGGTAGTCCTGCGCTGGGATCCGCTGCGCTTCCACGAAGACAGCCCAGCCGGAACCAAGCCGCCGCAGCGCGCTGTTGAGTCGGGCCGATGTGGCGGCCAGTTCGGCGGGCGTGGCGGAATCCAGATCAGGCCCCCGGAACCGCGCTGTGCGTTGCAGGCTGCCATCCTTGTTCAAGATAACGCCGGGCGCGATCAACGCGGCCCAGGGCAGAAAATCGGCTAGTAGGGTGGATTTGGAGCGGTATTCGGCGAGACGCATCATCGGCTCAGACCCCAAACCAGGACGGGTAACGGAGATGCCGTCGCGCTACTTCGGCGATCTGTGCGTCCCGCTTCGCGGCCCAGACGGCAAGGAGATGACCAACGAGCCAGAACGCGAGGCCCACGAGCCAGAGCCGCAAGCCCAGCCCGATGGCGGCCGCCAGGGTGCCATTGGCAATGGCGATGGTGCGGGGAGCACCGGCCAGCAGGATCGGATCGATCAGGGCGCGGTGCACCGGCGCGAAATAGCCGGGAATGTCGGTGGGGTTCTCCATCAGATCAGCGCCCCGCCGCCGAAGGAGAAGAAGGACAGAAAGAAGCTTGAGGCCGCGAAGGCGATGGAGAGCCCGAAGACGATCTGCACCAGCCGCCGGAACCCGCCTGAACTGTCGCCGAAGGCCAACGTCAGGCCCGTGACAATGATGATGATCACCGCGACGATCTTGGCGACCGGGCCTTCGATCGACTCGAGGACGGATTGCAAGGGGGCTTCCCATGGCATGCCGGACCCGGCGGCGAGCGCCGGCTCAGGCAGGGCGAAGACGACGAGGCCGAGCGCGGTTGCGCCAAGGGCTGTGCGAAATGATGGCAGAAGTGTCATGGATGGCTTCCTTGTGTTGGTGGGAAAAGGGGGGTGAGGGCGTAATCGCCCGAAGCTGTCAGGCCGGTGACACGCGCCAACTCGGCGAGGCGACGTTCGGCGCCCCGTCCGGACAGAACGGCGATCAGGTCGATGGTTTCTGCGATCAGGGCGCGTGGGACGGTGACCACCGCTTCCTGGATCAGCTGTTCGAGCCGCCGCAGAGCACCAATGGCGGACCCGGCATGGATCGTCCCGATCCCGCCCGGATGGCCGGTGCCCCAGGCTTTCAGAAGGTCCAGCGCTTCGGGGCCGCGCACCTCGCCGATGGGGATGCGATCAGGCCGCAGCCGCAGCGACGCGCGCACGAGATCGGACAAGGTCGCGACCCCGTCCTTGGTGCGCAGGGCCACGAGGTTGGGGGTCAGGCATTGCAGCTCGCGCGTGTCCTCGATCAGGACAACGCGGTCTGAGGTCTTGGCGACCTCCGCCAAGAGCGCATTGGTCAGGGTCGTCTTGCCGGTCGAGGTCCCGCCCGCGACGAGAATATTGGAGCGGCTGGTGACTCCCCCGCGCAGGTGACGAGCGACATCGGCCGTGAGAATGCCGCCAGAAACATAGTCCGCGAGGGTGAACACCGCGACGGCAGGCTTGCGAATGGCAAATGCGGGTGCAGACACGACTGGCGGCAGCAAACCCTCGAAGCGCTCGCCCGTGTCCGGCAATTCAGCCGAAACACGCGGGGCCGCGGGATGGACCTCCGCCCCGACTTGATGCGCGACAAGACGGATGATGCGCTCGCCATCGGCGGGAGACAGCACCGCGCCTGTGTCGCTCAGCCCATCGGCTAGCCGGTCAACCCAGAGGCGCCCGTCAGGGTTCAGCATCACCTCGACGACGCCCGTATCTTCGAGCCAGGCGGCGATGCCCGGCCCAAGTGCCGTGCGCAACATGCGTGCGCTGCGGGAAGACGTCTCGGTTTTGAAGGGCGTAACGGTCATGACTAGCCTCGCGATGGATCACGAGACCGATCAAGAAGAGCGTTATTGAGCTGCGGACAACAGTAGTGGATGCGTAGTAGGGCTTTTGCGCGCAGAGGCAGGGATCGTGCGAAACTCAACTAGGGGGATATCACTCATGGCCCAACGCTGCCGCTGCTCCTTTCATGGTCGAATCGGGTCGGTGCTCGTTTTCTGCGATCCATCGGCCTTGCGTGCACCCCTACCAGTGGCTGATGCCCGGACGAGCGCTGGCGCGAGCGATCGCGATTTCGCTAGGGTTTCGCCCAAAAATACGAACAAGGATCCTTTCCTTAATCGGCGGAGACACAAATTTCAGATCCAGCCGACGCAAAGAACCCGGATGTTGGCATTGCGACCGAATGGGCTCGTGCTCAACACATTCTTGGGCTAGTTCACACGGAACACCCCATCACTTACATGTCGGTGCTCCAGACGACGTTTCACATTGACTTCCCGAGAGACTTCCATAGACTTCCAAGAAAAGGGCGGGGAGCCTCATGAGTGGAAATTTTTATACGTTTGCAGCCATCCGCGGCGTTCAGGCTGGAACAGAATATTATGTGATCATGGTGCCACTCAAGATGGTGCCAAAGATTTTCGAATTCGACAGCCAAAACCTGCCCGCTGACCTGCGCGCTCAACGCGTTTTGTCAAATGTGCGCGTTCCCCAGATCGCATCCTATCTTTCGGAAAACTTCGAAGAATATACCCTTTCGTCGCTCTGCGCATCCGTGGACGGAGATCTGGAGTTTTCCCCGGCCAGCGACAGCCTCCAGTTTCGCAATGTCGGAGAGCTACGCCTCTCGATGACAGGCCGCATAGTCTTGAATGACGGTCAACACCGCCGCGCGGCAATTGAAGAAGCCTTGAAAGCGCGGCCCAAGCTCGAAAATGAAACGATCTCGGTGGTGCTCTTTGTGGATGAAGGCTTGGAGCGCTGCCAGCAAATGTTCGCAGACCTCAACAAGAATGCAGTGCGCCCATCCGGGTCCTTGAACGTCCTTTATGACCGCAGGAACCCCTTGGCGCGTTTGAGCACGCGGGTGCTGGAGGGCATACCGTTCTTCCAGGAATTCATTGAGCTAGAAAAAACGTCACTTTCAAACCGAGCCAAAAAGCTCTTCACCTTGTCCAGCCTGAATCAAGCCAACAAATTGCTAGCGGGACAAGAGGCGGACCGGTTTGGCGAAAACACCGAAAGCACTGTTATCGCGTATTGGCGTCAGGTTTCTGAAGTGATCCCAGACTGGCATAAACTGATGCGAGGCACGACAACGGCTGGCGATCTGCGCAAAGAAACGGTCCATGCCCACGGCGTCATGTTGCAAGCCTTTGGCGCCTTGGGGGCACGTCTCATCGCAGCAAAGCCAGATGGATGGGCGGAAAGTTTGGCGCCCCTTGCAGAGATCAATTGGAGCAAGCGCAATGCGCAACTGTGGCGTCCTCGCGTGATGGGTGCGCGTGGCATGGATGGCAGCGTGAAATCCGTACATCTGGCGGCAAACGTCCTGATTGGGGCCGTTGGCTTGCCGCTAACCGAAAAAGAACAAGCGAATGAAGACGACTACTTGGCGTCATTGGCTGAAGAGAAAGTCGTCGCATGACAGCAAATATAGATACAAACTTCGCAAAAAAGGCAGGCCTCGATCTAGCCGCCCTGCAGGATCATATCCGCGCCGTTTACACGGCCGATGACCGGCCATGGGTGATAGGATACAGCGGCGGAAAAGATTCGACCTGTGCCTTGCAGCTGATCTGGGGTGCCGTCCGCGCTCTTCCAGAGGATGAACGACGCAAGCCGATCTTCGTCTTGAGCTCCGACACGCTTGTCGAGACGCCGGTCATCGTAAACTACATCGATGACACCTTGGCCGCGATCAACGCAGCAGCGGCAGATCAGAATATGCCGATAACCGGGCAGAAGGTGGTTCCAGTGACCTCCGACAGTTTCTGGGTCAATCTGATCGGACGTGGATATCCCGCACCTTCAAAACGCTTCCGCTGGTGCACGGAGCGGCTGAAGATTGACCCCGCCAATGCTTTTATCAAGAACCGCGTTGCTGAATACGGCGAGGTGGTCATGGTTTTGGGCGTGAGGTCCGCTGAAAGTGCAACCCGTGCTCAGGTGATGTCGCTTCACAAGATCGATGGAACGGCTTTGTCACGTCATTCGACCTTACCGGGGGCTTTCGTGTTTACGCCGATCGAAGCGTTGAGTGTGGATGATGTCTGGGCCTTCCTTCTGCAAAACCCCTCGCCCTGGGGTTCAGACAACCGCGACCTGCTCGCCATGTATCGGAATGCTCAAGCCGGCGAGTGCCCGCTTGTGGTCGACAAGCAAACTGAAAGCTGTGGAAATTCTCGTTTCGGCTGTTGGGTCTGTACCGTCGTGACCAAAGACAAAGCAATGGAAGCGATGATCGACAATGGCGAAGAGTGGCTCGAACCACTTCTCGATTTGCGTGACGAGTTGGCGGAAACGCAAAACCCGGACAGAAAAAGGGAATTCCGAGACTTCAAGCGGCGGGACGGTTCCGTGACGTTCGTTGGCGACTCCGAGACATCAATTCCTGGTCCTTACCTTTTTGCCTATAGAAAGGAACTGCTTCGCAAGGTCCTTGAAGCTCAAGAGCAGGTGAACGCCAAGGCACCGCCGGGGGAAAAGACGGTTCTCATTCAAGTCGAGGAGCTTCGGGAAATCCGTCGCATCTGGCGCAGTGAGCAAGGTGACTGGGGCGATGCTGTTTCTGAGACAGTGAAGGCGGTTACAGGCAAGGAGCTTCCTGCGGAAGCCGCTGATGGATTTGAGTTTCAAGCTGATGACGCGAAAGTCCTCGCAGAGGTTTGCTCCAAGCATGACCTGCCACCACGTCTCATGGCCCAGCTCCTGGAAGCGGAACGTTCTGTACGTGGTCTAAAGCGACGCACCCTCATTCACAGAAAAATCGCTTCCGTTCTTGAGCAGGAATGGCGTGACGAAACAACGGTCCTGAACGAACGCAAAGAGCGGCTGGAAAAGAACAAATCGACATCGTCCAACCCGCTATTTGAGACTAAATCATGATCCTCCAATCCCTACGTCTTGTGAATTTTGGTCTCTACGGCGGTGAGCACTGTTTTGAACTGGCTCCAGATGCGGACGGTAAGAAGCCCGTGGTTTTAGTGGTTGGACACAATGGAGCGGGAAAGACAACTTTCCTGGAATCTGTACGTTTGGCCCTTTACGGCAAACGCGCCCTTGGTGCCCGGGTTGGCCAAGTCGAATATGAGCGACATCTGCTCAAACGGATCAACAACTTTGCCACGGATCGCAGCGCCTCTGTCGAACTGGGCTTCAAGAGCCAACACCTCGGCAATGAGGATATATACACCGTACGACGTTCTTGGGCCGCCCGCGGTGCAAGCGTAGTCGAAAGCCTCGAATTTGAACGCAATGGCGCCTCAGTCGACGATATCCCAAGCGAGGATTGGAACCACTATCTCGAGGACCTCATCCCGGCTGGAGTGTCGCAGCTCTTTTTCTTCGACGGAGAAAAGATCCAAGATATTGCGGACGACCAAGAAAACACTGGTCTGACCGATGCCATCAAATCCTTATTGGGGATCGACATTCTTGATCAGCTTAGGAGTGACCTTGCGCTCTACAAGTCACGCAGCATGGACCAGGAAGGGGATAATGACCTTGAAGGTCTCGGACGCGACCTGGAGATCGCCAAGTCTGATCTGGTCTTGGCTGAAGAAGAGATTGGATCTCTTTCGGCCAAACGTATGCGGCTCGCACGCCGAAGTGAAGCATCACAAAAGGTCTTTGAGCAAGAGGGCGGTAGCAGCGCGTTGAGCCGCGACACTCTGTCGGAGGAACTCAAGCGCGTCGAAACTGATCTGACCAAGCAAACCAACGTACTCAAATCGCTTGTAAACGGCGTTGCACCTTTCGCCCTGGCTCCAAAACTCTTGGCAAGGTTTTCAGCCGATGTGGAGCAGGCCCGCGGACAGCAGTCGGCTCCCGCGATCGATGCCTTTGTTTCCAGTTTTCAGGAGGCTGTGGGCAAAGAGGACGCAAATTGGACGAAGGCCCATTTTGTGCGGCTTCGTGATTTCGCGGATCGCCTCCAAAGCTCCGGGTCAAGAATGGCCTTGAGCGTTGAACCTGACTGGGTGATGGCTAAATTTGCTCAGGTCTCTGATGAACGGGTCAAGATGGCCACGCTTGCTGTACAACTGGCAGAGCTACAGAAGCAACGCACGATCTTGAAGGACCAGTTGAAGAACTTCCGGCCAGGCGCGGCGTCCGGTGCTTTTGAGGACTTAAAGAGCGCCGAATTTGAGCTCGGCGCTGTTGAAACAGAACTCAATCGCAAGCATGCCGAAGCAACGCAGGCGCGTGCGCTGGTCGAACGCTTGGAGCGCGAGTTGCGTAAGTCGCAAGACGCTGTCTTTGCTCTGGTCAAGGCAGAAGAAAAGCGAGACTTGGCGACGCGGGCGCAGGCCGCGCTTAACGATTACGAAGAGCGCATTGTTGAACTGCGCCTCGCCTCTCTTTCCAAGCACTTCATTGACGCCTTTGGCGGGCTCGTTACGCGTAAGTTCCTTGTGCGCGATGTCATTGTCGACCCCAACACGTTTCAGCTGAAGCTTTTGGGCGAAGACGGCAGAGAGATTACCCCGTCAGAACTCTCCGCTGGCGAGCGGCAACTTTTTGCTATCTCGATGCTATGGGCGCTTGGCCGAACAAGCGGAAGAGAACTGCCGATGATTATCGACACGCCATTGTCGCGGCTGGACCGACAGCACCGGACAAACCTGATGGCAAATTACGTGCCGCGGAGCTCTGCCCAAGTTATCATGCTGTGCACTGATACAGAGCTGACACCGGATCTAGCAGATATCATCACGCCTTATGTGAGCCGTCGCTTTGAGATCGGTGCGGTAGGCGGCGGACGGCGCACGGAGATTTCTGTGCTGGACCCAGAGCAGGATGCACAGGTTTTGATGGAGACGACCGATGCACATTAACAAGTTTCGAATTTCATCGAAGGCCACAGGCCAGGTCAGGATCATCTCACAAAGATCAGGTCTCACACCGAACCTAGTATGTCGTATGGCGATGTTGTCATCCTTTGAAGCTGGGCCCATTTCCGGCGCGGCTGATGACACAAGCGAGGGTCAAGAATTTAATGCCTACACGCTGTTTGGGGACTTCCAGCCTCTCTTCATTGACCTCTTGAAATATGTTGAGTTTGGTCCTGAAGAGATCGAGACAGACGGCACTGATTTGCTGGATCGCCTTCGGCTCCACATTGATCGTGGTGTTCGGCAACTCTCGGTCCGCCTGAAATCCCCGGCTGATGCAGCCGAGCTGATCGCGGGAAGTGCGTAACACGATGTCCGCACCAATTTATCTCGATCATAATGCTTCAACACCAATTGATCCGGATGTTTTGGAGACGGTTATACGGGTCAGTCGGGAAAGCTATGCCAACCCCTCTAGTGTTGAACACAGCCAAGGATCGGCAGCGGCGCGGATTGTCGAAACTGCGCGCACGCAAATCGCGGCCCATGTAAACTGCAAAGAAACCGAGCTTATTTTCACGGCTGGCTCCACCGAAGCAAACAACCTAGCGATATTGGGTGCATTCCCAAGACTGCAGGAAGCGGGACGGCCTCATTTGATCACCACGAAAATTGAGCACCCATCGGTGCTGGCCTGTTTCGACCATCTCGAAGGCCAGGGCGCGCAGGTCACGCGATTGGGCGTTGATGAAGGTGGTCAAATTTCGCTCGAGGAGCTGGCAGATGCTTTGACCGATGAGACCGGCTTGGTCTCTATCATGGCCGCCAACAATGAGACTGGTGTGCTACAACCCATCCTGCAGGCAGGGCAGCTTGCCGAGAATGCAGGGGCGCTGTTTCACACGGACTTCTCGCAGGCTTCGGCACTGGTGCCACTTGATCTAAAGAACTCGCCAATTCATCTGGCGAGTTTCTCCGGACACAAGGCCTATGGCCCAAAGGGAGTAGGAGCCCTTTACCGTTCCATCAGAAAGCCACGGGTGAATTTGGCCCCTGTAATGTTTGGCGGCGGGCAGGAAAAGGGCTTGAGAGCAGGGACCCTGAATACGCCTGGAATTGCCGGCCTTGGACATGCATTTGAGCTCATCTCAAAGCACATAGACCGTGACCGGGAGCGGATTGGTGCCCTTCGAGATCAACTCGAAAGGGAACTCAAAGAGACCCTCCAAGTGCAGATAAATGGGAACACTCAGGCTCGGTTGCCCAACACGATGTCCATCACAATCGACGGCGTTGTACCACAAGCGCTGATGCAGAAGCTTAGAAACGACATCTGCTTCTCCGCATCGAGCGCCTGCGCCACAGAACAGGTCGAAACCTCTCACGTTCTGCTCGCCATGTTCGGAGACACTCCTAGGGCGCGTAATGCCTTCCGGCTAGGTCTGGGTCGGCAAACGGACCGAGAAGACATCTCGGAGATTGCTGATCTCTTTGGCCAAGCGGCTAACGAGCTTCTGCTCTTACGCAGCGCTTAGAGCGGCAAGCGTGGCACTCGCTATTAGACGTAGTGAATGAACTTCTGATCCACGAACAATCCGGGCGGGTCTATTTCTTCTTCAGTGTGATCGACCGAATCTTCCGGAATTTCTTTTTGAACCGCGAAGATGAGTTCCTCGACCAAGTCGCCTTCATTGAACCAAACTTCATGATTTGCATCCACTCTCGCAATGATAGCTTGAAGGAGAAATAGCACGAGGCGGATCTGAGTATGGAACAGCTCGGTCTGCGTATCACAGGTCTTATCGTCAGAGTCCTCCCCCCAATCTAGAGGTTCCAAACTCTGGATTTTCCCGTGAAGAATACCGTTCCGAAACTGGCGCAGCAGTTCAGCTGAAACACCCAAATAACTGCCCGAAGCGACGGCCTCCTTGAAGGGCTTCTCTTGCACGTTGACCCGCACCGGGTTTGCCGGAGGCTCCAACTCCTGAGTAGGATGGAGCATCATGACAAAGACAACGAACAAGTA
>NZ_JBFBVU010000042.1:0-16327 GCF_040689105.1 Meridianimarinicoccus marinus
AATGGCGCTCGCCCCGCGAGTTCATCAGGGCCAAAACCGAAACCGCTTAGGTGTCCGGTGAAACGGGGGCTGGATCATAAGAGTTTGTTGGAACTCATCGACCGGCTGGTGGAGACCAAGAACCCCACGGTCGTCAAAGCCATCGAAACCAAGATCGAAAAGCTCGAACGGGAGAAGTTTGCGCTCGTCGAGAAGGCCGCTGAGCCGCTGCCAAATGCGGGCAAATTCGAAGAGTGTATTGAACTCTCCTTGCGATTCCTCTCAAGGCCTTGGGATATATACAAGAATGGGAGCTATGCGGTTCGCCAAACGGTCCTGAGACTGGCTTTTTCTGATCCGCTGACATTCACGCCGGAAGGTGTGTATGGAACTCCAAAAACGACCTTACCTTTCAAGGTGTTAGGTCATTTTCACAACCAAAAGTGTGAGATGGTGCTGCTGGAGAGAATTGAACTCTCGACCTCTCCCTTACCAAGGGAGTGCTCTACCTCTGAGCTACAGCAGCATTTCCGGGCTGCGCGCTGTGGCGCCGCCGGTGTGGGGGGGCTGATACGCCCAAAGACCTGAGGGCGCAAGAGGCCCTTCCAAAAAAATTTCACTTCCCGCGCCGGCACCGGAAGGGGCGTGAAATCCACCGCTCTGGACCGGGCCGCGCGGACAGGCTAGACAGCGCGCCATGGACAAGAACAAGACCGCCTCGGAACAGGCAAAGCCCGCGCAGAAACGGGATGACCGGCTGAAGGCCGCGCTGAAGGCCAATCTGGCGCGGCGCAAGAAACAGGCGCGTTTGCGCCAGGATACCGAGACCAAAGAGGGCTGAGCAGTATGGACAGGATCGTGGTGCGCGGTGGCACGCCCTTGAACGGCGTGATTCCGATCGCGGGGGCGAAGAACGCCTGCCTTGCCTTGATGCCCGCAACCCTGCTGTCGGAGGAGCCGCTGACGCTGACCAACGCGCCGCGCCTGTCCGACATCCGGACGATGACGGAGCTGCTGGAATCGCTGGGGGTCGAGGCAAGTTCACTGCAGGACGGCAAGGTGATCTCGCTGTCTTCGCACGATCTGACCAGCCATGTGGCGGATTACGAGATCGTGCGGAAGATGCGCGCCTCGAACCTTGTGCTGGGCCCGCTGCTGACGCGGTTTCATCATGCGGTGGTGTCCCTGCCCGGCGGTTGCGCCATCGGCGCACGGCCCATGGATATCCACATCCATGCGCTGGAAGCCCTGGGCGCCGAGATCGAGTTGAAGGACGGCTACCTGCACGCCCGCGCGCCCGGCGGACTGAAGGGCGCTGACATGACCCTGCGGTTTGCCTCGGTCGGGGCCACCGAAAACACCCTGATGGCAGCGGTGCTGGCCAAGGGCACCACCGTTATCCGCAATGCTGCGCGCGAGCCCGAAATCGTCGACCTGGCGCAATGCCTGCGCAAGATGGGCGCGCAGATCGACGGCGAAGGCAGCGACACGATCACCATCCAGGGCGTCGACCGCCTGCATGGGGCCACGCATCCGGTGGTGCCGGACCGCATCGAGATGGGCACCTATATGCTGGCCCCGGCCATCGCCGGCGGCTCGGTCGAGCTTCTGGGCGGGCGCATCGACTTGCTGACCTCATTCTGCGAAAAGCTGGACGCGGCCGAGATCGACGTGAGCGAGACCGCCAGAGGCCTGAAGGTGACGCGCCGCAATGGCCGGGTCGATGCCGTTGACGTGGTGACCGAGGTGTTCCCCGGCTTTCCCACCGATCTGCAGGCGCAGATGATGGCGCTGCTGGCCACCGCCAAGGGCGTCAGCGTGCTCGAGGAGCGGATCTTCGAGAACCGTTTCATGCATGCGCCCGAACTGGTGCGCATGGGCGCGGATATCGAGGTGCATGGCGGCACCGCCACGGTCACCGGGGTGACGCGCCTGAAGGGCGCGCCGGTCATGGCCACCGACCTGCGGGCCAGTGTGTCGCTGATCCTTGCCGGTCTGGGGGCCGAGGGCGAAACCGTGGTCAACCGTGTCTACCATCTGGACCGCGGCTATGAGCGGGTCGAAGAGAAACTGGGCGCCTGCGGGGCCATGATCGAACGGGTAAGCGAATGAGCGATGCAAGGTTCGAAGACGGTGCGGAACAGCCGCTGCGCCTGCTGGCCGAGACAGCCGAAGATCTGGCGATCCTGTCGGCACTGGTGCAGGACGCGGTGTTTCAGGCCAGTGAGATGGCCTATCGCCCCGGCAAACGGGAATTCGCGCTGCTGCTGAACCGCTTCCGCTGGGAAGATCGGGAGACGGCCAAGCGCCAGAAGCGGCCGTTCGAACGGGTGCAAAGCGTGCTTCTGGTCAGCGACGTGCTGAAAGTGGCCAGCCAGGGCATCGACCGGGGCGACCGGGACACGGTTTTGAGCCTGCTGTCGGTCACATTTGAGGCGGCGCAGGACGGCGCCGGGGAGATCCTGCTGACGTTGGCCGGAGATGGCGCCATCCGGCTGTCCGTCGAATGCCTGAACCTGCATCTGCGGGATGTGACAAAACCCTATGTCGCGCCGTCGGGGAAGGCCCCTGACCACCATCTGTGACTGGTCTGCCGCTGCGACAACCGTGACATTCCAGTTCCTTGTTACATCTGCCGCTGACCTTTAGAACGCTCCGAAAGGAGTCTGCATGCCCCAGTTTCTAGACACCACCGATCCCGGATTCGAAACGGCCTTCGGCGCGCTGTTGTCGGCCAAGCGGGAAGACAGCCCCGATGTGGACGCCACCGTGGCCGAAATCATCGCTGATGTGCGGGCGCGGGGCGATGCGGCGGTAATCGAGCTGACGCAGCGTTTCGACCGGCTGGAACTGACCCCCGAGACCATGGCCTTCTCGGCCGAAGAGATTGACGCGGCCTGTGCGGAGGTTCCGCACGCGGAACGCGCGGCCTTGCAGATGGCGGCAGACCGGATCCGCGCCTATCACGAACGCCAGTTGCCTCAGGATCAAAGCTGGACCGATGCGGCGGGCGCGACGCTGGGCTGGCGCTGGTCGGCGGTGTCGGCGGCGGGGCTATATGTGCCCGGCGGGCTGGCCTCCTATCCGTCGTCGGTGCTGATGAACGCGATCCCGGCGCAGGTGGCCGGTGTCGGCAAACTGGTTGTCTGTGCGCCGACACCGGATGGCGCGGTCAATCCGCTGGTGCTGCTGGCGGCACGACTGTCGGGGGTGGACACGGTCTATCGCATCGGCGGCGCGCAGGCGGTGGCCGCCATGGCCTATGGCACCGACACCATTGCCGCCGTGGACAAGATCACCGGGCCGGGCAATGCCTTCGTCGCCGCCGCCAAGCGCCGGGTGTTCGGCAAGGTGGGCATCGACATGATTGCCGGGCCGTCGGAAATTCTGGTGATCGCCGATACTGACAACGATCCCGACTGGGTTGCCGTCGATCTGCTGAGCCAGGCCGAGCACGACGAAAGCGCCCAATCGCTGCTGATCACCGATGACGCTGCCTTCGGGCAGGCCGTCGCCGCCGCCGTGGAAAAGCGCCTGGAGACGCTGGAACGCCGCGCCATCGCGGGCGCAAGCTGGCGTGACTTCGGCGCGGTCATCACCGTACGCGACCTGGACGAGGCCGCAGCCCTGTCCGACCGCATCGCGCCCGAGCATCTGGAACTTTGCGTCGCCGATCCCGAAGCATTGGCCGCGAAGGTCACCCATGCGGGCGCGATCTTCCTGGGCGCATGGACGCCCGAGGCCATCGGCGATTATATCGGCGGGCCGAACCATGTCTTGCCCACGGCGCGCTCGGCACGGTTCTCGTCGGGCCTGTCGGTTCTGGATTTCATGAAACGCACCACCACCGCCCGGATGAGCCCCGGCGCGCTGAAGGCCGTGGGTCCGGCGGCGGAAACGCTGGCGACCTCGGAAAGCCTTGAAGCGCACGCGCTGTCGGTCCGGGCGCGGCTGGACCGGCTGAACGAGGGGCCGAAATGACCGAACGCCTGTACGATGTCACCCTGGACACCGGCGGCGCCCGCGCGCCCGCGCCCGAGCTGGAACAGGAGCAGCGGGTCGCGGTTTTCGACCTGCTGGAGGAAAACCACTTCACCCTGCCCGATGCGCCGCAAGGCCCCTATGCGCTGATGCTGGGCCGCGCCGGGCGCAAGCTGGATTTTCGGCTGAGCACCAAGGCCGGGCAGGATGCCGCGCAATTCACCCTGTCGCTGGGGCCGCTCAATCAGGTTGTGAAGGACTATTCGCACATCTGTGAAAGCTATTACGAGGCCGTGCGGTCGAAACCGCCCGCCGAGATCGAGGCGCTGGACGAGGCACGCCGCGCCATCCATCTGGAAGGCGCGGGAATGCTGCGCGAGGTGCTGGCGGGCAAGGCCGAGATCGACGGCGACACCGCGCGCCGCCTGTTCACGCTGGTCTGCGCCCTGACCGCGCAGGACTGAGCCCCGTGTCCCTGCAAGTCCGCGTTCTGACCGGCGAGGCGCTGCTGGCGGCGCTGGAAGATCTTGCCGGGCTGCGGATCTCGGTGTTCCGCGAGTTTCCCTATCTCTACGACGGCGATTTAGACTACGAGCGGCGCTATATGCGCAGCTATGCCGACAGCGCCACGGCGATCCTTGTGGGTGCTTTCGCTGGCGAACGGTTGGTGGGCGCGGCCACCGGCACCATGATGGCCGATCATGCCGGGCAATTTGCCACCCCGCTGAAGGCCGCCGGGCTGGACATCGACGAGTGTTTCTATTGCGCCGAAAGCGTGCTGCTGCCTGCCTATCGCGGACAGGGCGCGGGGCATCGCTTCTTCGATCTGCGCGAGGATCACGGGCGGCGCCTGGGCGCGAAATGGTCGGTGTTCTGCGCGGTCCAGCGGCCCGCCGATCATCCGAGGCGGCCGCCGGACTATCGCCCGCATGATGCCTTTTGGCGCAAGCGCGGCTATGCCCCCCTCGACGGGGCCATCGCGCGGTTTTCATGGCGCGATCTGGATGAGGTCGCGCAAAGCGAGAAACCGTTGCAGGTCTGGGCGCGGCCCCTGTGATCCCGCCACGCGACATCGCGGTGGCCGCAGCGGCCTACCCGGTCGAAGCCCTGCCCGATCTGGATGCGCTGGAGGCCAAGCTGGATCACTGGGTCGCCTCGGCCAATGCCGACTTGCTGGTGTTTCCCGAATACGCCGGGATGGAGGTGGCGCTGGCCGGGGCGCCGCGCGGCCTGTCGGTGGCGGCATGGTGCCATCACGCCGCCGATCTGGCCGCCACCTATTGGGACATGCTGGCCGGGCTGGCCCGTCGCCACACCTGCCATATCCTGACCGGCTCGCTTCCCGCGCATGGGCCGGACGGCGCCCTGCGCAACCGCGCGCAACTGGTGGCCCCCTCGGGCCGGATGGCGGCACAGGACAAGCGCATCCTGACCCCGTGGGAGCGGCGCGAAACATTGCTGACCCCGGCAGACGCGACCGCCGTGTTCGACACCGATCTGGGCCGCATCGGGGTATTGATCTGCTATGACGCCGAGTTTCCGTTGGCGGCCCGCGGGCTGGAGGCCGATCTGCTGCTGGTGCCCGCCTGCACCGATCTGCCCGCCGGCGACGGGCGGGTGCGGGTCGGTGCGCGGGCGCGGGCGCTGGAACAGCAGGCCGTGGTGCTGCATGCCCCGCTGCTGGGGGCGATGCCCGACTGCCCGCTGATCGACACCAATCGGGGCCGCGCCGGGATCTTCTGCCCCTGCGACACCGGCTTTCCCGACGACGGGATCCTGGCCAACGGCGCCCCGGACAGCGCCGGATGGGTGCGCACGTCCCTGTCGAAAGGCCTGATTTCCGAGGCCCGTATCGCCGCTGCGGTGGATGTTCCGGGTCATTGGGCAGAAACCACCGCCCTGCCCGCCCCGATCCGGCGGCGTATTTGACGCGGCCCCTTGATTCATGGACAATATAGGCGCATGTAGACCCCGCCCGCGTTCTGGCGGGTCTATTGATATGGAGTGACCATGGCCAAGGAAGAACTGCTCGAATTTCCCGGCGTCGTGAAGGAACTCCTGCCCAATGCGACATTTCGGGTCGAGCTTGAGAACGGCCATGAGATTATCGCACACACGGCAGGGAAGATGCGCAAGAACCGGATCCGGGTTCTGGCAGGCGACAGGGTTCAGGTTGAAATGACCCCGTATGACCTGACCAAGGGCCGGATCAATTACCGGTTCAAGTAAGCGTTCCGACGCGACAGGGCGAGACTCATGCGACTGATCCTGGGTTCAGGAAGCCCCCGGCGGCTGGAGCTGCTGGGCCAATTGGGCATTGTACCTGACGAGATCCGCCCGCCCGACATCGACGAAACCCCGCGCAAGGGGGAACTGCCGCGTGTCTATTGCGCCCGCATCGCGGCGGAAAAGGCGCAGGCCATCCGCGCCGATGCCGACGATGTGGTGCTGTGCGCCGACACCACGGTGGCACTGGGTCGCCGGATCCTTGGCAAGCCCGCCGACGCGGGCGAGGCCGCCGCTTTCCTGATGCAGCTTTCCGGGCGGCGCCACCGGGTCTATACCGCCGTCAGCATAAAACGCGGCGACCGGACCTGGGCGCGCTGCGTGGAAAGCCGGGTCCGGATGAGGCCCCTGTCCGATGCCGAGGTGAATGCCTATCTGGCCAGCGAAGACTGGCGTGGCAAGGCGGGCGGCTATGGTATCCAGGGACCGGCCGGCGCGTTCATCCCGTGGATCAGTGGATCCTTCACCGGCATCGTCGGCCTGCCCCTGTCGGAAACCGCCGGGCTGTTGCAGGCCGCGGGTGTTCCCCTGATGAAAGGTGCCGCATGAAAGGCTGCCAGATCCTGATTTCGCAGATCAACGGACGCATGGCTGCGGCCCGCATGGTCGATGGCCAGTTGGACGATCTGCTGGTCGATGCGCCCGATCACATCCCCCGCCCCGGCGCCATCTATCGCGGCACCGTGGGACGGCCGATGAAGGGCCAGGGCGGACGCATCATCACCCTGACCGACGGCACCAATGGCTTTCTGCGCCAGGGGCACGGGCTGTCCGAGGGTCAGGCGGTTCTGGTGCAGGTCTCGGGCTATGCCGAAGGGGGCAAGGCCGTACCGGTCACCCCCCGCCTGCTGTTCAAAAGCCGCTATGCCATCATCACGCCGGACGCGCCGGGGCTGAACATCTCGCGCGCGATCAAGGATGAAGAGGCGCGCGTGCGGCTGAAGGAAATCGCCCATGCTGCAGAATTGCCCGACCATCTGGGCCTGATCCTGCGCTCGGCTGCCGCGACCGGCGACGACGAGGCCGTAGCCGATGACATCGCCGAAATGGCCGGGCTGGCCGCGGCCGTTCTGGCCGAAGACAAGGGTGCGGCCGAGCTGCTTCTGGACGGTCCCACGCCGGACCTTCTGGCCTGGCGCGAATGGGTGGATGTGCCCGACCACGACGTGCTGCAGGGCGATCAGGCCTTTGACCAAGGCGGCGCCGCCGAGCGTCTGGAGACCCTTTCCGACCCGCGCGAGCCCCTGCCCGAGGGCGGATGTTTCTACGTGGAACCGACCCGCGCGCTGGTTGCCATCGACGTCAACACCGGCCCCGACACCAGCCCCGCCGCCGGGCTGAAGGCCAATATCGCCACCGCCCGCGCCCTGCTCCGCGCCCTGCGCCTGCGCGGCCTTGGCGGCCAGATCGTGCTGGACCTGGCCCCGATGCCGAAGAAGGAGCGCCGCACCTTCGAGCAGGTCCTGCGCGCCGCCTGCCGCGTCTGCCCGGTGGAAACCACGCCGGTCGGCTGGACCCCGCTGGGCCATTTCGAATTGCAACGCAAACGCGAGCGCCTGCCGCTGGCCGAGACCCTGTCATGACCTGCCCGATCTGCAAGAAGGCTACGCATCCGACCTATCGCCCGTTCTGCTCGCGCCGCTGCGCGGACGTGGATCTGGGCCGCTGGGTGACCGGCGGATACGCCATTGAAACCAAGGAAGAACCTGAAGAGTTCAGCGAAGGCCCGAGCCTTCGCGAGGGGTTTGAAGGCGACGGAAAACTGCACTGAAAAAAGTTGCGTTCGGCTCTGGACACCACCCCGTGGCTCTTCTAGAAGACGCAAACCCAGACGTTGGACGTCACCCGTGCCCGGGTAGCTCAGGGGTAGAGCAGTGGATTGAAAATCCTCGTGTCGGTGGTTCGATTCCGCCCCCGGGCACCATTAAATCAAAATAAGTTTCTGATTTTGTTGAAAGATTTCCCTCGCGGTAGCTTTATATCCCCCCAAATATCCACCCTTTAGAATGACTTGCTACGGCTTGAACTCCTAGCAAAATCAATGCAGTTGATGATGACGCGACGGCAGACTGAAAAATAATCGGGCATGATGCTTGGCGGGGCGCTACCTCAGAACTTCTGCGAGCTGCCTTACCAAAACACAATGACCGCGACCAAGTATCAGTTAGGAACGTATGGTCTTCCACCAGAAGCCGCTTGCACTCATCATTGTATGTAGAGGTTGCCATGCTCCCCCTGCCTACTAACGAAGAAGAAGAAAGTTCTGGCTACTAGGAAGATACGAAATGCGGCCATCTTGGATAGAAGCTCGAACATGTTTGAATCTACGTGGAAAGCGCGGCTTGAAGCTGCAATCAAGGCAAGCGGGAAAAGCGCCCGTGCTGTGTCGCTAGCGTCAGGCAGTAGCCCCGGCTATGTGAGTGGCATACTGACTGAAGGCAAGGAGCCGAGTATTGGCAAATTTCTTGCTATTTGCACGGCTATCCCGGCAAGCCCTTTGCACGTTCTGTTTGGAATATCAGCAGAACCAGAGGATGAAACTATTCTCAGGGCACTGCAGGAAAGCCCAGAAGTTAGGGCTGCAATACTGGCGCTAATTTCAAAGAAAAGAGCTTAAATAAGCCAATGGATTCTGCCTTGTCTAAGCGCATGGCATTTCGGCACAAGACTCTGCACGTTAGACGCCGATGTAACCAGCGCTTCGGCGCTTGAGACTAGTCCATATCATCCGCAAGCCTGTGCGCTTCACGGCCCATCATATTTACTAGCTTGCGTAGTTCTACCGCCACACCGCTACGCCCACCATGCTTCCAATTCGGATGCGATTTTCCCGGCTTTGCCCCTCCTTGCGCCCCATGCATACGACAGACTTTCCAACCACCAACCGCTGGTGCTTGGCATGGTTTGCCGGTGCGCTTCGATTTTGCAGTGCATCGGGGTGCCGCATTTGCACGGTGCATGGGGTCAACGTCACTTCTCTTCACTGCCCCGCCCCCCGCTTTCCACCGTGCCCACTACAGCCTGCGCACCGCTTTCCACCGTGACACGCTCCACACGTACCACCTGCTGCCCTTTCGAGCGATACCGCTTGAGTGTATCCATCTGCGCGGCAAAGGTGCGTGCGGCCTTGTTCAGTGCCCGCTCAGCACAATCTTTCTGCGGAATATTCTCCACATGATTCAGCTGCCTCGCCAGCATCATTGTCGCCTGATGCGTTGCTGCCATCTGGGTTAGCAACAAGGCTTCGGCGGCGTCTCGCGGCTCCATGCTATCGACGAAGCCCACGACAAAATCTGTCGCTTCAGGATCTGTACGCTTGCCGCAGGAACCTAAGATTGCGGCCTGCATGATAAGCCCATTTGCAACCGTGACATTGCCAGATGCCCGCAAGATGCTTGTCCAATCGCCGCTAGTCCCAAGTTCTAACGCATCGTTTCGCGGCCACTCCATGCCAACGCGGGGCGGCTTCCGGCCCTGACCTTTCGCAGTATCGTTCTTCTTCTTTTCGAGGTCTTTTGCCATTGTCAGCGCCCTTTCCGTTCAATCCACTCCCGCGCGTTTCCACACCACATTCGCCCATCTGGCCCTTGACGTTCCCATGCGGTCAGCCTGCGCCAGTCGTTCAACGACACCACACGCCCCGTCCATGTGAGGGGCTTCCCTGTCAGCGAGAAGCCTAGCCGTGGCGGTTCGAGTTCGCAGGAGTCCACCGGGGGCGTTGCAGGTATTGGTGTTGTGCGCTGCGCGGAAGTGCTGGGTTTTGCGCGAGGCGTCGCTACATCCGCTACTTTCGCTACCCCTATCGCCTTTGTAGCGGAAGTAGCGGGAGTAGCATTGGGGCAGGCATCCGCGACCAATCCTTTCGCAAGTCTTTCAAGCGCGGAGGAAGCGTCAAACCACATCGTCGCCGCCTTTCACGATGCGCCATGCCTCGGCCCTAGCCGCCCCGCGCACCACCACCCCGGCCTCCAACCTCACAAGCCATCCATGTTTTTCCAGAATGCCCAGCGCCGCCCTTGCGCGCGGCGTTTCGCGCAACGCGTTTGGCCCCATCTGCACAACATCCCGCACCATCACCTCAGCGTGCTGCCAACTATCCAGCAGCCATTTTCGCAGTGCGTCGGCCTTGTCGATTTCCGCAGATACGGTTGCTGCGCTGGAAAGCCGCGAAGCTTCGGACAAGTAGAATTGCGCCAGGGTGATTGCGTCGGCCATCACACTTGCCGTCACTGATTGTGCGCTCAGGTCAGCCCAGAGCGTAAGAACGCCCGCAATGCGCGCAGCCTGTTCCGCAGCCTTGGATGCCGTGCCGGTAATGTGGGTAAGGTCTCCACCGGGGGCTTGCGCCGCTTCGATTGCATCAGCGAAGCCCGCCAGCAGAACTCGGGCATCGGCGGATAGCCCAAGCGTGCGCGGCTCCAACTCGCGGGTATCTTCATTCATCGGCAGGGGCGTCGATAGCACTGCGCGTAGCCGTTCCGAGAAGCCGGTCAGCGCCCTTTCGTTGTGGCGTGCGTACGCCTGCATCCGGGTTCCAATTGCGCTGGGCGGCTCACACATCAGAAAGCGCGGCAGAAAGCCCGTATCCGCTGCCATCGGATCCGCCATGAAGGCCCGCGCCACGGTCGGCTGCACCATCAGATGCACTGCAAGCCGTCGCCCGTAGAGCGTCGCGTGCCCGTCACCAGAGCGCGTGCGTCGGATCGGGTTCCCTTGCCAAAGGTCATTCAGCGCAGCCAGCGTCTTTTGTCGGTTGTCGCTATTCATGGCGTGCCCGCCAAGGAATTGCCCCCCTTCGTCCGAGAAAAGGCCAAGGCTTGGCTGGCCTGCGGCAAAGAGCTTGGTCAGCCCTTCAAAGGTCGGTTCTGACACGGTGCGGTCAGCAGACGGGGGCGCGCTGGGTTCCGGCCCTAGCGCGTCAAGGTCGGCTCTAGCGGCAACACGCTTTTCGCCCTTTCCTCTCTTTGCGGCGGCAAGAATGCGGTCACGTTCGCCCTTCCAGAGCGCGTGCGCATTGGCCCAGCTTTGCATGTCGTCGCGCTGGGCTTTCGCCCGCTCCCGTTCATGGTCGCGCAACGCCGCCATGAGCGGTGCGTCGCAGGCCGATTTGCGCTCGCCGCTGCGCGCGACGGTCAAAGCGTAAAGCGACAGAGCGCGCACCCCGCCCAGGGTTTCCACATCGGCAAAGCCCTGCACTGCCAAGGAAGCCACGGACAAAGCCGATTGCGCAGGAATAGCCAGCGGGGCTTGTGTTTTGCCCTGCACGGCCTCCACCGCCTCGCGCAGCGGCCCCAGCGCCTGCACCGGATAGGCGGCACCGGGGGCAATATCTCTTACCAGCGGTTGCGGTCCTTCGGGCAGGTAGTGAATTGGTTGGGGGGCGTTCATGCAACTTCCCCTTTCATGGTCAAAACGTCGTTCCAGTCGCGGCCATCCGGGGCGGGCAATGTCGCGACGCGCCAGCCCATCGCGTGAGCGTATGCAGCCAATGCGTTTGCAGCCTCACGGCCCGCAGCATCGCCATCGGGGGCAATGGTCAGCTTTCCTGGGTTCACTGGCAAGCGAAGGCTACGGACACCCGAAGTTGACAACGCAGCCCATGCCGTCGCAGGCGCGCGCAGAAGGCCAGACACAAGGCTCAACGCGGTCTCGACGCCCTCAGCAACCACCAGCGGCCCCGGCCCTTGTGTGAGCCTCACAGCGCCGCCAGCGGTCGTGCCCAGCATCATCTTTGCGGGGTCTACCCCTGCTTTGCTCGAGCCATCAGCCCGAAGATAGGTGCGGTGTACGGCAATGCCGTTGCCGCCTTCCACAAGTGCCACAAGTGCCGGAAGCCGTTTCGCGGTCGGCCCGTGCCAGCATTCGGGATGGAAGCGAAGCGTTTGCGGCAAGGGGCAGTTGATGCCCCGCCCCCGCAGATAGGTTTCTGCCAACGTTCCCGTGATAGTCTGCGATTCTAGCCAGCACCTTTCGGCCTGCCGTGCCCGCTTCTCGGTCTCAGCCCGCCGCACCGCTTCGCGCTGGGCAATAGTCGCCCTATCAGGGGGCGTGTAGTCCCCCGAAAGAAGTCCCGCCGCTGCCAGAATGTCGAGAAAAGCGCAGTCGCACTTCTTGCAGTGCAGGACCAGATTGCCGCCTCGCCCGTCGGCCAGGGTCAATGCGTTTTGCCCTTTGCGGCCCTCGGGCTGACATACGGGGCAAGGTGCCGCCCCGTAATTCCGATACCACTTGCCGCCCAGCGCTCTTGTCAGGTCGCGTGCATCCGTCAAAAGCCTGCCCCCCAAATCAGTGCGGCCAGAGCGTTTGCCTGTGCTTCGTTCAGCCCGTGAAGGTGGCGCAGATAGAGGATTTGCAGCCGGTTCATGCGGTACCCCCTTTCCACTTGGGGGCCACAACAGAGCGCAGCACGTAGCGTGCGTGATGCCCCGGAAAATCGCCCTCATGCGTTTCGGTGATGGTTTCAATCTCCACCCCGAGTTCGCGGAGATTGAATACATAGCCGCTCCAGCGCGGCGCGGGGTTATCGATAGGTGTGCATCCCTTCTTGCCTTCGCGCCGCAGTTCTTCCAGCGCCCAACGGTCCCGGCCCGAGACCACGATATTGAAGGCATCGCCTGCGCTGGTCGTGACACGATAAGCCGTGCCCCCCCGTGATTTTCGTGCTATCCTCCGGGTGCCTTCCGCTCTCGCATGGACAGGCTTTCCAGCCCCGGTTGCGCCCGCCAGCGCGCCGGGGTTATTCTTTGCGGCCATCGTTTACGCCGCCTGTTCGCGAAGGGCGCGCAGATGAGCGTCAATGTCGCCCTCAGGCCAATAGATCCGGCCTCCGAGTTTGATTGGCTGCGGCAAGCGGCCCGCCGCGAGGTCAGCATAGATTGCGCTACGGGAACGGTTGCCCAGCTTTTCACGTAGTTCATTCAGGGTGAGGTAGGTTTGCATTTCGAACCATCCATAGTCGTTTCGAATGGTCCGAACATGCCTCTCTTTGAAAGTTGACGCGTCAGCAGGAAATCACCTTTTCGGTGTCTTGCTGCTAACTGCGTTTGCAAACCTATCACCTCCGTAGTGACACAACTTCGCGACCAAAAGAACGGTCTAGGAATAGGAATAGGAATAGGAATAGGAATAGGAATAGGAGTAGGAGTAGGAAACTGTGAAGTGGTATCGGGTGACCATGAGAAAAATATCTAGAGCCTAGTCCCGCCACCATCCAACAGCACTTATGTATGGTTAACCTGTCAAGTGGGGGACTAGCACCGCTTTACATCGAACGGCCGAGGAATACGGAATATCCGAATAGTGGTATCGTAACAAAATCTAGTAGAAATGAGCTGATGAATACGACAATCGAACCTGGCAAGCCTAAAAATGAAAGCACCAACCCGACAAGCTGGAGAAGCCCACTTTCAGACTGTGTGAAAGCTGTGCCAAGATACATCGCCGCAACCGACCCACCTAAGAACAGAATGACACTTCCAAATAGGTTACTCATGCCCGCAAGGAAGATTCCAACCGGCGGGATGAGTTTGATTGTTGCACGGATCAGAAGGCGGCGAATGAGGGAATTGGGAAGACCTTCAAATGCAGATACAATGCACTCTGTAACAACATCATACTTTTCATCGGTGGGATCCGGCATATCGTCCATCCAAAATTCAATAATTTCTGACCCGGGCCATCCATCAATTTTTGTCCAACATTCCCCAAATAGAGCGCTGGAGCCTTGAAGGTGACGCCATTTCACGCCGCGATCAAGCCTCTTGGCTGTTTGGGTCTCTGATTCCTCCCCAACGGTCAAAACCAAGCCGTGCATCACTCATTTCGCGCTCACCTTGCCCGCGATTCATCATTCGACGCCACCAGTGCTATTAACATGCTGAAATATAACATGTTACTGAGCCACTGAGGAAATGAGCCTTAAGTCACTTGGGGAAGCGCGTTATGGTATCTTCGACACGATTCATGGATCTAAGTGCTGAAGCGGCTGAAATGTTGCGCCCATATAATGCCAGGATTTCTTCAAGAAATCGGCCAAACGGCCCCGGTGCATCGTGCTTTTCTGCTTTGGGGGCAAATTCCCGAAGGTGTTGATCATACTTGAGCATTTGCTCTTTCGCGGTTTCCCACTCACGTTCAGGCAGGGTATACACATGGAGGATATTTATATAGGCAGGTCCGTATTCGTCCCAATCTGCGTGCCACGCCTCTTCTGCCCAAATGCTTCGCGCCGTTTTTGCAAGTGCTGCCGCGCACCAGTCACGTTTCTTACTAGCCTTTACACCAGCGCGACGCTTTTCCATCATTTCGGAAGCGCCTTCTCTTACCAAATCAGCGACTAGATATGCTTCATTGGCCAAGGGCTTTTCTTTGTCCCACCACGCGGGCGAGGTCCAGTTGAGCTCTCGCATTCCATCGTTGCCAAGAGCGACAAGGGCTCGTTTCAATTCAACAGAAGCTCTTCGCAAGCGTTTCCAAGACTCCTCGTCTGGACCAAGCCCAAATCCAACCAGAGGATAACGAAAAGACTCGTCGAGTTTAAAAGCCTGGAACTCACTACGCTTTGAGCAACCAATATACTCTTCAAACGGCCGTGAAGAGCCTGGAAACTGCCGCTCAATGATTTCGACAAGTCCCGCTGGAAGTCCATCAACATCAATTTCCAACACTAGCAGCCCTTCCCTGCCAGGTTGACCACTTGCCCGGCACCACCGGTTGCAAGGTCTGCCCATCGGTCAGCCAGTTTGGAGCGTTGTTCGAGGAAGTCAGTGCGGCGATAGGCGCGAACGATGCCCCCGTCCACCACATGTGCAAGCATTGCTTCGGCCACCTCGTGCGGAGCATCGGTTGCTTCGGCAAGCCAAGTGCGCAAGCTTGTCCGGAAGCCATGCGGGCGTGCTGCCAGCCCGCGTCGTTCCATGTGACGTGAAAGCGTCATGTCACTAATCACGCCCTTCCGAGTGTTCGGAAATAAAAAGCCGTTGCGGGCGTGCGGGCGTGCCATTTCAATAATCCGACGCGCTTCCAATGATAGGGGCACCCGAAAAGCATCAGTTGCGCCTTTGCGGCCCTTCATGGCGTCCGCTGGCACCGTCCAAACGTCGCCTTCGATCTGGTCGAGACGGATATTGCGCAGCGGGTTGGAGCGCATCCCGGTCAAAATCAACAGCCGCAAGGCGAGGTGCGTAAGCGTAGGTTCTTCGAGGCTGGCGTAGAAAGCGGGAACATCCGCCCATGCCATCGCCGGGATATTCTTCGGCACATGGCGCGTCTTGCCCAGCAGTGCCTTGGCTTTCTCGGTCGCCTGCATGTCTACATCCAGGCCCAGCGCAGCAGCATGGCGCATCACGATAGACAGCCGGTTGAGCGCCTTGCGCGCGGTGTCTGCTTTCGTGTGCCAAATGGGGGCCAGGGTATCGCGAATGTCGCGCTGGTCGAGGTCCGTCACCGGAACTTTCCCCAGCTTCGGCAAAACGTGAATGTTCAAGGGCGATAGCCACCGTCCAGCCGTACCGTCGCCTTTCAGTTCTGCTTTGCGCGCCTCGAACGCATCCGCAGTCAAGACCGCCAACGAAATATCAGCGCGCTGCACGGCTCTCCTTTCGGCTTCACGCTCCTTCACAGGGTCACGCCCATCTGCCGCTACGCTGCGCCAGTGTTCAGCCTGCTTCCGCGCACCCGCCAAGGATAGATTGGGAAAGCCGCCCAAGCCCATCTCACGCCGCCTACCGTGAACGGTAACGCGCAACACCCACTGCGCCCCGCCATCGTCTCGTTTGACCAGCCAAAGCCCTGCGCCGTCGCAGTGTTTGCCCACGGGAGCGGACCTTACGAACTGTGAGGAAAGCCGTTTCGTCGCTCTCATTTTCATCCACCTATATATCCACCTTAGACTAGTGGACGCGGACGGACAGAGCAAGACAACGCCGGACAGAAAGCCTAACGCCCATAGGGGGATAGACACAAAAGCATACAAAGATAAACGTTATAAAACAATAAGTTGGTGCCGCCCCCGGGCACCATATACCCTTCCGATTGCGGCCAGCACTGTATCCTAATAGACTGAATTCCGTAGATATTCTCG
>NZ_JBFBVU010000043.1:0-15352 GCF_040689105.1 Meridianimarinicoccus marinus
CACCGCTCTGGCGGATAGCTTTGCCTGCGCAAAGCGGCTTGACACAAACCGCCCCGTTACCGAAGTCCATAGCCTAGAGACCGCAGATTTGATGGCGCCACCCCGGTGGAACGCTTCCACTACATCATTCTGCCGCTGATGAGGCCGATGCTGATCACGCTGGGTGTCCTGCAATCGGTCAAGGTGTTCCAGGAAATCACCCTGCCATGGGTGCTGACACAGGGCGGCCGGATCAACGCCACAACCACCCTCAGCCTGTATACCTACAAGCTTGCCTTCCAGCAGTGGGACTTAGGTCTGGCCGCTGTGGCAGGGACGCTGTGGTTGGTGCTGCCGTTGTTCCCCCTTGCCTGGATGCTGGCCACTGCGTTCAAGTCCGGCAACGAGGTGTCCAAGGTTGCCGACCTTACCCATGACCAGGGAGACCAACCATGACCAGGGACAGCCTGTCGGAGACCGCCTCGTGTCGCCGGATGTCGGCCAGACCTGCGGCGCGGGCGCGCTCGCGCGCAGCGCAGGCTGGGCGACGCGTCGCACTGGATATCGCACCAGCACGTCGGAAACGCGGGCCGCGTGGTGGATGTTCGACCAGAATTTCCAGCCGACGGATATCGTGTCCACCGACGTGCCCGGCTCGGCGGGCTACAACCCGTCACCCTACGTTCAACTTCCGGGCCAGGAAAGCGACGAGCATCTCGAGGTCGCGTCGCTTTATTGCGGGTTCTCGGGGACATCGGCGGCCACGGCGCTTGCGGCGGGGCTGGTCTCGCTGGCCCTCGCCTTGCAACGGGCCGGGGAACAGGGGGACGCAACACCCAAGCACGTGTCGCAGCCGTACAAGGGGCCGCCACCGGAAGAGCCCGAGCTTTTCACCCTGGAGCAAGCGAAGAAACTGGTCCATCTCGATCCTCCGACACACAGCAATCCGATGCAATACTGAGGGGCTGGGCACCCGCAGCGCCTGTGTGAGAGGTCGTCATTTTGGTATCCAGAGGCATCTTCTTGTCCAGAGACGGGAGGTGATCATGGCGCCGAATGGCCTGGCCACAGACCACACCGTTGAACCGTGGACGCTGGTTGCCCCATCTGCCACCCCCGCGATCGGACGAGCGACCCCGGGAAACGGATTTTCAGGGTGTGGTCGATACACCTCCATCTGCCGCGTTCGGGATGCCAATGGCGCCTTCTCCCGCAGGATTTTCCGCCTTTGGGAACGGTGTGGTGGGATTTCCGACGGTGTCTGGGTTCGCTTGCATCGACCGCTGCCCGGGAAAAAGCGAGCCGAGGCCCCAACCCACAGTTGCAATTATGGACAGCCAATCGGTTGGGACGACGGAAAAATGGGGGGCGTGACCGTCTGATTGGCCCGAGTTCAAGGCAAGGAAACGATCCGGCGGATCGTTCACCCGCAGAACGGGCGGCATGAACACCAAGCGGTACGCCATCTGCGACAGCCAGGGCCGACCGCTCAACCTGTTCGCCATCGCCGGGCAGGTCAGCGGGGACATCGGCGCGCGGGCATTACTGGGCAGCCCGCCGACCGTAGATTGGTTGATTGGCGATCGGGTCTACGATGCGGATCGGCCCAGAGAAGCCGTGAGAAACAGAGGCATACGCGCCTGTTTCCCAGGTCGCACGCAACGCACGACAGCCATGAATTCCGACAGAGGTCACACAAACGCCGGAACCGATTCGAGATCATGTTCGGAACGCTCAAGGACCGGCGACGCATGGTCTGCACACCGAGAGCGGGCGAATTGGATTCCCTCCGGCCTCTATGACCGCTTCGGCCGCATCTTGTGGCGCGCAGACTTTCGAAACAAGGGTCCGATCAGTCCAACCAGGATGATGGCGAGGGTACACAAGAGAAAGGCCAGCGACAGCGGACGGTCCAGAATGGCCCAGACATCGCCGCGAAAGATCATCAAGGTACGCCGAAGGTTGTCTTCCATCATCGGCCCCAGAACCAGGCCAAGGATCAAGGGGGCGGGTTCGAGTTTCAGCAAGGTCATCGCATAGCCCAAGGCACCGAAACAGATCACCAGAACAAGGTCGAGGGTCGCATAGTTCACGCTGTAGACGCCGAGGCAGATGAAGACGAGGATCGCCGGGAACAGCATGTGGTAGGGGATCCGCAGCAGGCGGACCCAGAGACCGATCAGCGGGACGTTGAAGATCACCAGCAACACGTTGCCGATCAGGAAACTTGCAACCAGCCCCCAGAACAGATCCGGCTGTTCCGAGATCAGCCGCGGTCCGGGGGCGACCCCGTGGATCAGCATCACGCCCAGCATCATCGCCATGATGGCGTCCCCCGGCACGCCAAGGGTCAGGGTCGGGATGAAGGCCGTCTGGGTGGCCGCATTATTGGCGGATTCGGGTCCGGTAATGCCCTCGATGGCGCCTTTGCCGAACAGCGACGGATCGCGGTGCACCTTCTTTTCCACGACGTAGGAAGCGAAAGAGGCGATCAGGCTGCCGGTGCCGGGCAGCGCCCCGAAGAAGGCGCCGATCCCGCTGCCGCGCAGCATCGGCCAGATGGATCTGCGCATGTCCACACGGTTGGGCAGCATCGAACGCATGGAGATCCGGGTGCCGGTCACGGGCTTGTTGTCCTGACGCCCGGCGTTGCCGATCACCTCGGGAAGTCCGAACAGCCCGAGCGAGATCGCAACAAGCGGAATGCCGGCATAAAGCTCGGGCTGGCCCAGGGTGAATCGCTGAACCCCGGTGCTGATATCGGTGCCGACGATGCCGAAAAACAGGCCGATGAAGATGGATGCCGTCGACCGCAGATGCGACCCCCTGGACAGCATCCCGGCCGCGAACAGCCCCAACAGCATCAGGGTGAAGTACTCGGGCGACCCGAAGTTCAGGGCAATCTGCGCCAGCAACGGCGCACAGAGCGCCAGGATCAGGAGCCCGATGATGCTGCCGGTGAACGACGCGACGGCGGTCATGAACAGGGCAACGCCCGCGCGGCCCTGTTGCGCCATCGGGTAGCCGTCAAGGCAGGTGATCGCGGTATTGGCCGTTCCCGGCAGGTTCAGCAGGATCGAGGCGGTAGACCCCCCGAAGGCCGCGCCATAGTAGATGCCCGACAGCATGATCAGGGCGTAGACCGTGTCGAGATGGAAGGTGATCGGCATCAGAATCGCCAGCGTCGCCATGACGCCGAGGCCCGGCAAAACGCCGATGACCGTGCCCAGAAACACGCCGAGAAAGCAGTAGACCAGCCCTTCGAAAGACAGGGCAACGGAAAAGCCAAGGGCCAGGTTGTCGATCATCAGTACGCTCCGAATGCGCGGGCCTGAAACCCGAGGAGATGCACAAAGAGCCCGAGGCCGATCCCGCTCATGATGAGGGCAACCAGCGCGGTATCCCGCAGGCGGAACGCGGGATCGGCATAGGCGGAGAGGAAGACTGCGGCCCAGATCGCGGGGATAAGCCCCGCGGATTTGATCAGCATCGTGAAGGCCGCCAGCCCCGCCACCACGAGCAAAAGGCCGCGCAGGTTGACCGGGGCCGGGGCTTCCTCGTCCGCGATCCGGTCGTCCACCAGTGCAATGGCAATGCCGAGGCCGACAAGCACGGCCCCGACGAGTCCGGGAAAGACAGCCGGGCCGATCCGGCGGAGAGAGCCGACCTCCCAGCCCGTGGCCGAGGAGAGCGCGACCACGCCCAGCAAGGCCACGGCTGCGCCGCACAGAAGATCGGCTTTTTTCCTGCTGTCCATCATGGCAAGCCTCATGCGGTGTTGAGGGTCATGTCCGGCATGAACTCCGGTCCATCATAGGTGGTCTCGACGACCCGGCGGCCAGCCACGATGTCTTCACGGTAGGCCGCGATCTCGTCAAGAACGGCCCCCGGAATGTCCTTGCCGACAATGAGGTCGACGGCTTCGGGCGTTTCCAGGCCGGGATGCAGGTTGCGGCCCGGTTCCAGCCGGTCGGCCAGAAGATCCGCGATCCACGTCCGGATCGACCAGCCATGTCGAGAGATTGCCGAGCCAATGAAGACATCCGGTTCCTCGGCGCACCAGTCCCGAATGTTGCCGATCTGATGGATGCCCTGCGTGCGGCAGGCGTCCACGGCACCCGACCTGCCGAAGTTCAGCATGGTGAAGATGATATCTGCCCCTTGCTGCGCCTGCGCCGTAATCCACGCGGCCGCAAGTGCGGGGTCGTCCTGGTTGCCGCAAAAGCCGGTCAGGACCTCGACGGCGGGGTCCGCTGTCCGCACGCCATCGACATAGGCGGCGCGCCCCTTCTTGCCGGGGGAGATAAAGACACCGGACAGATGTCCGACGACGCCGCTTCTGGTCATGCGCCCGGCCAGAATCCCGGCAAGGAATGCGGCCTCAAAGTGCCGAACGGCATAGTTCCAGACATTCGGCCCTTCAGCCTGACCGCCCGGCGACAGGAAGGCGCAATCGGGATATGTCCGCGCCACGTCCTGCAAGGCCGCATCCGCGCGGCTGCCATGGACGATCACGCCGCTGGCGCCGCGTTTCACCGCCTGCTCGACCTCGTCGCGAAGAAGCTCTTCCGAACCTTTGGTGAAGTCGATCAGGTCGAGGTCGAAGCCCAGGCTTTCCCGCGCGGCGAGCGCGCCTTCATAGCCCTCCTGCACGAAACCGCGATCATCCTTGTAGCCGTTAAGGATCAGAGCAATGCGTGACATCAGTCGAAGGCCCCTGCGCTGGCAACAACATTCCCCCATTTGGCGACTTCGGCGCTGACGAAGGCTTCGGCCTCGGCGGGCGTGCTGTCGATATGGAACATGCCCCAGTTTTCGAACTGCGCCTTGATTTCCGGGTCCTGCATCGCCTTGTGGCTGGCCTCGTAGAACCGCTGGATGATCTCGTCGGGGGTGCCACCCGGGGCGGACAGGCCAACCCAGTTGAAGGCCACCACATCCGGCAGGCCCAGTTCGACGAACGTCGGGATCTCGGGGGCGGCCGGGGATCTTTCGGGTGTGGTGATCGCAAGCGCCTTGATTGCCCCGGCATTGATCTGGCCGACATTCTGCGTCAGCGCATCGATCTGATAGTCAATCACCCCGGCCAGCAGGTCGTTCATCGCCTCGGCAGAGCCCTTGTAGGCAACATGTTCCATGTTCAGGCCGGCCGAGAGTTTCAGCAACTCGCCACTGACGTGGTTCATGGTCCCATGCCCGCCCGAGCCGAACAGGATGCCATCGGGGCTGGCCTTGGCCTCGGCGATGAAGTCCTCCAGCGTTTCGGTGGACGATGCATTGGACGCCAGCAGCACGGCGGGGATGTAGCCAAGGATGGTGACGTCGTCGAAATCCGCGACCGGATCGTATCCCAGATCTGAATAGGTAAACGGGGCGATCCCATTGGCCGAGACGTTGGACAGGAAGAACGTATAACCATCCGCGTCGGCCTTGCTGACGCTGGCGGCGGCAATCGTCGACGCAGCCCCGGGCATGTTTTCAACGATCACGTTGGTGCCAAGATCAGCGCTGATGATCGGCGCCAGAAGGCGGGCCACAAGGTCGCTGGACCCACCGGGCGTAAAGCCGACAACAATACGGATCGTGTCGGAAGGCCAGCCATCGGCCATTGCCGGGATCGGGGCTGCGGTGAGGAGAAGTGCAAGGATGCTTTTGCGCATGACGTGCTCCTGAATGGTTCTGCGGGGGTGCCGCTTGTACGATGTCAGGAACTTCGGGAATTGAGAGCGTCCTATAAAGCGCAAAGATTCGCTATATCTGTACTGAAAATGAGGACACTCAGGCGCTAAGGTCGGAAAACCGGCGCCTGAATTCTTCTGCCAGCTTGGCCTGAAGCGGTTCCAGTGTCCCCTTAGCCCGGCTGACCAGCTTGAGCGTCTGGCCCGGCACGGCGGGATCGGCCAGCGGGACGTGAACCAGAAGCCCTTCGGCCACGTCCCCCAGTGTATCGACGGATGACAGGATCGACAGCCCGGCCCCCTGCCGGACCAGGTGCTTTCGAAGCTCGACGGAATTCGACTCGATGATGATTTTCGGATCGATGCGGCATTCGGCAAAAGCGGCATCCAGCAGAATTCGAATGCCACTTCCCGGCGGCGGAAGAATAAGCGGCTCGCCGACGCAATCGCTCAGCCGGAGGGCTGGATAGCCGGCCAGGCGGTGGTCCGGAGGAACGATGAACCCGAGCGGCTGGTGCATGCTGGCCAGTGTCGACAGGCGCGACTCGCGGGGCAGGTCAAAGCCAAGGCCCAGATTGGCGGTGCCTTCCCCCACAGCCTCGACGATCTCTTCCAGCGCCATGACGTTGATCTTGAGCTCAACCTTGGGGTGGTCCCGGCAGAACTTCGCGGCGGTGGTGGCGATCAGCGAGGACATGAGCCCGGAGGCCGCAACCAATCGGATCTGACCTGCCTCAAGGCCCTGAAGGTCTCGCAGCCGGGCGTGCATCAGGTCAATCTCGCCGTCCATGCGCAGGATATGGTCGATGACGACTTCCCCGGCGCTGGTCAGCTTCATGCCCCGTGGAAGCCGGTCGAAAAGCGGCATGCCCAGATCGCGCTCGAACTCCAGGATCTGCCGGTTGACCGCCGAGGGCGCAATATTCAGGACCTCGGACGCCTTGCGTATCGAACCGTGCTGCGAGACCGCCAGAATATAGCGAAAGGATCTGGACTGTAGCATCGAAGCTTTCTGCGGTTTGGCGGTCCCGCTTCACATTCAAAGGGGGAAAGCCGCGCAAGACAAGTGGCAAGCCCCTTCGCCATTATCCGTTGTTCCGAAACAGGACGTCGACCAAGGGCAACAGCCCGGGGCCGCACGGGAAAAGGCGCTGCCGGATTTCAACCCGGCAGCGCCTCGATCACTTCACGCGTTCGCTTACGCGGCGTCCTGGGCCGGAGGCTCCTTGGCACCGGTCATGAAGGCGACCGCGTCGGACATGGTGTAGTCCTTGGGGTCGATGGTGCAAAGCCGCTTGCCCAACCGGTGGATGTGGATGCGGTCGGCGACCTCGAACACATGCGGCATGTTGTGGCTGATCAGGATGATCGGGATACCGCGGGCCCGGACATCCTGGATCAGTTCCAGCACCTTGCGGCTTTCCTTGACGCCCAGGGCTGCCGTCGGTTCATCCATGATGATGAACTTGGTGGCGAAGGCCGCGGCGCGGGCGACGGCGACGCCTTGGCGCTGCCCCCCCGACAGGGTTTCGACCGGCTGCTTGATCGACTGCACGGTCATCAGCCCCAGTTCGGTCAGCTTGTCGCGCGCGAACTTCTCCATGGCGGGTTTGTCGAGCATCCGCAGATACTTGCCGGTCCAGCCTTCCTTGCGGATCTCGCGCCCCGTGAACATGTTGTCGGCAATCGACAGGGCCGGGGACAGGGCGAGGTTCTGGTAGACGATCTCGATCCCCATGTCCCGCGCCTCGATGGGAGAGGTGAACCGGACCGGCTTTCCCTCGATCAGGATCTCGCCGTGATCGGGTATGGTGGCGCCGCAGATCGCCTTGACGATCGACGACTTGCCGGCGCCGTTGTCTCCGATCACCGCCAGAACCTCTCCGGCGCGCAGTTCGAAATCCGAGTGGTCGATTGCGGTCACGTGGCCATAGCGCTTCACGATCCCGCGGGCCTGTACGACAGGTGTTGCTGTCTGCGTCATGCCGAAACCCTTCTGATCCATTGGTCGATTGCGACCGCGATGATGATAAGCCAGCCGATGGCGAAGACCTGCCACAGCACGTCAACACCCGAGAGGCGAAGGCCGGAGCGGAACACCCCGACGATCAGGGCGCCAAAAAGCGCGCCCATGATCGAGCCACGCCCGCCAAACAGCGAGATGCCCCCGATCACGACGGCGGTGATCGAATCCAGGTTGCCTTCGTAGAAGGATTGCGGCGAGATCGAGCCGACTCGGCCAATCGAGGCCCAGCCCGCCAGCGCACAGATGAAGCCCGACAGCCCGTAGACCGACAGCAGCGTGCGGTCGGTGCGAATGCCCGACAGATCGGCGGCCTCCTTGTCGTCGCCGATGGCATAGACATGGCGGCCCCAGGCGGTCTTGTTCAGCATGTACCAGAGCACGACGAAGACCACGATCATCAGGATCGAGCTGAGCGTGATGCGCGCGCCGCCGACATCGAAGGACGCCCCGAAGAATTTCAGGAATGGTGCCTCGGTATCGATGTCCTGGCCGCGGATCGACTGCGCGCCCGAGAGCCACAGCAGCAGCGCATAGAAGATCGACCAGGTGCCGAGCGTGGTGATGAAGGGCGGAAGCTTGACACGAGTGATCAGCCAGCCGTTCATCAGGCCCGCGCCGACCCCGCCGGCCAGACCCACCAGGATGGCGAAGCCGGCGGGCACGCCGGCGAACACCGCCAGATTGCCCATGACGACCGACATCAGCACCATGATTGCCGCGACCGACAGATCGATGCCGGCGGTGATGATAATCAGCGACTGGGCGGCGGCCAGGATGCCGATGATCGACACCTGCTGCAGAATGAGGCTGAGGTTGAAGGCCGAAAAGAATTTTCCGCCCGCGATCAACCCGAAAGCCACGAGGCTGAGAACCAGCACGATCACCGGAACCAGCGTGGGATTGTTGTGAAGCAGGTGCTGGATCCGGTCCAGCAGCGTGTGGTTTTCGACCTCGAACTCGGCGACCCTGGCGTCGCTTCGGTTCAGGTCCTGTTCAAATTCCTGGCCCGATCGGGCAGGATTGTTAGGTTCAGACATGACTCTCTCCCTTGCCGGCAAGCATAGTCGCGGCGTCAGATTCCGTCAAAATGGGGGGGGGAAGCGAAAGGGCAGGGCACCGTGGCGCCCTGCCGGAATGGTCAGCCGGGGATCAGCCCCAGCACTTCTGCAAACCTTCTTCCGAGGTGATCGACGGCAGGCCTTCGACGGGCTTGTCGGTCACCAGCTCGACACCGGTGTTGTAGAAATCCAGGCCTTCGGTGTTCTGCGGCTTCTCACCGGTTTCGGCAAAGGTCGCGATCGCTTCGATGCCCTTGGAGGCCATCAGCAGCGGGAACTGCATCGCGGTCGCGCCGATCACACCGCCGGCAATGTCTTTCACACCGGGGCAGCCGCCATCGACCGAGACAATCAGCACGCCTTCGTCCTTGCCGAAAGACTTCAGCGCCTCATAGGCGCCGGCGGCGGCGGGTTCGTTGATGGTGTAGACCAGATTGATGTCCGGATCGATCTGCAGCAGGTTCTCCATCGCGGTCCGTCCGCCGTCAGGCGAACCGTCAGTCACATCATTGCCGACGATGCGCGGATCGTCTTCGTCGCCGATATCGGTCGGATCCTTGATGTCGATGCCGAAGCCCTGAAGAAAGCCGTTGTCACGCTGATAGTCGACCGAGACTTCCGAGGCGTTGAGATCCAGCAGCGCGATCTTGGCGTTTGCCGCGTCGTCCCCCATCGTGGCGCGCGCCCACTGGCCGATCAGAACCCCCGCCTTGAAGTTGTCGGTGGCAAAGGTCGCGTCGGCGGCGTCGGCTGGTTCGAATTGCGTGTCCAGTGCGATGACAAGGATCCCGGCGTCCCGAGCCTGGGTGATGACCGGCACCAGCGCGCGGCTGTCGGTCGGGGTAATCAGAATGCCCTTCGCGCCGGATGCGATGCAGGTCTCGACCGAGGCCACCTGGGTTTCGACATCGCCGTCGTATTTTCCGGCAAAAGTCGACAGGGTGATGCCGTGTTGTTCGGCGGCTGCCGTGGCGCCTTCCTTCATCTTGACGAAGAAGGGATTGGTGTCGGTCTTGGTGATCAGGCAGGCGTTGGTTTCGGCATAGGCGGCACCTGCGCACAGGCTCACGGCCAGGGCCGACGTAGTCATTAGAGCTTTCATGTTTTCCTCCCACACGAAGCGAATTTTACTATGGACCGGGTGTTTCCCTTTCCAGGCTCACCGCAGTGAAATCCGTCAGGTCCGACCCTAAAAGAACTGATTCTGTTGGCCCTGTCAATTAGTTTGTAAACTTTACTTACTAAGGCATTGCATGTACCTTCCCTTTTGAAGGGGAGGCACATATGGTCCGCGCCATGGACGGAGATAACATCAGCGCAAAGCGGGCAGGCGTAAATCAAAGTGGCATCCGCGACTATAACGAACGCCTGATCCTATCAATCCTGCAGTTCGAACGCGCCGTTCCCGCAGCCGAACTGGCGCGTCGTACCGGGTTGTCCAAACCCACGGTGTCCACCATCCTGCGCAACCTTGAAGCGGACGGTCTGGTCCGGCGCGGCGAGCCGGTGCGCGGCAAGGTCGGCAAGCCTTCCATCCCGATGGAGCTGGACCCCGACGGGGTGTTTTCCATCGGCTTGAAGATCGGCCGCCGCAGCGCCGATCTGGTGCTTCTGGATCTGTCGGGCAAAGTGCGCGGACAGATGCACACAACCTACAGGTATCCGATGCCCGACGCCGTTTTCGGATTCCTGAAAGAGGGGCTGGAAACCCTTGTGGGGCGCCTGCCGGCCAGCCTGAGGCAACGGGTGTGCGGAGTGGGGATCGCTGCGCCATTCGAGCTTTGGAAATGGCACGACCTTGTCGGTCTCGCGGCCGAGAAATTCCGCTCGTGGAAAGACATCGACTTCAAGGACAAAGTCGCGGCTTTCAGCGATCTGCCGGTGTTCATCGTCAACGACGGCACCGCCGCCTGCCAGGCGGAACATCTGTACGGACGCACGCATGCGTACCGGGACTATGCCTATTTCTTCATCGGGTCGTTCGTCGGCGGCGGCGTGGTTCTGAACGGCACAGTCTTCGAAGGAACTCGGGGCAATGCCGGCGCCCTTGGATCCATGCGCAGCACCGGTCCGCTGGGAGAGGCCCAGCAACTGATCGACGTCGCCTCGATCCACCTTCTGGAGGCGCGCCTGGTCGAGATCGGGATCGATCCCTCGGTCCTGTGGCGACAGCCCCAGGACTGGAGCGGCCTGTCGCGCTATGTGGAGCCATGGGTCGGCCAGACCGCGCAGGAGCTGGCCAAGGCATCCCTGTCCATCTGCTCGGTGATCGATTTCGAGGCCATCGTGATTGACGGGGCCTTCCCGCCAGACGTGCGGGACGAGTTGGTGGAACGGACCCGGCGGTATCTTGTCAATCAGGACAAGCGGGGCTTGATCGAACCCCGGATTGACGCCGGAAACATCGGCCAGAACGCCCGGGGCATCGGTGCCGCCAGCAGCCCGATGTTCTCGCAGTTCCTGCTGAACACCAACGCCGGCCTGTCGGCGATTTGAAGCCCGCCCTTCTAGGCTTGTGTCTGCACCGGGAAACTTGACATCATCCGATGCGGGAGCCGTGACTATCGGCACACGGCTCCCGCAGAGGTTTTCAGAGCGCGCTGAACCTAGGCCTGCTTTGCGGCTTCAATCGACGCTTCAAGGATGTCCAGCCCTTCCGCGAACACATCGTCCGGAATGGTGATCGGGGCAAGAAAGCGCACCACGTTTCCATAGACGCCACAGGTCAGCAGGATCAGGTTGCGCTTCAAGCCTTCGGCGCGCACCCGGTTGGCAAACTCGGCGTCCGGGGCGGACCCGTCCGCGGTGTTGAATTCGGCGGCCACCATGAAGCCCGGTCCGCGGATTTCCACCAGTTGCGGCGTGGATTGGCGGATCTGCTCAAGCCGCTGCTTCAGTCGCGAGCCAAGCTCGTTTGCGCGGGCGCAGAGGTCTTCTTCCTCGATGACATCCAGCACGGCGTGTGCGGCGGCGATTCCCAGGGGGTTGCCGCCATAGGTCCCGCCAAGGCCGCCGGGGTTTGCAGCGTCCATCAGATCCGCCCGCCCCGTCACCGCGGCAAGCGGCAGGCCCCCGGCCAGACCTTTGGCCATCGTGGTGATGTCTGCGGCGACATCATAGGCGTCCATCGCGAACATGTTGCCGGTGCGGGCAAATCCGGTTTGAACCTCATCCGCAATCAGGATGATGCCATGTTCGTCACACAACTTGCGCAGACCGCGCATCAACTCGGCGGGGGCCTGGTAGAACCCACCTTCGCCTTGCACCGGCTCGATCACGATCGCCGCAACGCGCGCCGGGTCCAGATCGGCCTTGAACAGCTTGGTCAGGGCGTCCAGCGACTGCTGGGTCGAGATGCCATGCAGATCGATCGGGAACGGGACGTGGAACACATCCGGCATCATGGCCCCGAACCCCTTTTTATAGGGTTCGACCTTGCCGGTCAGGCTCATGCCCATGAAGGTTCGGCCATGAAAGCCGCCCCCGAAGGCAATCACCGCCGGCCGGCCCGAGGCAGCGCGCGCGATCTTGATGGCGTTCTCGACCGCTTCCGCGCCGGTGGTCACGAAGATTGTCTTTTTTTCGAAGTCCCCGGACACCTTCTCGTTCAGACGCTCGGCAAGCGCCACGTAGTTCTCGTAGGGAACCACCTGGTGGCAGGTATGCGTGAACGCCTTGAGCTGCTTTTCGACGGCCGCCATGATTTTTGGGTGGCAATGGCCGGTGTTCACCACGGCGATCCCAGCGGCAAAATCGATATAGCGATTGCCTTCAATATCCCAGATCTCGGCGTTTTTCGCCTTCTCGGCATAGACCTGAGTCATCATGCCAACACCACGTGCGATTGCTTGGTCGCGCCTTTGGCTTACTTCGGCGTTTTTCATTCTGAGTACCTTTGATCGTTTGCCATCTTCGAAGGGTCAGGCGTTGAGGTCGTGCATTGAGGTCGGAAAGGGTGAAAGGGTCTTGTCGACAGGTTGTCTTTCCGTGGCCGGGCAGGGTGCCGCGCCTGGCGGGACGGTGGCGTTTTCGGCCAAGTCCTGTGCGGACAGGGGCGTTCCTACAGGCTGCGGCTCGGCGTGCGCGGTTTCTGCCCGATATCCCATGGCGGTTTTCGCGCGGATTTCGCGTTCCTCCGCAGTCAGGCGCGTGACGCGTTGGCCAATGCTCCAGCGAACACCGATGGGATCCAGCATCAGGCCCATGCGATCACCCCAATAGGTCTCCTCGGGCTCCCGCACTACGGTGAATCCCGCCGCCAGGGCAGACTCCCAGGTCCTGTCCAGATTTTCGACATAATGGTGCAGGCTTACAATGCCGGGTCCGAACCCCTCACCCTGTCCGATGGTGACCAGCGCGTTTCCGATCTTGAGCTGCGCGAACAGCGTTGTTTCAGAACCGAGGGCGGTTTCCGTCGACACAACCGTCGCGCCGAACGCGTTGACATACAGCCCAACGGCGGCGTCGACATCGGATACACAGATGTGCGGTGTGATCGACCGATAGCCACGCGGGATCGGTGCAACTTTCCTGGTGTTCTTGTTCATTTCAATGACTTTCTCAGGCACCCTTCCAGGCCGTTTCGCTGGTCCGGCCAAAGCCGCAGAGGCCATCCCGGCCATGTTTTCGACCATTGGGATCGCCTCGAAATCGAGCCATCCGGTCTTTGCTCAGGCTGGGGAACTTCAACTGCATCGGCTGTCTCTTTGCCTCGTCTGAACGCAAGGCTGCGCTTCATGAGGTGTTGCTACACTATGCGTCATGCTGTATCACTATGCTCCATAGTGTAGCAACAGTATTTTTGTGCCCTACAAGAAAGCTCTCTCGCGATGGATGAAGAAGCCCAGGTTCCAAGCCGCACGATCCGTCAGAACGATATTGGCAGGTACGCGCTTGCCGGGCTGATCGGCGACTATCCGGTTGCCGTACGCACGCCCAGAGAGCTGAGCGCGGGCGGGTTTGCCGATCAGACCCGACACCCCAACACATGGACGGTCTATTTTCTGGTCGAAGGCGAATGGGCACAGGTCCTGAGCGCCAGGGGCCTTCGGCGGGAATGGACCAGCCTTGACCGGCTGGAAAACTGGCTGCGATCCATGTCATTTCGGTTCTTCTGGGTCCGCAACGACATTGATGAGATCGAATTGCTCGACGATGGCCTGATGGGTGATCCGACCTTGAAGTAGGTGGAGTAAGACCCCTATGCCGCGCAGATCGACTGATGAGGCTCCCGGAGACAAATTGGACAGCGGAAACGGTCGGGCAATCTGACCGTCGCAGAGCAAAAGTCCGCATCTTGGCCGCGAGGCGAACGAGCTGAGGGCAGAAAATGTATTCTGTGGAGCTCTACAATAGGGTCAGGCGTGCGTGTCATGTCGATGGAATGCACAAGAGTGAAGTGGCGCGTGTTTTCGGGATCGACCGGAAAACGGTTGCGAAGATCCTGAAGCATGCTGTGCCACCCGGCTATCGACGGATGGAGCCGCCGATCCGACCTATGCTCGATCGCTTCATTCCGGTCATCGACAAGATCCTGGAAGACGACAAAGGTCGGCTGAGGAAGCAACGGCAAACGGCGGAGCGGATCTTCGAACCGCTGCGCCGACCTGACGGGTACGGTGAACACCCTTGTGCCGGGCATGGCGCCAGCCACGGCGGGGGATTTCTCGGGCCTCTACAATCACTATCGCGTGCGGGAACATGGCATGGCGGCAGCGATGAACGGAAACGCACTGCATGGCTGTTGTCTGCCCTACACCGGCACGTGTGTGGATGCCCCCTGTTTGGCAAGCATTATCTTCGGTCTTTCGGCGGGGCCTTCGATCGGACGTGTGTCAGGCCTGCTAAGCGTGGCCTTGGATGACGCCACGGGCCGGTATGCTGTTCGGAAGGCTGGGTTCACATCGGTTCAGAGAGCTGCAAGCGCTCGAGCCCCGGGCCTGAATCTCCCGCCTTGAACTTCGAAGTCCCTGTCGCCTACTCCTCGTCGATCCGTCGATCCGTCGCCCCGGCCTTGCGGCCATATCGTGCCCTGGCCCTTTATGGGCTTCGGTCACGCCATTCGGTAGTCCTCCTTCTTTGTCGTCATGGCCCAGATCATGCGGACCATCTTGTTCGCCAGCGCGACGGCCGCGACCATCCTGGGCTTCCGCGCGACAAGCGCGGCCAACCAGCGGTTCACACTGCCGCCCTTCCGGACCACCCAGCGGATCACGCTCATTGCGCCGACGATCCGCAATCGACGGATGTCGGTTTGCCCCATCTTGCTGACCGAGCCCAGCCTGGTCTTGCCGCCTGTCGACCTCTGCCGTGGCACCAGGCCAAGCCAGGCCGCGAAATTACGCCCGCTGTCGAACGTATTGAGATCCGGCGCGAAAGCAGCGACGGCGCCGGCGCCGGCGCCGGCGGTAACAGGGCCGATCCCGGGCATGGTGCAAGGCCGCCGCAACTCTTCATCTGTCTTCGATGCCGCGTCCAGATCGGCCGCGAGCCGGTCGATCACTGCTGTCAGCCTCGTGATCTGCTCCACGTGGATTGCTCCCATCACTCGGACCGGGCCGGGGAGATTGCTGGTCTGGTCTGCCAGTGCGTTCTCAAGAATCTTCAGGCTC
>NZ_JBFBVU010000044.1:0-15238 GCF_040689105.1 Meridianimarinicoccus marinus
GGATCGTCGTCCCCGTTGGGCGCCCCGTTGACCTTCGGCTGGAAGCTCTTCATCGAGGCCCAGGCCTTCACCAGCGTGCCGTCAACCGAGAAGTGATCGTCGAACAGCAGCGGCGCCACCTCTCGATGCGCCAGGATGGCGGCCATGATCTTGCGGGACATGTCAGTGGTCAGCAGCCGGTCGCGGTTCTTCGTGAACACCGTGGGGACCCAGACCGCATCGTCGATGCCCAGGCCCACGAACCAACGGAACAGCAGGTTGTAATCCATCTGTTCCATGAGCTGCCTCTCGGACCGGATCGAGTAGAGGATCTGCAGCAGACTGGCCCGGATCAGCCGTTCCGGCGCGATGGAGGGACGGCCCTCACCGGCATAGAGCCGGTCGAACTCAGCATCCGACGAGCGCAGCGCATCGTTGACGACGGACCTGATCTTGCGCAGTGGATGCCGGGTCGGGATGCGCTCCTCGAGATCGACCTAGCTGAACAGCGATCCCGTCGTTTCGTCTGATCCACGCATCGCCACCTCCGTCCATACCGTGGCGCCGATGAATCATGTTCCGCGGCGGACGTCGAGGTCAGAGTTTTTCAGCGGCCTGTTAATGGAACTTCCGGGCGATCCGACGGGGCGGGCCTTGCAATGGGCCGGAACGCGCCGCAATCTGGCCCGAACAGACGGAGGATCGGATGGATCTCATCGCCGAAGCCCGCGCCGTGCGCGAGAATGCTCATGCGCCCTATTCGGGCTTCAAGGTTGGGGCGGCGGTGCTGTCCGACAGCGGCACTGTCCATCGCGGCTGCAATGTGGAAAACGCCGCCTATCCTGAGGGCACCTGTGCCGAGGCCGGGGCCATCGCCGCGATGATTGCCGCCGGGGACACACGGTTGCAAGCGGTGGCGGTGATCGCCGACAGCCCGCGCCCGGTGCCGCCTTGTGGCGGCTGCCGCCAGAAGCTGGCGGAATTCGGTGGGCCTGATGTGAAGGTCACCCTGGCCACAACCGGCGGGCTGGTCGAGGACACCACCATCGGCGCGCTGCTGCCGGGGGCATTCACGCAATCGGACATGGACGGGGCCTGAGCCATGGACCCGCGGCTTGTTCTGGCCAGGCTGCGCGAGGGCGACCCGCTGAGCGACGTCGATCTTGCGGGTTTCGCCGTGGGGCTGGCCGAAGGCACCGTCAGCGATGCGCAGGGCGGGGCCTTTGCCATGGGCGTCTGCAAGGCCGGGCTGAGCGAGGCCGAGACCGTGGCCCTGACCATCGCCATGCGCGACAGCGGGCGGGTGTTGTCCTGGGATCTGCCGGGGCCGGTGGTGGACAAGCATTCCACCGGCGGGCTGGGCGACAGCACCTCGCTGGTGGTGGCGCCGGTGGTGGCGGCCCTTGGGGCCTATGCGCCCTTCATGTCGGGCCGGGGTCTGGGCCACACGGGCGGCACGCTGGACAAGATGGAGGCAGTGGCCGGGGTGGAGACCACCGTGTCGGGCGCTCGGCTGCAACGGCTGGTGGCCGAGGTCGGTTGTGCCGTGGTCGGGGCTTCTGACACCATCGCGCCGGCCGACCGGCGTCTTTATGCGCTGCGCGACGAAACCGCGACGGTGGAAAGTCAGGCGCTGATCACCGCCTCGATCCTGTCAAAGAAACTGGCCGCCGGGGCGCGGGCGCTGATCCTGGACGTGAAGGGCGGCAGCGGGGCCTTCATGAAAACTCCGCAACAGGCGCGCGACCTGGCAAAGGCGCTGACCCGCACCGCCAATGGCGCGGGCTGCGCCACCCGCGCGCTGATCACCGACATGAACCAGCCGCTGGCCCCGGCGGTCGGCAATGCGGTCGAACTGCACGAGGTGCTGAAAGTGCTGCGCGACCCGCGCCCCGACAACCGTCTGTGCCAATTGTCACTGGCCCTGATCGGCGAGCTTCTGGAACTGGCCGGCGCCTATGCCACGCCCGAGGCGGCCGCGCAGGCCGCCCTAGAGGTTTTGCAAAACGGGCAGGCGGCCGAGCGGTTCGAACGCATGATGCACGCCCTGGGCGGGCCCGCCGACCTGCTGGACGATCCCGACGGATACCTTCCGGCCGCGCCGGTGATCCGCCCGGTCGCGGCAGGCGCCTCGGGCCATGTCTGTGCCATCGACGGGGTCTCGCTGGGCGAGGTGGTGCGTAACCTGGGCGGCGGGCGGCGCCACGCGGGCGACGCCATAGATCCCCGCGTCGGCCTGACCGAGGTGGTGCTGCTGGGCCAGAAGCTTGGCCCGCGCGATCCGCTGTGTCTTGTGCATGCCGCCACCGAAGCCGATGCCGAGGATGCGGCAGACGCCATTCGCCGCGCCATTCAGGTGGGCGAGAAGACAGCAACGCCGCCACTGATCCATGAACGGGTGAACGCATGACACGTGCCTTTCTGGTGGTACTCGATTCCGTGGGCTGCGGCGGCGCGCCCGATGCCGCCGACTTCGGCGATGCGGGGGCCGACACGCTGGGCCATATCGCCCGCGCCTGTGCCGGCGGCCGGGCCGAGGAAGGCCGCAGCGGGCCGTTGCATCTGCCGGTTCTGGCGTCGCTGGGGCTGGGGCGGGTCATGGCGGCCTCGACCGGCGCGGTGCTGGGCGACACGGGCGCGCTGCGGGCCGATGCGGTCTTTGGGGCCGGGGAAGAAGTGTCGCAAGGCAAGGACACGCCCTCGGGTCATTGGGAATTGGCCGGTGTGCCGGTGCCCTGGGACTGGCACTATTTCCCCGACACCGATCCGGCCTTTCCCGCCGATCTGACCGCCCGCATCTGTGACCTGGCGGGCACCGACGGCCTGCTGGGCAACCGCCATGCCTCGGGCACCACCATCATCGCCGAAGAGGGCGCCGCGCATCTGCGTACCGGTTGGCCGATCTGCTATACCTCCGCCGACAGCGTGTTTCAGATCGCCGCCCATGAAGAGCATTTCGGGCTGGATCGCCTGCTGGACCTGTGCCGCGCCGCCGCCCCGATCCTGCACGAGATGCGGGTGGGCCGGGTCATCGCGCGGCCTTTCGTGGGCACGCCGGAAGACGGGTTCACCCGCACCGCCAACCGCCGGGATTTCGCCATCGCGCCGCCCGCGCCGACCCTGTGCGACTGGGTGCAAGGGGCGGGGCGCAAGGTGCATGCCATCGGCAAGATCAAGGACATCTTCTCGGGGGAGGGTATAGACGACGTGGTCAAGGGGCCGGACGCCGACCTGATGGCCGCCCTGCACCGCGCCGTCGACCAGGCCGAACCCGGATCGCTGACCTTCACCAACTTGGTGAAGTTCGACAGCCTGTATGGACACCGCCGCGACGTTTCGGGATACGCCCGCGCGCTGGAATGGGTAGACGCGGAAATCGGCCGCCTGCTGGAAGCTTTGCGCGACGGCGATCTGCTTTTGATCACCGCCGACCACGGCAACGATCCCACATGGCGCGGCACCGATCACACCCGCGAACGGGTGCCGATCCTGGGCTGCATCAAGGGGCAGGCAGGGCGCGGCGATCTTGGGTATCGGGCCTTTGCCGATGTCGGGGCCAGCGTGGCGGCGCATCTGGGCGTCCCGGCACAGGGACCGGGAAGGAGCTTTCTGTGAGTGATAAGCGGATCGAGTTGCACCTGCATCTGGAAGGGGCGGCCCCGCCCGAGCTGATCCGGCGCTTGGCAGAGGAAAAGCATCAAAGGCTGGAGCGTGTGTTCGACGCGCAGGGCCGCTTTGCCTTTCGCGACTTCGGGCATTTCCTGCAGGTGTATGAGGCCGCGACCTCGGTCCTGAAAACCCCGCAGGACTATGCCCGGCTGGTGACGGCGGTGGCCGAGGGACTGGCCGAACAACGGGTGATCTACGCGGAAGTTTTCGTCAGCCCGGCCTTCTGCGGCAACCATGACGTGGATGGCTGGCGCGACTACCTGGCCGCCATGCAGGAGGCGTCCGCGCGGGCCGAAGCTCGCCACGGCGTCACTCTGCGCGGCATCGTCACCGCGATCCGCCACATGGGGCCGGAGGTGGCGAAACAGGCCGCGCTTTGCGCCGCCGAAACCGCCGGCGACTGGATCGTCGGCTTCGGCATGGGCGGGGACGAGCGCATGGGCAAGCCCCGCGACTTTGCCTACAGTTTCGATCTGGCGCGCGAGGCCGAACTGGGCCTGACCGTACACGCCGGCGAGTTCGGCGGACCCGACAGCGTGCGCGGCGCGCTGGATGATCTGCGGGTGACCCGTATCGGCCACGGGGTGCGCGCCGCCGAGGATCACGCGCTGATCGACCGGTTGGCCGAAAGCGGCACGGTGCTTGAGGTTTGCCCGGGCTCAAACCTGAAACTGGGGCTGTTTCCCGACTGGACATCTCATCCCATCGACCAGTTGCGCCGGGCCGGGGTGCCGGTGACCGTGTCCACCGACGATCCGCCGTTCTTCCACACCAGCCTCAGCCGCGAATACGACCGGCTTGCGGAAGTTTTCGACTGGCAGGCCGAGGATTTTCAGGCCATCAATGTCACCGCCGCGAAGGCCGCGTTCTGCGATGCCGAGACCCGCGCGCGGCTGCTGAAACTGCTGGAGGCTGACGATGTCCGAGACCCTGCATGATGTTCCTCATCTGACCGTGGTCGATCACCCGCTGGTGCAGCACAAGCTCAGCCTGATGCGGGACAAGGAAACCTCGACCGGTTCTTTCCGCCGACTGTTGCGCGAGATCAGCCAGCTTCTGGCCTATGAGATCACCCGCGGCATGCCGATGACGCTTGAGCAGATCGAAACCCCGCTGATGGAAATGGACGCGCCGGTGCTGGACGGCAAGAAGCTTGCGCTGATCTCGATCCTGCGGGCGGGCAACGGGCTGCTGGACGGGGTGCTGGAACTGATCCCCTCGGCCCGCGTCGGTTTTGTCGGTCTCTATCGCGACGAGAAAACGCTGGAACCGGTGCAATATTACTTCAAGGTGCCCGAGGCGCTGGAGGATCGGCTGGTGATCGCCGTCGATCCGATGCTGGCCACCGGCAATTCCTCGGTCGCGGCCATCGATCTGTTGAAAGAGGCCGGGGCCACCAATATCCGCTTCCTGTGCCTGCTGGCCGCGCCCGAAGGCATCGAACGGATGAAAAAAGCGCATCCGGATGTGCCCATCGTCACGGCGGCGGTGGACAGCGGGCTGACCGACAAGGGCTATATCTACCCCGGTCTGGGCGACGCGGGCGACCGCATGTTCGGCACCAAGTGACCGGGGGCAGGGCGATGCGGGGGCAAGCGCTGGCGATTGTTCTGGCCGGGCTGGCGCAGGCCGCGCAGGCCGGACCGGTCGAGGTGCCGCCCGAGGATTTCACCGGTCCCGAGTATGTAGACAGCGCCGGCTGTCACTTCTGGCGCGCCCAGCTCGCCGGTCAGACGCTGTGGGCCGAGGTGATCGGCATCGACGGCCAACCGGTGTGCGATGCCCCGCCACCGGTGGCCGAGGTTGATCCGAACCTTTCGCCTTCCGATGCATTGCCCGCACTGGCACCGACCCGACGCGGCGTCAGTCCGACCTTTCCGCAGGATGGCCGCTATGCGCAGGTCGGGGCCTTCACCTCGACCCGCAAGGCCGACGAGATTGTGGTGGCCTTGCAGCAGGCGGGTTTTTCGGTGCTGCGTCAGGATTTCCCGCGCGGGTCAAGCCGGTTGCGGGTGCTGTTTGTCGGCCCGCTTGGCGATCCGGATCAGGCGCAGGCAGGTCTGCGAGACCTGCGGGGTCTTGGGTTCCGCGATGCTTTCCTGCGGGTGCAGGGACCGTCCTGATTTCTCACTTGTGTTCGGGCCGGGTCGGCAGATCCTCTGACAGCAGGGCCGCGCGTTTGGCGGCGATGGCTTCGCGGCGCGCCTGATCCAGACCGATCCGCATGGACTGCTCGACAAAATCGATATGCGCTTCGGCGGCCTTCGCCGCGCGGTCGGGATCATGGGCGCATACGGCCTCGGCGATGGCAGTGTGCTGCTTGTGCAGCAATTCCCCCGTGCCGTCGATGGTGCGCAGGTAGGCGCGATTGTAGAACACCGACTGCCTGGACAGGTCATAAATCGACCGCATCATGTGGATCAGCGTTGCGTTGTGGCTGGCCGCCACGATGGCCGCATGAAACTTTACGTCGTGGTGGTGCGACGCATCGCTGTCGCCCCGTTCCAGATCCCGCGCCAGTGCATCGAGATACTGTTGAATGATGGCCTTGTCGGTCTTGGTCGCCCGGTCCGCGGCCAGGCGCGCCGCAAAGGATTCCTGCACCCGGCGGTATTCCAGGTAGTCGAAGAAGGCGGTGCCGTGCCGGCCGTACAACTCGATCAGCGCGTCGGACATGGCCTTGCCGGTCAGCGGCGCGATGAAGGAACCTTCGCCATGGCGGACCGTCAGCAGTCCGCGCTCTTCCAGCGCCTTCAGTGCCTCGCGCAACTTGGGACGCGATACGCCCAGCGTTTCGGCCATCTCGCGTTCCGAGGGCAGGCGGCGGCCTTCGCTCAGCACACCGGCCAGGATCATGTCCTCGATCTGTTCGACAACACTTTCGGCGACCGAATGATGATCGATCGGCGTCAGCAGGGCGCGGACATTTTCCATGGAGGTCTCCTTGATCGAAACGGGCGAGGTGCATTTACTGTACCACCCCTGTATCGCCTCCGTCAGGCGGGTTCAGCGAAATTTCCTCGTACACTGCCGAGAAAGCGCATCCTGTTCAATGGCTAGAGCCGGCAAATTAACGCACTACAGGACGCTGCTGCGACAGCGTGTCATGCCCGAGCCGGACCGAAACAGTGCTATGGCCACCGTAAAGCGGCATAGTGGTAAATAAAATATACCACGAGGATAGACCTCCGTGCCGCAACCTGACCGCTGGAAAGGATGCCTGAGATGCCAATTCGCCCGTGCCCGACCCGTCTTTCACCCACGGCCATGCCAAACTGGCGCAGGTTTTCGGCAAAGCGGCCCTTGCAACCCGGCGTCAGTCAGTTGCTTACTGAGCGCGGGGAGGCGCACCAATGACAGACACGGATCTGATCGCGGCGCTGAAGTCGATTGTGGGCAAGGCCCATGTGCTGACCGGAGCGAAACAGACCGAGCGGTTCCGCAAGGGATTCCGGTCGGGCGAGGGCGATGTTCTGGCGGTTGTGCGGCCGGGGTCTCTGCTGGAACAATGGCGCGTGTTGCAGGCTTGTGTGGCCGCCGACAAGATCATCATCATGCAGGCGGCCAATACCGGTCTGACAGAAGGGTCGACCCCGAAGGGCACTTATGACCGCGACGTGGTGCTGATCAACACCAACCGCATGGACGCCTTGCATTCGCTGGATGGCGGGCGGCAGGTGGTGGGGCTGCCGGGCTCGACCCTGTTTGCGCTGGAAAAGCTGTTGGCCCCCATGGGGCGGCAGCCGCATTCGGTGATCGGCTCGTCCTGCATCGGCGCTTCGGTGATTGGCGGGGTGTGCAACAACTCGGGCGGCGCGCTGGTGGAGCGCGGGCCGTCCTATACCGAATTGTCGCTGTTTGCGCGGGTGACCGAAGACGGCCAGATCGAACTGGTCAATCATCTGGGTCTGGACCTTGGCGACACCCCGGAAGAGATCCTGACGCGGGTCGAGCGCGGAGAATTTCAGAAGGACGGGCTGGATCCGACCAACCGCCGGGCCTCGGACACCGATTATGGCAAGCGGGTGCGCGATGTGGATGCCGCCACACCGGCGCGGTTCAACGCCGACAAGCGACGCCTGTATGAATCCGCGGGCTGCGCGGGCAAGCTGGCTGTGTTCGCGGTGCGGCTGGACACCTATCCGAAGAACGACGCCGAGAAGACCTTTTATATCGGCACCAATGATCCCGCGGATCTGACCGAATTGCGCCGCCATATCCTGTCGAAATTCTCGACCCTGCCGGTCAGCGCCGAATACATGCATGCCGAGGTGTTCGACATCTCGGATCGCTACGGCAAGGACACCGTGGTGATGATCGACAAGCTGGGCACCGACCGGCTGCCGATGTTCTTTGCCATGAAAGGCGCGATGGATGCGCGGCTGAACAAGATCCCCGGCCTGCGTGGCGCCACCGACCGCATGATGCAGGGGCTCAGCCGGCTGTGGCCGGATATCCTGCCCAAGCGGATGCGGGACTGGCGCCAGCGGTTCGAGCATCACCTGATCCTGAAGATGCATGATGACGGCATCGACGAGGCAGCGGCCTATCTGAAAACCCTGTTCGCAGACCGCGAGGGGGATTTCTTCGAATGCACGGATCGCGAGGCCAAGATCGCCGGGTTGCACAGGTTCGCGGCAGCGGGCGCGGCGGTGCGCTATCAGGCGGTACATGCCGATGAGGTCGAGGACATTCTGGCACTGGACATCGCCCTGCGCCGCAACGATCGCGACTGGTTGGAGGAGTTGCCCGAGGAAATCACCCGCGACCTGGTGCACAAGCTCTACTACGGCCACTTCATGTGCCACGTGCTGCATCAGGACTACATCGTCCGGAAAGGGGCCGATCCAAAGGCGCTGAAGGCGGCCATGCTGGCCATCCTTGATCAACGCGGCGCCGAATATCCCGCCGAACACAACGTCGGGCATCTGTACGCCGCCAAGCCCGACCTGGCCGAGTTCTACCGGTCCTGCGATCCCACCAACACGTTCAATCCGGGCATCGGCAAGACCTCCCGGAACAGACGATATGCAGACACAGCATAGGTCAGGGCGTGATATGCATAGCGCGCTGGTCGGGTATGCACTGGCAGGAGGTGCGCAATGTCCAGAGATCTGGTAGGGAATGCATGCTGACATAAATTCTTGCAAGATATTGAATTTGTGTAGCAATAACTAGGGGAGGGGAAATATTATTGCGCGCAAAATTGGTTAACCGAAGGGTGTCCGACGCGCAATGAAATGTCCCGGCCACGAGATCACCGATCGCTTTCCTGCCGCAAGGGCAGTTGCAAGGCGGTTAAGCATTGACGCCTTTGCCGAATGTGCAAGGGTCATGGATAGGAGAGGAAAGGGGACCTTGTTCTATGACTAAACAAACCGACATTGATCCGATTGAATCACAGGAGTGGCAAGAAGCCATTTCGGATGTGATCGAACGGGACGGAGCAAACCGGGCTCACTTCCTGCTGGATCGCGCCGTGCAACAGGCCCGCGCCGCTGGCGCGACACTGCCGTTTTCGGCGACCACGCCTTACCAGAACACCATTCCCACCGACGATCAGGAAGAGATGCCTGGTGACCAGGAAATGGAATGGCGCATCCGCACCATCAACCGCTGGAACGCCATGGCGACGGTCGTGCGCCGCAACAAGGAAAGCAGCGAATACGGTGGTCATATTGCCTCCTTCGCCTCGTCTGCGGCCCTGTATGATGTCGGTCTGAACCACTTCTGGCGCGCCAAGTCGGCCATCCACGGCGGCGACCTGGTGTTCTTCCAGGGGCATGTGATCCCCGGCATCTACGCGCGGTCCTTCATGGAGGGGCGCATCAGCGAAGAGCAGCTTGAAAACTTCCGCTCGGAAGTGGACGGCTCGGGCCTCAGCTCCTATCCGCACCCCTGGCTGATGCCGGATTACTGGCAGTTCCCGACTGTGTCGATGGGCCTGGGTCCGCTCATGGCGATCTACCAGGCGCGGTTCATGAAATACATGCACAACCGCGGCCATATCGACATGGCCGACCGCAAGGTCTGGTGCTTCCTCGGCGACGGCGAGATGGACGAGCCCGAAAGCCTGGGCGCCATCCACCTGGCAGCGCGCGAAAAGCTCGACAACCTGATCTTCGTCATCAACTGCAACCTGCAACGTCTGGACGGGCCGGTGCGCGGCAACGGCAAGATCGTACAGGAACTGGAAGGCGAATTCCGCGGCTCCGGCTGGGAAGTGATCAAGCTTCTCTGGGGCAAGGGTTGGGACGAACTGCTTGAGAAAGACACAAGCGGACGCCTGCGCCAGCTGATGGATGAAACGGTCGATGGCGATTACCAGACCTTCAAATCCAAGAACGGCGCCTATATCCGCGAGCATTTCTTCGGCAAGTATCCCGAAACCGCGGAACTGGTGAAGGATTGGACCGACGATCAGATCTGGGCTCTGCGCCGCGGTGGCCACGACCCGCAGAAGGTCTATACCGCCTTCAAACGCGCGACCGAGGTCAAGGGGCAGCCGACCTGCCTGCTGGTCAAGACCGTCAAGGGTTATGGCATGGGCACCGCTGGCGAGGGCCAGAACACCACCCACCAGCAAAAGAAGATGGCCGAGGATCAGCTGCGCGCGTTCCGCGACCGTTTCGAGATCCCGGTCAGCGACGAGGATCTGCCGAAAGCGCCCTTCGTTCAGTTGAACAACGCGCAGAAAGCCTATCTGTCGGATCGCCGCAAGGCTCTGGGCGGGGCATTCCCGCAGCGACACTGGCGCGACACGCCGAAACTGGCGATCCCGCCGCTGGAGAAGTTCGACGGCCAGCTGAAAGGCACCGGCGACCGCGAAATCTCGACCACCATGGCCTTTGTCCGCATTCTGACCACGCTGCTGCGCGACAAGAACATCGGCAAGCAGGTCGTGCCGATCGTGCCGGATGAAAGCCGCACCTTCGGGATGGAGGGTCTGTTCCGCTCGGTGGGGATCTACAACCCGCTCGGGCAGCACTATACTCCCGAAGACGCCGACCAGATGATGTACTACAAGGAATCCGAGACCGGTCAGGTTCTGCAGGAAGGCATCAACGAGGCCGGCGCCATGGCCGACTGGATCGCGGCGGCGACGTCGTATTCGGTGCACGGCGTGCCGATGATCCCGTTCTTCATCTACTACTCGATGTTCGGGTTCCAGCGGATCGGCGACCTGGCCTGGGCCGCCGGCGACAGCCGGGCGCGCGGCTTCATGCTGGGCGGCACCGCGGGACGCACAACGCTGAACGGCGAAGGCCTGCAGCACGAGGATGGCCACAGCCATATTCTGGCCAGCACTATCCCGAACTGCATCACCTACGATCCGACCTTCAGCTACGAGGTGGCCGTCATCGTCCATCACGGGTTGCAGCGGATGTATGTCGATCAGGACGACGTGTTCTTCTACCTGACCCTGATGAACGAGAACTACAGCCATCCGGACATGCCGATGGGGGTGGAGCAGGACATCATCAAGGGCCTGTATCGCTTCAAGGATGTGAAGAAGCCCGGCGACAAGCATGTGACGCTGATGGGGTCGGGCACCATTCTGGTGCAGGCGATCAAGGCGGCCGAGATGCTGGAAGCCGATTTCGGGGTCACCTCGGAAATCTGGTCGGCAACCTCGTTCAACGAACTGGCCCGCGATGGTCAGGACACCGAGCGTTTCAACCGCCTGAACCCGCTGGCCGAGCAACGCAAGGCCTTCGTGACCGATCAATTGGAACGGTCGCGCGGACCGATCGTGGCTGCCACCGACTACATGAAGAACTACGTGGAGCAGATCCGCGGGTTCGTGCCGGACGGCCGCACGCTCAGCGTTCTGGGCACCGACGGCTTCGGCCGCTCGGACAGCCGCGTGAACCTGCGTCGGTTCTTCGAAGTGGATGCCAACCACATCGCGGCGGCAGCCATGACTGATCTGTACAAGGCCGGCAAGGTCTCGACGGACGAGCTGACGGCGGCGTTGAAGAAATACGACATCGACGGCAACAAGCCCAATCCGCGCCTGGTCTGATCCAGGCGCGCGGCCCATCTCGCGCCGGGACGGCCCCGGCGCGACACGATACGAACTGTGACCGGACCCGGACAGCGCGGGGGAAGCGCCGCCGGGAAACCCGGAACGAGGAGACAAATGAGATGACCATCGAAGTTAAAGTACCAGATATCGGCGATTTTTCGGACGTGCCGGTTGTCAGCATCCTGGTAAGCGTCGGCGATACCGTCGCCGTCGAGGATCCGCTGGTGGAACTGGAATCCGACAAGGCCACCATGGAAGTGCCCAGCTCGGCCGCCGGTGTGGTGAAAGAGATCAAGATTGCGGAAGGCGACAGTGTTTCCGAAGGCAGCCTGATCCTGATCCTGGAAGGCGAGGGCGCGGGCGATGCGCCGAAAGCAGCCCCCGCCGAGGCTCCGAAAACCGAAGCGCCCGCTGCGGCCCCTGCTGCCGCACCCGCCGCTTCGTCTTCGTCCGCCGTGACGGATGCGGGCTTTTCCAAGGCCCATGCCTCGCCGTCGGTGCGCGCCTTCGCGCGTCAACTGGGCGTCGATCTGAGCAAGGTCAATGGCTCGGGCCGCAAGGGACGTATCCTGCGCGAGGACGTGGCGGGCTTCTTCAAGAAGACCTCGGCCCCGGCACCTTCTGCCGGCGCGGCTCCGGCCTCGGGCGGCATGGGCATCCCGCCGATCCCGGTCGTGGATTTCTCGAAGTTTGGTCCGGTCGAAAACGTGGACATGCCCCGGATCAAGAAGATCTCGGGCCCCGCGCTGCACCGCGCCTGGCTGAACATCCCGCATGTCACCCACAACGACGAAGCCGACATCACCGATCTGGACAAATACCGGAAGGAGATGGACACGATGGCCAAGGACAACGGCTATCGCGTCACCCTGCTGAGCTTTGTCATCAAGGCGTCGGTTTCGGCCCTGAAAGAGCATTGGGAGTTCAACAGCTCGATCCATCCCGATGGTGACAAGCTGATCAAGAAAGACTTCTACAACATTGGTTTTGCAGCAGATACACCGAATGGCCTGATGGTGCCGGTGATCAAGGATGCGGATCGCAAGGGCCTGGTGGAAATCTCGAAGGATCTGATGGAGCTGTCGGCCAAGGCCCGCAAGGGCGAGCTGAAAGGCCCCGACATGCAGGGCGCCACTTTCACCATCTCGTCGCTGGGTGGCATTGGCGGCACCTCGTTCACGCCCATCGTGAACGCGCCGGAAGTCGCGATCCTCGGCCTGACCCGGTCGAAGATTTCGCCCGTCTGGAACGGCGAGGAATTCGTGCCGCGCCTGATGCAGCCGCTGTCGCTGTCCTATGACCACCGCGCCGTCGACGGGGCTTTGGCCGCACGCTTCTGCGTGACGCTCAAGACCCTGCTGGGCGATATGCGCAAGTTGATGTGGTAAGGGGAGAGAGATCAATGGACGTCAAAGTACCCGATATCGGTGATTTCGCCGAAGTCCCCGTGGTTTCGATCCTGGTTTCAGTGGGCGACACCGTCGCCGCGGAAGATCCGCTGATCGAGCTGGAATCCGACAAGGCCACCATGGAAGTGCCCAGCCCCGCTGCAGGCAAGGTGACCGAAATCAAGGTCGCCGAAGGTGACAAGGTTTCCGAAGGCTCGGTGATCATCGTGCTGGAAGCCGAAGGGGCGGGCGCCGGGGCCGTTGAGACCCCGGCCCCCGCCGCCGAAGCTGCCGCTCCGGCCGCAAGTGGCGGCGGATCGGTCGAGGTGACCGTGCCCGACATCGGCGATTTCACCGATGTGCCGGTGGTGTCGATCCTGGTGTCCGTGGGCGACACCGTGGCGGCGGAAGATCCGCTGCTGGAACTGGAATCCGACAAGGCCACCATGGAAGTGCCCAGCCCCGCAGCGGGCAAGGTCAAGGAAATCAAGGTGTCCGAGGGCGACAAGGTTTCCCAGGGCACGTTGATCGTGGTTCTGGAAGGGGCCAGTGGCGCCGCTGCGGCACCGGCTGCCGCATCTTCCACAGCCCCCGCTGCCCCGGAAAAAGCCCCGGTCGTCGAAGCCCCCGCTCCCCTGGCCGCTGGCCAGCAGGGCGATCTTCACGGCGAGGTCGTTGTTCTGGGCTCTGGCCCCGGCGGCTATACCGCCGCTTTCCGCGCGGCGGATCTGGGCAAGAAAGTCATCCTGATCGAGCGGGATCCGCAGCTTGGCGGCGTATGTCTGAACGTCGGGTGTATCCCGTCCAAGGCGCTGCTGCATGTGGCCAAGGTCATCACCGAGGCCGAGGAGATGGGCGCCCATGGCGTGAGTTTTGCCAAGCCCGAGATCGATCTGGACGGGCTGCGCAAGTTCAAGGAAGGCGTCGTCGGTCAGCTTACCGGCGGTCTTGGCGGTCTGGCGAAGGGCCGCAAGGTTCAGATCGTCACCGGCACCGGCAAGTTCACCGGCCCGAACATGATCGAGGTCACCGGCGACGATGGCACCAAGACGGTCAGCTTCGACCAGTGCATCATCGCGGCCGGCTCCGAACCGGTGACGCTGCCCTTTATCCCGCATGACGACCCGCGGGTGATCGACAGCACCGGCGCGCTGGAACTCAAGGACATCCCTGAACGGATGCTGATCCTTGGTGGCGGCATCATCGGCCTGGAAATGGCCTGTGTCTATGATGCACTCGGTTCCAAGATCACCGTCGTGGAGCTGATGGATCAGATCATTCCGGGTGCGGACAAGGACATCGTCAAGCCGCTGCACACCCGCATCGGCAAACGCTACGAGAACATCCTGCTGAAGACCAAGGTCACAGCGATGGAAGCCTCGGACGCGGGCCTGAAGGTCACCTTCGAGGACACCTCGGGAAATGTGTCCAACGACACGTTTGACAAGGTGCTGGTTGCCGTGGGCCGCAAGCCCAATGGCAAGCTCATTGCCGCCGATGCCGCCGGTGTTGCCGTTGACGATCGCGGGTTCATCCATGTGAACAGCCAGCAGCGCACCAATGTGTCCCACATCTATGCCATCGGCGACGTGGTGGGACAGCCGATGCTGGCGCACAAGGCCGTGCACGAGGGCAAGGTCGCGGCCGAAGCCGCGAACGGCGATCCGCGCCATTTCGATGCGCGGGTGATCCCCTCGGTCGCCTATACCGATCCCGAGGTTGCGTGGGCCGGCATGACCGAAACCCAGGCCAAGGCGCAGGGCATCAAGTACGAAAAGGGCGTGTTCCCCTGGGCGGCGTCGGGCAAGGCATTGTCCAATGGCCGGTCGGAAGGCATGACCAAGCTGCTGTTCGATCCCGAAGACGACCGCCTGATCGGCGCGCTGATCGTCGGCACCAACGCAGGGGATTTGATCGCCGAGGCCGCCCTGGCCATCGAGATGGGCGCCGATGCCGTCGATCTGGGCCACACCATTCACCCGCATCCGACGCTGTCAGAAACGGTGAACTTCGCGGCTGAAATGTTCGAAGGCACCATCACCGATCTGATGCCGCCGAAAAAGAAAAAGAAGCACTGAGGGATGGCCATGAAACTTGGAGTACCCAAGGAGATATATCCTGGCGAGTGTCGGGTTGCTTTGACGCCGCAGTCTGCGGGTCAGTTGGGCAAGCT
>NZ_JBFBVU010000045.1:0-15051 GCF_040689105.1 Meridianimarinicoccus marinus
TCTTCAGGATCTGGCCGTGGCCGCCGCCGTCGTCGATCTGGCGGTCGAAAAGGGCATCGCCATCGAGGTCGATTTCTGACCTAGCGCTCATGCGACCGCCAAGAGGTTAATTCGCTGCTCGCAGACTTATGGAAAATCCGGTTCGGGCAAGACCAGTCAGAGTTGCGATTGACATAGACATACTAATGATATATCAGTCACCGCAGAATGGAATATTGGAGGTTGACCATGGAACTGCAAGACACAAATATGACTGAACGCCAGCGTCAGTACCGGGCTAACTACCGGCGGCGCGTGGCGGGTTGGTACAACGGTTTTCTGCACATCGTGATCATCTACACGATCGGGCTTACCGCGCTTTACATTTATACCGAAAACCTCAACCAAGTGACGCCGCTGGAATGGTTGACGGTGCCGCTGGTCTTTTTGTTTTGTAACTTCTTTGAGTGGTGGCTGCATCGCTACGTGATGCACAGACCGTCCAAGAACCCAATCGCGCGCGCGGTCTATAACCGACACACTTTGCAGCACCACCAATTCTTCACCGAAGTGGAGATGCGCTTCGCCGACAACAAGGACTATCGAGTGACGTTCTTCCCGCCTTACGCGCTGGCAGCCTTCACGCTGATGTCCATCCCGGGTGCCATCGTGATGGGATTGCTGTTTACACCGAACGTCGGCTGGCTGTTCATCTCCACGACGACGTCGATCTACATGATTTACGAATTCATGCACTTTTGCTGCCACGTCGAAGACAACTGGTTTGTGCGTAACATGCCGTTCGTCAACACCAACCGTCGTCACCATACCGCGCACCACGACCAGTCGCTGATGATGGAGCGCAACATGAACCTGACGTTCCCGATCATGGACTGGCTCTTTGGTACATCTGACCTGAACCGTGGCCTGTTCGGACACCTGTTCAACGGCTACAGCACCAAGCACATTCGCACAGACATGCGCAAAGTGTCCCGCACGCCAGTGCGCAGCAAAACCGATACGACCAGCGCGACGCCCGCTGAGTAAGCGTCCGTCGGTCCGGCCCTGAACCTGGGGCCGGACAACCCCAAGGAAAACCCAGAGACAAGGACGCGACATCATGGCCAACATCGAACCAAATATCACTGCTGCATTGATTTTTGCGCTTTTCGCCTGCGTAGCCAGCCTTGCCGCAATTGCGCTGACCGGGGTCTTCCCGTTGTCGACGCGGCCCGACCTAAAAAAACCACTGGGCTTTGCGTTAATCGTTGCGAACTGCGTGCTGCTGAGTGCGGTTCTGTACCTAACCGTCGGCTTCGGCTTGACTCAACTGCGCTGGACCAGCGTGGTCATCATCGCCGGTTTCGTACTGCTGTTCACGCCGGGCCTGTTCAATGTGTGGCCGAGCCGCTGGCGCGATGGGACCCTTGGCTTGACGGTTGTCGCGGCCGGTCTGGGCGGATCTACCTGGGCGCTGGCCGGGATTGCCTGAGACAACACACGCGCCCTTCGGACGCAAGGAAGGGTTATTGAGACCACATCAAACGGAGGAAGAAAAATGCCCGTCATGATCAAGATCGCGCTGTCCACGATGGTGGCGCTCGCTGCCATCGGGGGATGGATTTACATGGGACAACTGGGACAGACGGGACCGCAATGGGCGATCGTTTTCCTCGGGCCGTTCAGTGTCGCCTCGCTCTGGATTTTTCCGGAAGTGATGCGCTCGAAATCCGATGCACGGAGCAAATCATGAAGACTTATCTCGGAGACCGCACGATCGACGGCGTATTCGTGACCGTCGACGGGAACGACCTGCCGGATTATGCCGAGGTCTGCAAGTTCACAAACGCTGGCTTTGAATGGAGCTACGAAGGTTCAGCGGCGACCCAACTGGCCTTTGCGCTGATTTACGATGTGACCGGCGACGCTGGTTTAGCCAAGAGCCTGGCTCAGCCGTTCATGCGGACCGTGACGGCGAATTTCGGCAATGACTGGGAAATGACCGATAGCGATGTGCTCGCTGCCGTGGCCCAGGTTCAGTCGGAGAAGGCATGATGGCCTTGCTAGACGACTCGAAGACGGCGCCCGAGGTGGGAGACGGCGGGATACCGAAGACATTTCGGGCCGCCGTGCTGCGCGCTCCGGGTGAGGCGATGAAGATCGAGGATGTCGAGGCCAGACCGCTGGGTCCGCGCGATGTGATGGTCAAGATCCGTGCCGCCGGGCTGTGCCATACCGATCTGGAAGTGATCGGGGGCTCACTGCGGCTGAACATGCCCGCTGTTCTCGGGCACGAGGCGGCCGGGGTCGTCACCGCCGCCGGACCCGAGACCAAGGGAGTCTCGGTGGGGGACCACGTGATCCTGTCGTGGAATCCCAAATGCGGCGATTGCTTCTACTGCGACCAGAGTCTGCCGATCTTGTGCGAAACCTTCCTCGAAAACGGGTCCGCGGGGTTTGCTTTCGACGGGCGGCCCAGGGCGCGTCTTGCCGGTGGCGGAAACCTCCATCAGCTCATGTACCTAGGCACTTTCGCAGAGTATTGCGTCGTCGAAGACCAGCAGGCAATCCCGGTGCCCAAGGAGATGCCTTTCGACCGGGCCGCGCTGATCGGCTGCGGTGTGATGACCGGCGTGGGTGCGGCGCTGAACGTTGCCGATATCCGTCCTGGCAGCACCGCGATGGTAATCGGCTGTGGCGCCGTGGGCCTTGCCGCGGTTCAGGGGGCTGTCATGGCGGGCGCACGGAACGTGATCGCCGTCGATCTCAACGAGAAGCGTCTCGACGCGGCCTGTCAGATGGGTGCGACGCACCGCATCAACCCAATGACCGGCAGCGTAGAAGATCTTGCCCGGTCATTGACGGATGGTCGCGGCGCGGATGTCGTCATGGAGAGCGCCGGAAACGAACCGGCTTTCCGCCTCAGTGTCGAAGCAGTGCGCCCCGGCGGTGAAGTGATCTGGCTGGGCAAAACCGATGTCGAGAAAGACGTGGCGTTTCGCTGGGGCTCGCTGATGCAGGAGAAGCGCATCCGGCGGTCGAGTTATGGTAACACGCGACCCCGCCGGGATTTCCCGATGTTGTGCCAGAAATATCTGGACGGGCAGTTGGATCTAGACGGATTGATCACAGACCGGATCACTCTGGACGATATCAACGAAGGCTTTGATGCGCTGAGGCGGGGTGAGGCGATCCGCAGCGTGATCGAATTCGGCGAATGAGCGACCTGCGCATCGAGCAGATCGAGGCGGTGGACGGGCCGATCGAGATGGCCGTCGCAGGGAACGCGGCGGCCGGTCGGCCCACCTTGGTGCTGGTGCACGGCATTCAGGGGACCCGCAGAATCTGGGACCCTCTGATTCCGGTACTGGCGCTGGACTGGCGGGTGATCGCGCCAAACCTGCGGGGTCGGGGCGGGTCTTTCGTGTTGGCGGACCCCGACCGGTACGGCATTGCGGATTTTGCCGATGATCTTGCCGCAGTGATGGACAATATCACAGGAAACGTTGTGCTTGTCGGCTGGAGTATGGGCGGGCTGGTGGCGCTGGAGTATGTGCAGCGATACGGGCTTGAGCGGATCGCCGGATTGATATTGGCCAGTACGAGTGCCTGTCTGCACGCAGAGGGTTTGGAGCCGGCCATATGGTTCCGGGGAAAAACGCCCGAGGCGCTTGTCGAAGAAGCAAGAGACCGGGCGACGCGGCTGAAGCTGGCGGATACGGCAAAGAACATCGCCGTTGCTGGCGCTTGGCTGAGCGCCGCGCAGGTGGACTATCGGCCCGTACTTGACCGGATTGATGTACCGGCGTTGGTTTTGCATGGCTCCGCTGACTCGGAATGCCCGCTGGATCACGGCAGGGCGCTGGCGGCGGGGCTCACTACGTCGCGGCTGGAGGTCTTGACCGGATGCGGGCATGTGCCGATGGCCGAACAACCGGACGCCGTTGCCAGGTCGCTGGCCAATTTCGCGGCGGGTTGTGAGGTGGCGTCGCCGTCCTGAGGCGCATGCATGCCGCCGGCTCTTGCGACAGGGACTGAAACTCTCTAACCTGGATACTGAAGAAATATCAGCCGCCGACTGAAGCGATGCAAGTCAGATACAGGTACAGCATGAGTGATGGCGCAGAGAAGGTTCCGGATGAGAGCAGGTCGCAGGCGCGCCGGGCGGGCGACATGACAATGACCGACCGCGCCCATCAGATGATCGAGTCACGGATCGTGGCGCTGGACTTGGAGCCAGGACAAGTCCTGTCTGAATCGCAATTGGTCGAGGAACTGGGTATTGGGCGGACCCCTGTACGCGAGGCATTGCAGCGCCTTGGGGCGGAGGGTCTGGTCGTCGTAATGCCCCGCAGGGGCGTGATGGTTTCAGAAATCAACATCGCCAAACAATTCCAGCTTCTGGAATTGCGGCGCGAAGTGGAAAGGTTGTGTGCGATCAAGGCAGCCTTGCGAGCAACCGAGGCCGAGCGCGCGCGGTTCGCGGAATTGGCCGATAAATTGGCCGCATCCGCCGAGGCGCGGGACTACGAGGCCTTCATGCGATATGACCTAGAGTTTAACCAGGCTGTCCTGGCCGCTTGCCGAAACGAATTTATTCAGCGATCCATGCAGAGGATGCAGGGTCTGTCACGCCGGTTCTGGTTTCAAAATTACCGCGTTGCGCTGGACTTGGAACGGTGTGCCAACCTGCACGCCGATGTCGCCCGCAAGATCTCCGAAGGCGACGAGAGCGGCGCGGGTGAGGCGTCTGACAAGCTGATCGACTATATTTACGAATTCACCCGAGCGACCCTTTGACTCGCGGCGCGCCGAGCTGACGACGGTATTTTCCGACGAATAGGTCGTTGCCCTTGGCCAGTCGTGTCAGCACGTCGCCGGGGCCGCGCATCGTGGCAACCCAAGCCAAGGTCTTGGGCAGGGGCAGGTGGCTGGCACCGAGACGCCGGCCAGTTGGCACCAGCATGGGTGCGTCGCGCCAGGGCGTGTAGGGCGTCAGCGTGTCGGGCAGCCGTCCGCCGGCCGCGACGCGCAGGATTTTTGCAAGATACGGAGTCTGGCGCAGCGTCGCGACAATGGTCATTGCGTCGCCTGTGGCGGCCATGTCGCCGCCTGTAAAGAGGCCTGGCAACACGGTCGGTGACGGACGCAGCCATGCGTCGGTAATGACCCTTCCAGAGTCATCGAGGCGGATCCCGGGCACATCGGCCAGCAGGTCGGTGCGGGGTTGCGCACCAAGCGCGGGCAAAACCAGATCGGCCTCGATTTCGCGGCCGTCAGACAGGACAACGGGGCCATTCCGCACGCCCGATCCGGGAGAAATATCCGGTGCAGTGCGGTGCTTGACGACCTCGACCCCCAAACGTTGCAGCCTTTGCAGAAGCGCGCGGCCCAACCGGTCGGCATGATGAGGCATCGGGCGCGGAGCAGCTACAACCAGCGTGACATTCGTTCCGGGTCGTGCCGCCGCGATCTCGCCGGCCAGTTCGGTACCGACAGGACCAGCGCCGATGATGACGATGTGACGGGCCTGCGCGATGCGCCGGGAGAGAGCCCAGTGAGCGGCTAGGAATGCTTCGATGTCATCCGCCGAGGATTTGAAGGGCAGGGCATAGGAGGAGCCCGTGGCGACGAGGGTGAAGTCGCTCGAGATCTCGGAGCCGTCCGCAAGGGTTGCGCCCTGGGTATGTAGACTGGCGACCCGCCCGCGCATCACGCGCCCTTGGCGCAGCAAATTGTCATAAGGGATAGTCGCGGCCTGCAACAGGCCGGGTTCCACCAATGCGCGGATCATTGCGGGGGCATGGAGGAAGGCAGGTTTCGGCTCGACCAAGGTGACGTCCATCACCCGGTCGAGCCGCCGTGCCACGTCGCAGCCTACGTAGCCGCCGCCTACGACAAGGAGTCTCGGTCTAGAAGCCAAGGATTTTCTCCGGCAGCCAGAGCACCATCTGAGGGAAGGCCATCACCAGCGCCAGCGTCAACAGCTGAAGGATGATGAAGGGTACAACTCCCTTGAACATGTCGGGCATTGTGATCTCTGGCGGTGCGATGCCCCTGAGATAGAAGATGGCCGGGGCCATGGGCGGCGACAAATAACTCGTTTGGATCACGATCAGGAACAGGATACAGAACCAGACCGGGTCGAACCCAAGCTGTGTAACGACCGGAATAAAGACAGGCAGGAAGATCAGCAGAATCGAGATCCATTCCAGCGCGAAGCCAGCGATGAAAACGATGATCAGGAACACCGCCAGAGTGGCCCAGGGGCTGAGGTCCGAGGCCGCGATCAACTCGGTCGTGGTTCGGGTGCCGCCCGCGCCGACGAAGACGCCGGAAAACATCGAACCAGCAAGCAGGATCATCAGGATCATCGATGTGACTTTGACTGTGTTCAAAAGCGCATGGCGCAGGGTGTCCCAAGTCAGCGTACGATAGATGGCAGCAAGGATAACAGCACCGAAGGCGCCCATTGCAGCCGCTTCTGTCGGCGAAGCCAGTCCCATCATGATCGAGCCCAGCACAGCGAAAATCATCAGCGCCGCGGGCAGGAAGGCTGTCAAAGTGATCCAGAGCCGTTCGTTCAGTGTCGGCAGATACTCGTCGTCCGAGACAATCGAGCCATCCTGCGGGCGCAGGTAGCAGCGGCCCATGATGTAGACGATGTAGAGCGTCGCCATCGTAAGGCCTGGGATGATCATACCAATAAACAGGTTGCCCACAGACACGTCTGCGATCGGCCCCATGATAATCACCACGACAGAGGGTGGGATGATCGTGCCCAAAGAGCCGCCGGCACAGATCGTGCCCGAGATCAGGCCCTTGTTGTAGTTGTGCTTCATCATCACCGGAATGGCCAAAAGACCGACCACGGTTTCTGTCGCACCGATCACGCCGGTAGAGGCGGCGAAGATCACGCACATGAAGATCGTACCGACGCCCAACCCCCCTGGCAAACGGCGCGTCCAGATATGAACAGCGTCGAACAGGCGCTCGGCAATGCCCGATTTCTCCAGCATGGTGCCCATGAAAACGAAGAGCGGCACTGCAGCGAGCACAAAGTTGCCCGCAACCTCGTCGATCTTGTCAATGAACTGATAAACGACGGCATCGCCAAAGGTGATGTAGCCAAAGATCGTGGCCACACCCATCAGCGAAAAGGCAATTGGAAAACCGGTAAGCAGGATCACCAGTAGGACAGGAAACATCCAGAGTGCGAGATATTCCATCGCTCAGACCTCCCCGGTCCTGGACATGCAAAGTACTTGAAAGTGGCCGAGCGCTTCGGCGATGACTTGCAGCACCATCGAGGCAAAGGCGGTGAAGAACACCAGGTGGTAGGGCCAGACATAGGGGTTCCAGGCGCTTTCGCCGGAGCGTTCGCCCCATTCGTATGCCTCCACCGTGTGGTGATAGAGCGCAAAGGTCAGCCAGATCCCGATCGGCAGGAACAGGAATAGGTAACCTGCGAGATTCAGTGCGGCGTTGGTGCGCGGTGAGAACCGGCAGGCCAGGATGTCGATGCGCACGTGCTGGCCATCGCGCAGAGTGTAGGCGGAGCCCAGCAAGAAGGAGGCGCCCATCGCCATATAGCCGATCTCGTAAGCCCAGATGGTCGGCTGGCTGAAGACGTAGCGCGAGATGACTTCGTAAACGGACGCGAGAATCAGCGGTACAATAATCAGAGCTGAGAAATAGCCCAGAATTGCACTGATCCCTCCGATTAATCCGCGGATGGATGTAATCATATTATAAATTCCCATGGTCTGCGTTGTAGCCTCGGCGCAGGTGACGCCAAGGCTGCAACTATCCGGTCGGTCGGCTACTTGACGATTAGTCCTGCGGCGGCAGGGCCATCTTGCGATAGCTGTCGGCTTCGGACCATTTGTTCTCAAACGCACGTTGCGAATTCAGAACGCGGCTGAACCACTCATTGCCTTCGGCCTGTTGATCGGCCCATTCCATACCCAGACGCTTGGCGGCATCCTTCACCTCGTCTTCGAGGACGATGATCTCGTTGCCATTGTTGCGGTAGAATTCGAGCGCATTGGCGTCTTCGTTGCCGATTCGCATCCAGCTTTCGAATGTCACCAGCTCGGCGGCCATCTGAACCATGTCCTTGTCATGTTCGGACAGCGCCTTCCAAGCGGAGTCGTTGATGACCAGTTCGTACGGCGCCACAGGCTGGTGTACGCCGGGGACCACAACATATTTGGCGATCTGGTAGAAGCCGGGCGCGACGTTTTCATAGAGCGAGCCCCACTCGGTCGCGTCAATGGTGCCACGTTCGAGCGAGGTGTAGACCTCGCCGCCAGCCATCGTCACGGGCGAGGCGCCGAGTTCGCTGGAAATTTCCAACCACGCACCGGCGGTCCGCATCTTAAGGCCCTGAAGGTCCTCGAGTGTCGAAACCGGTTTCTTGGAATGCAGAAATGCCTCGGCCGGGCGCATGAAGAGGGGGAAGGACACAAGGCCGAAACGGTCCTGGCGGAATTCTGTCCAGAGCTCCTTGCCACCGTCTTCGTAAAGCCAATGCAACATTCGTTCGCTGTCCATCGAGCCGGCGAAGCCGCCAAATAGAACAGTGGTTTTGTCCTTACCCCAGTCGTAGCCCATCCACGTGTGGCCCACGTCGGCGACGCCGCGTTTGACCGTGGTCGAGACGTCGAGCGCTTTGCCCAACGTACCGGCGGGGAAGACCTCGATCTCGACGCGGCCCTCGGTCATTTTCGACACGCGTTCGGCAAAGGCCTCGGCGCCCAGTTCCATGAGCGGGCCGCCGGTGACGGTGGTGGCCATTTTCCATTCGTGTTCGGCGGCAAACAGAGCGCTGCTCATCAGGCCGCCTGTCATGCAGGTGGCGAGTGCAACAGTCGCTATGCCTTTGTCCATAAATAACATTTGATCTCCTCTCTGGATTGGTCTCGCAGGCTCTTGCCCCGGATGTCTTGTCTTTCGACGCGTTCAGCCCAAGGCGGCGGTCTCCTCCACGAATTGAGAAACCTGCGCTCTGATGTTTGCAACAGTTCTTGATCGTAAGTCAATATGTCAACGGTCGATTGGTAATATATTAGATATGCTATTTTGGTAAGATGCTGTTTTTCTTATAAATCTCTTATCGTCCATCGCAGTCTAGGGACGGGTGGTGGGTCATGGCGGCGTGCCGGAGGTTTGCTCTGCCAAGACACTTAAGCTAGATAACGTCGTGCCATCTTGCCCAGGCTTTGTTGTTCAGGTGCGGTTTTCTACGACGGAGAAGAATGTGCTGAGCCTGAGAGATATGGAAATTCTGACCGCCCTCGCGCGGCGCAAGCATTTTGCGCGCGCCGCGGAAGAATGTGGCGTGTCTCAACCAGCGTTCTCGATGAGACTTCGCAAGATCGAAAACGGCTTGGGCGTTGCCTTGGTCAAACGCGGAAATCGTTTTCAGGGCTTCACCTCTGAAGGCGAGGCGCTGCTGCGCCATGCACACAAGATCATGCATGACTTGAAGGTCATGGAACAGGACATCAAATCCGCCAGAGGGGAGATTTCCGGCCCTCTTTCTGTCGGAGTGATCCCGACCGCGGTTACCTATGCCGCACGAGCGATCAAAAGATTGCAATCCCGACATCCCGAGATTGTCGTGACACTGCACACAGCGACCTCTTTTGCGATCCAGCAGGGAGTGGATAACGGAACGTTCGAAGCAGGTTTCACATATGGAGAAGGCCTGGCGGGCAATCTGCTTCAGATCGACCCAGTCTACGAGGAACGCTATTTGCTGCTGGCCCCCAAAAAACTGATGTCTATGGAAGGCGATACTGTCACATGGGCACAGGCGGCAGAGCTTCCCCTTTGTTTGCTGGAACCTGACATGCAAAACCGGCGGATCATCGACAAAGTTTTCGGCGATCAGGGATTGGCGCCGAATGTCATCGCGGCAACAAGCGGTTTTCTTGCCTCAATTGTGCTAGCTGTTGATGGGGCGGCAGCAACTATTGTCCCAGAGCAAGTCGCGGCGGTTTTCCCTCCCATGGAGGAAATTGCCGCGCTCACTCTCGTGAAACCGCAGCTTGAAATGTCTGTCTGCCTCTTCACCCGCGCACGGGAACTAAGCTTGCCCACTGTTGATGCGCTTCGCTCTGTTTGCCTTGAGTAATCATAAGTTTTTCTTATTGCATCATCAACTATACAGAATTGACGATCAGATATTGTGATGTAAAAACCGGCGCCAACTCAATCGCGACAAAGGTGACGGTATGGCCCCACTAGATACGCCAAGCGGCATTTGGAAGAAAAAAGGGACCGGAAATTCTCGCAAGCAACCCAAGGGCCGTCAGGTCACCGATACCGCTTTGCGCCAAGTGGGCGAACTGCTGGGCGATCGTCCCAGAAACCGTGACCTTCTGATTGAATTTCTTCATATAATCCAAGATTCTTGCGGCCATCTTTCAGCCGAACACATCGCCGCGCTCGCACATGACATGAAGCTGTCGCAGGCCGAAGTCTATGAAGTGGCGACTTTCTATGCTCATTTCGACGTCGTTGGCGAAGACCAAACGCCACCACCGCCCTTGACCATTCGGGTCTGCGATTCGCTATCCTGCGAGCTTGCGGGGGCGGAAAAGTTGCACAGGGCATTGGAAGAGGGCCTGGACCCCGCGCAGGTCCGCGTGCTGCGCGCGCCATGCATGGGCCGCTGCGATACGGCACCGGTGCTTGAATTGGGCCACAACCACATTGACCGCGCCACTCCTGAAAAGGTGTCGGTTGCCCTGGTGACGGGCGACACCCATGTTCATTTGCCGGACTATGAAGCGCTAGAGGGCTACCAGGCAGCAGGCGGCTACGAAACGCTGACAGGGTTGCGGAAAGAAGGCGATTGGAAAGCGGTGCAGGAGAAGGTCCTGGCAAGCGGTTTGCGCGGGCTAGGCGGCGCCGGTTTTCCATCCGGCAAAAAGTGGGAGTTCGTGCGGGCCAATGCCGGGCCGCGATATCTTGCCGTGAACGGTGACGAAGGAGAGCCGGGAACGTTCAAGGACCGCTATTACCTCGAACGGACGCCACATCTGTTTCTGGAGGGCATGCTGATTGCGGCATGGGCGGTGGAGGCCGAGAAGGCGTTCATCTACCTGCGCGACGAATACCCAGCGGCGCGTGAAATCTTGAAGCGCGAGATTGCGGCGCTCGAAGCCGCTGGAATCGTCGCGCCGGAGTATATCGACCTGCGACGCGGAGCCGGGGCTTATATCTGCGGCGAGGAAAGCGCGATGATCGAAAGCATCGAAGGCAAGCGCGGGCTGCCGCGTCATCGGCCTCCGTTCGTGGCAAAGACCGGCATCTTCGGTCAGCCTACGCTCGTGCACAATATCGAAACGCTGCTCTGGGTGGCGCGGGTCGTGCGCGAAGGGCCGGAAGTGTTAAATTCAATCGAGCACAACGGGCGTCAGGGCCTACGCAGCTATTCGGTCTCAGGCCGGGTGAAAAACCCCGGTGTTCATCTTTTGCCTGCTGGCTCCACCATTGTGGATATCATCAACGCCTGCGGTGGAATGCTGGATGGGCACACCTTCAAAGCCTATCAGCCGGGCGGGCCGTCTTCCGGCCTGCTGCCGGCCACCATCTGCAACGTGCCTCTCGACTTCGACACGTTGCAGCCACTTGGCACCTTCATCGGTTCCGCCGCGGTGGTCGTCCTGTCAGATAAGGACAGCGCAAAGGCTGCGGCCCTCAATATGCTGAGATTCTTCGAGGACGAAAGCTGTGGCCAGTGTACGCCTTGCCGAACCGGTTGTGAAAAGGCGGTAAAGTTGATGCAGGCGGATTCTTGGGATCGAGCGCTGTTAGCCGATCTTTGTCAGGTAATGGGGGATGCCTCCATTTGTGGTCTCGGACAGGCCGCGCCCAACCCGATCCGGTCCGTGATGACCCATTTTTCGGAGGAGATTTGAGATGTCGGAAGAAGCACAGGTCACCATGGTCACCTTCCGCCTCAACGGAGAGGACATCACTGTCCCTGAGGATTACACCGTCTGGGAAGCCGCTCATGGTCGCGGTATTGAAATCCCACACCTCTGTCACAAACCTGCCAAAGGTTACAAGCCCGACGGCAATTGCCGCGCCTGTATGGTTGAGATCGAGGGCGAGCGCACATTGGTCGCTTCCTGCATCCGGCCCGTCGCCGAGGGTATGGTTGTGCAGACAGAAACCGAGCGGGCAAAAAACTCTCGCGCGCTTGTTGTCGAACTTCTGGCTGCCGACCAGCCGGAAGTGAAACACGATGCGTCCGCGCATTTCTGGGAGATGGCTGCGCTCACCGGATTGAGCGAAAGCCGTTTCCCCGCCAAAGCGCCGGACAACCTCCCGCTCTTTGATGACAGCCATATTGCCATGCGGGTCAATCTTGACGCCTGCATCAACTGCAACCTTTGCGTCCGCGCTTGCCGGGAAGTGCAGGTCAACGATGTGATTGGCATGGCCGGCCGAGGGGGAAGGTCGAAAGTGGTCTTTGACCAGGATGACGAGATGGGCGCGTCCTCCTGCGTCGCCTGTGGCGAATGTGTGCAGGCTTGTCCCACCGGCGCGCTCATGCCAGCGACCGTGCTGGACGAACACCAGGCTGGGGATAGCAAGGATTACGACCGAGAGGTCAAGAGCGTCTGCCCCTATTGCGGGGTCGGTTGCCAGATCAGCTTCAAGGTGAAGGATGACAAGATCAAATATGTCGAAGGCATCGACGGCCCGGCGAACGAAAACCGGCTGTGCGTCAAAGGCCGATTCGGATTCGACTACATCCACCATCCGCACCGGCTGACCAAACCGCTGATCCGGCGGGCGGACGCGCCTCCCAAGGGACTGAACGTGGACCCCGCCAACTGGCAGACTCATTTCCGCGAAGCAACTTGGGAAGAGGCGCTTGATTTCGCGGCTGGCGGCATGGCCAGGCTGCGCGACCAAAAGCCCACGTATATCGCCGGTTTCGGTTCGGCCAAATGCTCCAATGAAGAAGCCTATCTGTTTCAGAAGCTCATCCGGCAGGGCTTTGGGCATAACAACGTCGATCACTGTACACGGCTGTGCCACGCATCCTCTGTCGCCGCATTGCTGGAAAATGTCGGCTCGGGCGCCGTATCGGCCACGTTCAACGAGATCGAGAATGCCGATGTGGCTATCGCGATCGGCTGCAACCCGCTGGAAAACCACCCCGTCGCGGCGACCTATTTCAAGCAGTTCACCAAACGCGGCGGCAAGCTCATTGTCATGGACCCGCGCGGGCATGGGTTGAAACGCTTCGCCAGCCACATGCTGCAATTTAAGCCCGGTGCAGATGTGTCGATGCTCAACGCGATCATGCATGTGATCGTAGAGGAGGAGCTTTACGACCGTCAGTACATCCAGGCGATGACCGAGAATTGGGAGGCGATGAAAGAGCATCTCAAAGGCTTCTCCCCGGAAAAAATGGCGCCGATCTGCGGCATCGAAGCAGACGTGCTGCGCGACGTGGCGCGCACCTTCGCGGGCGCGAAGGCGGCGATGATCTTCTGGGGCATGGGCGTGTCGCAGCATGTCCACGGCACCGACAACTCGCGCTGCCTGATAAGCCTCGCGCTGATGACCGGGCAGGTGGGCAGGCCCGGCGCAGGTCTGCATCCGCTGCGCGGGCAGAATAACGTGCAAGGGGCTTCCGACGCGGGCCTTATCCCGATGTTTTTGCCTGACTATCAGACAGTTGAGGATGATGGCGTGCGGTCGGCTTTCACCACAGTCTGGCAGTCGGACGATTTCTCCGGCCAAGAAGGTCTGACCGTGGTGGAGATCATGGATGCGATCCATGCCGGCGACATTCGCAGCATGTACATACTGGGCGAAAACCCGGCCATGTCAGACCCCGACGCGGATCATGCTCGCGATGCGCTCGCCCGCCTTGAACATCTTGTCGTGCAGGACATCTTCCTGACCGAAACGGCGAACTACGCGGACGTTATTCTGCCGTCTTCGGCTTGGTACGAAAAAACGGGCACCGTGACCAACACCAACCGTCAGGTTCAGATGGGCCGTCCCGTCACACCGCCACCGGGGGACGCGAAAGAGGACTGGTGGATCGAGGTCGAACTGGCCAGGCGGTTGGGACTGGACTGGACATACACACATCCCTCAGACGTCTTTGCAGAGATGAAGCTCAACATGCAGTCGCTCGACAACATCACATGGGAACGGCTCGAAAGGACCGCCGTAACTTATCCTTCGCTCAGCCTTGACGATCCTGGCCAGCCAATCGTTTTCGTGGACGGCTTCCCACGCGCCAACGGGCGGGCAAAATTCACCCCTGCCAATGTCATCCCGCCCGATGAAGTGCCGGATACAGAATACCCATTTGTTCTGATCACCGGGCGACAGTTGGAGCACTGGCATACCGGTTCGATGACCCGCCGATCCAAGGTGCTGGATGCAGTGGAGCCCGAGGCCAATTGTTCGCTACATCCGCGCACGCTACGGGAACTTGGCGTGGCCCCGGGCGACTACATCAGGCTCACCACCCGCCGGGGCAGCGTCACAGTCCTAGCCCGCTCTGACCGCGCGGTGTCCGAAGGAAATGTCTTTTTGCCCTTCGCCTATGTCGAAGCCGCGGCTAACATACTGACCAACCCGGCGTTGGATCCGGTTGGCAAAATACCGGAGTTCAAATTCTCGGCCGTTCGCGTGGAAAAGGCACAGAGCGCGGCGACGGTAGAGTAGGGCGCGCTCTCGCGGCCACGGATAATCGCGACCGGAGCGGCGAGACACCTTCGAAACCACTCGATTTTGCGCGGAAGGAATGAATCACTTACGCTCAGCCGTTGAAGTCAGATCAGTGGCGGAACACGCCGGATCATGGAGCACCTTGGATCGGCTCACAGGGATATCCGCGACAAACCCATGAGCCGCTGTTCGGCGTTCACTTGCGTGCGTTCCGCGCTTTGGCGGCTTCCCCGGTCGGGGGATATGCAGCGGATGGAATTGTCCGCCATCATTGGTATTCCTCCGGCGAGGGCCGCCTGACGGTCTCTGACTGGTGATGATAGGTCCGACTTTATGCGCGACCTTACATTC
>NZ_JBFBVU010000046.1:0-13370 GCF_040689105.1 Meridianimarinicoccus marinus
CTCAGGGAGGACCGTGCGGAAGCCGTCGGGCCGAACGATGTCTGGGCGATGGACTTCGTGCACGATCAGCTCGCGACCGGCCGGAAGATCAGGGTTCTGACCGTGGTCGATACCTTCTCACGCTACGTGCCGGTGCTCGATCCCAGGTTCAGCTACCGCGGCGAGGATGGGGTAACAACGCTCGACCGGATCTGCCGCCATGCATCGGACCGGAAAGACCAGGGGTTGCCTGAGCCGGAAAACCGGCCTCGCGATGGCATTCCGGCTCATGATGTCGGCGCAGTCGAAATGGCGGAAGCTCAATGGCGCGAACCGCTTACCAGAGATCATTCAGGGGATTGCCTTCGAAGACGGCATCAAGCAACTTCCAACCTCCGCCTGATCACGCCGTCACCAACTTTCGGGCATAGCTCAAGTCATTGATCGGCTGCTATACGTCGGAAAACGATCCCTCGGAAGGGTTCTGATCTTCCCTGCCCCGAACGAGGGCGTGCGTAACCAATCGGATCCGCGGCCTTTCGTTCGGACAGCAGGACCTAGCCGGCCACCAGTGCGGAACTGGTTCGTTGACTGCGACCAGCTTTGGGCCTCCGACAAGCCGCACCAAAAGTCTAACCATAGTCGCCGTCGTCGCGCTGGCGGTCTGGGCGAGGGTTTGTCCGGGTGCATCCGGCACCATGGCATGCCGCGACTACCGTGACGATTGGCCGTAGGCGAACCGATTCAAGCGTACGGCATCCACTTTTCAGGCCGAACGGGCGTTCGCCGTCGGGTCTGAATTGGTGGCACGCCTACAACGAAAAGAACGAATATTGCCATGTTGTATCTGGACCGTGCGCTCCTATCCGAGAGGACGGTCCAATTTGTATGACCGGTGTTCTTTCGCGTCCAGAGCCGGCGCCGTGCGGTAGGTCCACCACCCTTCACAGTCCTGCACAGAAATCTCTGCGGAGGGACCGATTGCCACGAGCCGCGTGCTCTTGATGTCCGAAATCGGGCGCAATTCCACGTCGCGGCCAACGACCTGAACAAGCCAGCCGCCCCCTACTGTGTCGCGGACGAATCCTTTGATTCGAAACAGCGCGGCTGGTCGCGTTTTGAGTTTTTCTTCGATTTCCTGTCTGGAGAAAGCCCGGCCGCTCTCATGGTGCCAGTGCGTGTAATGCTGATGGCCTGCGCCGTCGCTCTCCGGACTCCGGGGGCCGACATCCGAAAGCAGCAGGTTGGAGATGTTAGCGCCCGGGCTTTGTATCACGGTCGCATGATCATTGAACCTCCGCACATTCGTGGCCACGTCCACCGGTGACCGTTCGGTCTTGCTGACATAGAGTACATCCGCGCAGGCAATTTGGTCGCGAAATTGCGGCCCGATTTTCGGATCATCCGACAGCGCGTCCAAGGTCTGTCCATCCACCACCGTTACGATTCCACCGTACTGCATCTCGGGTTCGGATATCGCGACATTGGCGATCTTCTTCGGATCGGCCACCCCGCTGGCTTCGATCAGCAGACAGTCCGGGCGGAGGGAGCGATCGAGAACAGTTGCAATCGCCATATAGAGATCGCCGCCGAGCGTGCAGCAGGCACACCCATTGGTCAGTGTCAGCGTGTCCTTTTCCGCGCTCTCCAGCAACTCGGCGTCGATGTTGATTGAGCCGAAATCATTCACCAGCACCATGAGCCGCAAACCTTGCGGGTCCGCAAGCAACCGGTTGATCAGTGTCGTTTTTCCGGCGCCCAGATATCCGCCGATGACAGTAAGAGGAAGACGTGGTCCAGTCATGGCAGATGCACGACGCCACCGGATACGGTGCCAAGGATCGGCACATTGCAAAGGGCCTCGGGGGCAACCGTTTCCGGATCCTCTCCCAGCACCGCGAAGTCGGCGGCCTTGCCGGTTTCGATCGACCCGACTTCACCGTCAAGCCTGAGCGTATGAGCGGCACCTAGGGTGATCGCGTAGAGCGCCTCGGCGATCGAGATGCGCTGTTCCGGCCCAAGCGTGCGCCCGCTCGCTGTTCGGCGGTTGACCGCGCACCAGGCGGTGAAGAGTGGCCCCAACGCGGTGACAGGTGCATCCGAATGGATGGCGAGCGCGACTCCGGCATCGAGGCAGGCGCGGCAGCCGTTCATGCGTCGGGCCCGGTCCTCGCCAATGGTGAGAGCCGCATGCTGGTCACCAAAATACCAAAGATGATTGGCAAAGAGATTGACCGCGATCCCTAACTCGCGGCAGCGGGCGAACTGATCGGCTCCCATCATCTGGCCATGCTGTAGGACATGGCGGAGTTCGGGGCCGGGATGTTTTCGCAGGGCGGCGGCAAGAGCGTCGATCCCGAGTTCCGACGCTTCGTCGCCGTTCACATGGATATGCATCTGAACACCTTCGCGCTGCATGACCTCGCAGAGTTCGAAGATTTGATCCGGTGCGGCATTCCACAATCCGTTGGGCTGCCCGCCAACATACCCTGGCCATTTCACCCGCGCGGTCCAACCTTGGATCGACCCGTCGGTCATCAATTTCACCGCTCCTAGCCTCAGCTTGTCCTGGCTTCTTGTTTCCAGAGCCTTGGCGCGGGCAGCGATTTCGGATGCTTGTGCGCCGCCCGCGCCGAGAACGGGGACGATGCGGAGCGGGAAATCCGGCTCGCTGGTCAAGCGCAACAGGAGGTCCAGATCCGAGTCTTCCATGGTTGAATAGAGGTCGGTTATTGTCGTGACCCCGGCGCGGCAGGCCATCCGGCCAAAGGCCCGGATCGCTTCTTCGGTCTGAGACAAGTCGCGGAAGTCCAGCTTCAGACGGCGCAGCACCGGAAACATCGCCGCCATTTCCTGTAATTCGCCAGTTGGCAGGTTGTCGGCGTCCTTGATGACCCCTTCGACGCTGGTTTCGCGCCCGTAGCAGGCCAGATCCAGCGTCGCCGAGTTTGCACAAAGCAGATGGAGGCTCGAAAACAACACGATGATAGGACGGTCGCGGCTGATCCGGTCGAGATGATGACGGTTCATCCGCTCGCCCGCGAAAAAGATCGGATCGAACCCCCATGCGATCAGTGGCTCATGCGGGTCGAGCCGTTCCGCATATTCCGTCAGCCGGTTCACGACAGCGTCTATCGAGGTCAGGCCCGGCCAGAGTCGGCCGTCTGGATCTGTGCGGTCATGAAAACCGACGTAAGCATGGGCCCACAGGCCGCCGGCCATAAGATGAGCGTGGCCTTCGACGAAACCCGGCATGAGCACCGTGTCGGCCAGTCTTCGGTCGTGGCGGACGGGCTTGCCCCAGGATTCGGCGCAATCCGGTCCGCCCACGGCGAGAATGCGTCCCGACTGAACCGCTACATGGGTTGCATGGGGCCGGTTCGGATCCATCGTGATGATCCGCCTGGCGTCGTATATCGTGATGTCTTCCATCGTTTTTTGCTCGTCATGTGCAGGGCATGACGCGGCCTATTTGGCCACGCCATACAACCAGTTGGGAAGAAAGGTTGTCAGGTCCGGGAAGATGATCAGCACCAGCATCCCAACGACATAGGCAAGGATGAAAGGCAGAACTGCCACAGAAATCCGCTCGATCGAGATCCCCGAGATACGCGCTGCGACCGTCAGGTTTGCGCCCAGCGGCGGGGTCAGGAAACCGATTTCGCAGGTGATCACCGTGAAAATGCCGAACATGACCGGATCTACGCCCAACGAACTGACTAGCGGCAGAAACACCGCAGTGAACAGAACGATTTGCGCCAGTGATTCCATGAATGTGCCGATGAAGATGTAGAAGATCCCGATCAGCAGAAGCACAAGCATCGGATTCTGGGTGAGCGAAGTGATCCCTTCCTGCACAGCCGTCGGCACATCGTAGAATGCGGTGAGCTGTCCAAAGGCCAGCGTCGGCGTGATCAGGATAAGGATGCCGGTCAGAAGTGCCGTGAACCGAAGGGCTGAGACGACCTTTTTGATCGTTAGTTCGCGATAGATGAACAATCCTACGAACAGCGAATAAAACACCGCGACGCCTGCCGCTTCGGTTGGCGTGAAGACGCCTCCGTAGATGCCGCCGAGGATCAGCACTGGCGCGCCGATGGACCACTTGCCTTCCCATGCCGCACGCAGGAACGGGGCCCAGGTGAACCGGTCGCCGTCACCGCCATATCCACGGCGCCGCGCGATGATGTATGTGACGACCATGAGCAGCAACGTGACCACGATGCCCGGCACGACCCCGGCAAGGAACAGACGCGGGATCGATGTGTCAGAGACTAGCCCATAGATAATCAGGAGGTTGGAAGGCGGGATCAGGCTGCCGAGGGCGCCGGCACTGGCCACGATCGACGCGGCGAAGGGCACGTCGTAGCCTTCTTTCTTCATCGCCGGGACCGTAACCGATCCGATGGCCGCTGTGGTTGCCGGACCAGAGCCGGACAGCGCAGCAAATAGCATGCAGGCAAAGACCGACACCAACCCCATCGAGCCGCGATAGGCGCCGACAAGAGTTGTGGCGATACCGATCATGCGGTTCGCCATGCCACCTACTTCCATCAGGCGGCCTGCCAGAACGAACAGCGGGATAGTGAGGAGTGGAAATGGTGTCAGGCTGGAATAACCGGTCTGCGCCATGAGCGTGTAGGGGATGTCGATGAGAAAGAGCGCCAGCAGCGTCGTCAGGCCCACCGAGGCAAAAAGCGGAACGCCAATGATGGTCAGAATGACAAAAGCAATGGCTAGGATGAGAAGCGGGCTCATATGTGGGCCTCCTCGTCTTCGAGGCTTCGGTCCCCGTCCTCGTCGAGCATGCCGGGCAAGCCTTTGGCTCCGCCGCCCAACCAGAGAACATAGATCTGGATCAATCGGTAAAGCATAGCCGCATATCCGATGAAGAGGATGGATTGCGGGTAAAACTGGTCGATCCCGAGGCTCGGGCTTTTTGTGGTGAAGGTCCAAAGAACCGCCAGGTAGTCCCAGCTGATCTTCAGCATGAACAGGCTGAACAGAGCCCAGCACAAATCTGCCAGAATGATCATCGCCCGGGCCATTGCTGCGGGCAGTGCCGAGACTACAACCATGATGCGGATGTGGAACCGTTCGCGGATACAGAGCGAAGCGCCCATATAAACCGCCCAGACCATGCTGATAGCGGCGACTTCCTCAGTCCAGTGCAGAGCGACATCAAAGACGTATCTTGCGGCCACCTGGGCGAAGACGCTGACTGCGATGACCGCCAGACAGATACAGCAGATCATTTCTTCAATATGGCGTTCCAGCCATTTGAGAACACTCATAGCGTCCTCCCTTATTTGGGGTTGAGTGGCGGCCTCGCGCCGGAGCAGGCGTGACCGCCGCAGTTGCTAGGAATTATTCCGCGGCTGCGTTGATCTTCTCGAGCAGATCCTGGAAGTCCGATCCGCGGCTTTCCGCGAATTCGGCACGCACCTTCTCGGTCGCGGCAATGAATTCTGCCTTGTCCGGAAAGGTGATCGCCATGCCGCCCTCTTCAACGAGCCACTTGCGCACTTCGTCCGTCTCGGACTGGACCAGCTTGCGGAATTCAGCGCCCGCATCGGTAGCTGCGCGGAGCACCTCTTCACGCTGCTCATCGTTCAGCTTTTTGATGAAGCGATCCGATGCGAAGAGCGGAATCATGGCCACGAAGTGTTCAAGAACCACCAGGTGCGGTTCAAACTCGAAGAACTTGAGGTCCTTGATAAAGGACGCGCCGTTATCACCGCCATCCACGGTGCCGGTCTGAAGCGCGGTCGGGGTCTCGGACCAGGCCAGCGGCACCGGGTTTGCCCCCAGCGCTTCGAAGGTGGCCAGCATGACCTCGTTCTTGGGCACGCGCACCTTCAGCCCGTCCATATCGGCCAACGAGTTGACCGGACGTACCGAGTTGTAGAAGTCGCGATAAAGCGCGGGTCCGAAGGACAGTAGGTGAACGCTTGTCTTGGTCTGCAGATCCTGCTTCATGAAGTCACCCACGGGCCCGTCGACCACTTTCTCTAGGTGATCGGTGTCGCGGAAAATGTACGGAAGCACCGTGACATCCATCAACGGCCAATGCGGCGAGACATTGTTCGAGGTGATGACGAATCCGTCGACGGTGCCAAGCTGCATCGCCTTGAATGCCTCGTCTTCGCTGGAGATTTGGTTGCAACAGCGCAGCCTGACTTCGACTTCACCATCGGTGTAGTCCTCGACCCGATCCTTGAAGATCGCAGCGAATCGACCGTAGGTCGAGTCCGCTGGCGCACCGAATCCGAAGTTCATCGTGATGTCTGCCGCCCAGCTTGCGGATGCCGAAATACTCAGCGCCATCAGCGATGCAGCAAAGGTTCGTGAACGAAAAAAATGCATGGAATCCTCCCATTTCGCATGTTTCGATCGCGTGATTATGACAGCAGCGACGTTTACGTGTACAATATCGATTGCTTCACATTTGATGCCGAGCAGTTATCATGAATTTTCGTTTCCGCCATCTGCGCTACTTCATCGCCGTCGCTGAGGAACAGCATTTCCGGCGCGCCGCCGAGCGGCTCGGTATCGCACAGCCCGCCATCAGCCGTGCAATCCGCGACCTTGAAACCGACCTCGGCGTCGTTCTTTTCGAACGCAGCAACAAAAAGGTTGAGATCACTCCCGCTGGCCAGAGATTTCTAAAGGATTGCAAAAATATTTGGCGTTCCCTTGAAAATGCCGTGACCGATGTCCGGCTTGTCAGCGAAGGTCGGGCAGGTGCGCTTCGTGTCGGTTATACGGACATGGCGATATCCGGAAGACTGCCCGGCCTTCTGAAAGAATTTCAGGATCGCGAACCCGGAATCGTGTTGAGACCACATATGGATCCGACGATTTATCAGCTCGAAAGGCTGCGGAACGACGAGTTGGACATCGCCTTTGTCACGGGCCCGATAAAAGAAAGTGGCCTCGAGCAGCTCCCGATTCAATCCGAAAAATTCGTGTGTATCGTCTATTCATCCCATCCATTGGCCAAGCGCGAGTCCGTTCGCTTGGAAGAGCTTGCGAACGAGGACTTCGTGCTTGGCCCCGCAAAGGAATGGGAGCATTTTCAGGCTTATCTGTTCCCCATGTGCCGGCAGGCTGGTTTCATTCCGAAAGTAACCCAGGAAGCATATGATACCAGCGGCATTATTGGATTGATTGCATGTGGCATGGGCCTCACGGTACATACCGAGGGAGTGCGAAGATTCCTGCGCACCGATGTGACCATGGTGCCGCTTTCAGACCCTCACGAGCCACTGATGACGGTTGCGGTCTGGAAGCGGAACCATCGTTCTGGACCCGTGGATAGATTTCTGGACTTCATAGGTGAACGGAAATTGCCGGACTCCACATGACCGGGAGGCGGCAAGAATACCGGCATTGGCAGATCCCCGGCAAGCAACACGGTCACGGCCGTCCAAGGATGACCGAAGAGTTGAAGGAGCTTGGTTTGAGCGTCGGGCATCGTCGTGTCGGTCGGTTGATGCGTGCGAGCGATACCTGAACTGCGACCCCTATTGGCGATGACGGTAGGGGCGTCGGCCCATTTCCTGCCCCTGTCGAAAACATCGTTCGGTTGAGTGTTGGGGTAGGTAGGCAGAAGTCGACTCATGATGGGAAAACTTCATTGTTCTTACTGCATGGGAGAGGGAGTGAACCATGAATCTGGCGTTTACAGCTGTAAATGGTGCACTCTCTAGATGGCGTATTTAGTTGGCTTGCATCCATCCGCCCACTACATCGTCGATAATGCTTGACTTAGGGGGGTGATTCGAACTCATTTACCCCAAGTGGCGCGAAAAAGTCCACATGTTCGCAATTGAGGCAACCACATGATTCCCGTGACACCATTGTCTACAGGGCGGCCTTCCATCCTTGCTACCGAGATTTCGGAACGTTTGAATGCCGCCATCCGGGAACACTTGCTCGCTGCATTTGCTCCAGACAATACCAAGTCTCTGCGCACCTTCTCGGCGCCCGAAGTCGCCGAGTTGCTTGGGGTGTCAGGGCAGTTCATGCGCAAAGTGCATGCGGAAGGAACGGTGCCTGAGCCTCGAGACATTCGAGGAGGTCGTCGCTACTACTCGGCACAAGAGATCTGGGAGTCTCGCGGCATTCTTGAAAAAGCCTCGCGGAGAAAAGGGCGCTATCTGCCTCGGCGGTCTGGTGACGAAAAATTGCAGATCTGGCAGTTGATGAATTTCAAGGGCGGCAGCAGCAAGAGCACGACCACAATTCATCTTGCGCATTATTTCGCTTTGCGTGGCTACAGGGTTCTTCTGGTCGATCTCGATCCCCAGGGGTCTTTGACCTCGATGTGTGGCATCAGCCCAGAGATTGAGTTTGATGGGCTGACTGTCTACGATGCAATCCGTTATGACGCCCCCTCCCCTATGCGAGATGTCGTGCGATCAACCTATTTTCCGGGCCTGTCGATTGCGCCGTCGCGGTTGATCCTCTCCGAGTTCGAAACGGAATCTGCAGTTCACTCCAATCCGGATCAATCCTTTTTCACCCGCATCCGAAACGCTTTGGAGCAAGTGGAAGACGATTTTGACCTCGTCCTCATGGACAGCCCACCCCAACTTGGCTTCTTGACGATTGCGGGCATGGCGGCCGCCACATCGCTGATCGTGCCTCTTACCCCTTCGATGCTGGACGTTTCATCCACCGCGCAATTCCTGGAGTTGGCTGGAGCCTATATGGAGGTCATCGAGGATGCTGGCGCGACCCTTCAATACGATCACTTCAAGTTTCTTATCACCCGCGATGAGCCCACGGATATCCCGTCGCAACAGCTGGCATCGTTCATGAGAGCCCTGTTTCAGGATCGAGTCATGTCTGCAACCGCACTGAAAAGCACGGCGATCAGCGACGCCACAATGCTCAAACAGTCAATCTACGAGGTCGTGCGATCGGAAATGACGCGCGCAACCTATGATCGTGCCAAGCGATCCATGGATGCCGTGGGCGACGAAGTCGAACGCATGATCCATCAAGCTTGGGGACGCTCCTGATGGCCCGAAAATCACTCAAGGACATGGCCGGCATTGCCAACACGATTGCGCGGTCGAGCCCCTCTTCGGGCGAAAAGGCGGCAAAGACCAACGCGCCAGTTCTTGGGGCGCTTCAAGGATCTCTTGCAGCAATTCGCGAGATTGACGCGGAACTGATCGACGACTGGGGCCCAATTGACAGGATGAACGAGTTTACAACTGTAAACTCCGACGATGACGACGAAAGCTTCGAGGCGCTCAAGAGCAGTATTCGTGATGGCGGACAGCAGGTTCCAATCCTCGTCCGAAGAGCCAAGTCGGGAGATCGCTTTGAGGCGATCTATGGCCGGCGGCGCCTGAAGGCTTGTCGCGAGCTTGGCATCAAGGTGCGGGCAAACGTCCAGGATGTCGACGACGCCACAGCATTGCTTGCCAAGGGACTGGAAAATGCGGCGAGAAGAAACCTGTCGTTCTACGAGAAAGCGCGCTTTGCCGAGGCAATCCAGGACGCCGGCCATGATATGGCGACGACAAGGCAGGTCCTGAATCTATCTGCTTCGAGCCTGTCTCACTTGATGAAGGTGGTCCAGAACGTGCCGCGCGGTGTCGGTGATCTGATTGGCGCGGCTCCAAGGTCGGGTCGGCCCAAATGGACAGAACTTGCCGAGCTTTTCCAAGCCGGGAAACTGTCAGAGGACAGCGCCAAGAACCTGCTTGGTGAAAGTGAGGCGGATGTGTCTTCGGACGACCGCCTTGACCGGCTTTTGAAAGAGGCCACCAAGCGAGGGCCACGCCCAGCGACCGGGCCGTCGGAAGTCTCGCCAGTCAATGGGGTGACCATCAAGTCCGGCCCGGGATCTGTATCGTTGTCAGCCAAGCGCACCGGCGACAACGCCGCATTTGCGGACTGGCTGGACAAGAACCTGTCCGAGATCATCAAGAAATCCTACGCCGAGTTTACAGCTGTAAACCGGTCGGATGAAACCTGAGGCAGAGCAGAAAGGAGGACGCAAACAAGAAAAACCCCCGAAACCGGAGCTTCGAGGGCTACAGCGCAAAGCGCAGTTCTTAGATTAGACACCTAGAGCGTAGCAATCACCGAATCTCTGCACAAGAAAAAACGCTTCTGAGCGAACGGGTATTTCTTGTCTGTATGCGAAACAATGGAAAATTCTGGCACAGCTCCGTTTGGAGCACCTGAGGCAGCCATGTCTCAGACCCGTACCCATGTATCCAATATCAGTCGTCCTTCCGGTTGGCGGAAGGCATCGATTGATATGGTAAACGCGGAACGCCACGCTGAGGCGGGCGAAAAGTCCGCTGTCTCGAAGACTCGTGCATTTACGGCAGTAAAGCGGGTAGGGGCTCACATTGGTCTCAAATCCAGCGATATCCTGCTGCTGGATACGCTAGGAGCATTTACGAAGCCTCAGGATTGGGAGGATGGGCGACGTCCGATTGTTTGGCCATCCAATGCCTACCTGGTGGAGCAAACAGGTTTCTCACTGTCCGCGCTTAAGCGCCACGCCCGTCGTCTGGCCGAGTTTGGGGTGATTGCTTTCAAGGATAGTACCAATGGCAAGCGCTGGGGGCGCCGTGATTCTGACGGCGTGATTGTCGAGGCCTATGGCTTCGATTTGTCACCGCTGTCCGCGCGCGCCCATGAATTCGAGGCCCTATGGAAGGACGTACAGGCGGAACGTAGCCTTTGTCTGCGTCTGAAACGCCAAGTGACCGTGACCCGTCGGATGGTCCGCGCAAGCATTGAGGGCGCGCTCAGTGAGGGGCTGAACGGCCCTTGGGCCCACTTCAAAGATTTGCTTGAAGAGCTTCTGCAGCGGTTGCCGCGTCGCAAGACGTCATCTGAGTTGTTGTTGAAACTGTTGGCCGAGTTGACGGCTCTCAAGGATCGAGTTGATGCCGCATACTTGGATGGCAGGGACCCTGATGATGAAACGGAAACAACTCTGGATGCGAGCACACTCAGATCCACGAGTGTCCATGAAATGGACCCCAAGAAGACCAATTCTGAACCCCACATACCAACTACAAAACAACTCAATCTAGTAATTAGTAGTTGCTTAGAAGAAAACGAGGGTGAAGTGTCGGCGCCTTGTCAGGAAGCCTTACCGCAGTGGGACAGGGGGAAGACAGGATTGCAACCGCCAAGCACGGACCTGCGCAACCCCTCCCTGAAAGTGTCCACAGCTTTGCTTGCATGCCCGAACTTTGCATCTTGGGCACATTCCTTGGGGGGACACCTTAGAAACTGGCATGACCTCTACCGACTTGCCGGACAGTTTAGACCAATGATCGGCGTCACAAATGATACATGGCGTCAAGCGCAAGAACAGCTTGGCGCACAATCGGCCACGATCGCGTTTGTCCTGGTTTTCGAGAAACACTGTGCTGGTGAGATCGGTTCACCTGGCGGTTACCTGCGTGGAATGGTGAGGAAGGCTGGGGCAGGGGACCTGCACCTTGAGCGTAGTATCTATGGTAGAATGAGCGCTCAGGCTGCATAGCAACGAAGCACAGATACGGGCTTGTTTGCTCACTGGAGTGGCATATATTGCCAACAAAGGAATGTGCTATGGTAACGCGAAACGTTGTACTGACAGAGACCCAGGACAGGTTGATACAACAACTTGTTGCTTCTGGCCGGTACCAGAACGCCAGCGAAGCTATGCGCGCCGGGCTGCGATTGCTGGAAACCGAAGAAGCGGAACTTGTGCGAATTCGCGAAGGGCTTCTGGAGGGACTTCACCAGGCCAAAACCGGTGATCTGGCAGACGGAACCGGCGAAGACGCCATCCACCGTGCATTCGCGAAAGCCCGCAGCACTCTATGAGGCGATCATTTCGCCTGACGCGGCGCGCGGAAAACAGCCTCGTAGAGATCGCTCGTTGGACGATGGCGACATTTGGTGCCCGTCAGGCAGAACGCTACGAAGCAGAATTGCTTGAGCGTTGCAAAGCCATCGTCGACGGACGAGTCCATAGCCGCAGTTGCGCCAGTCTTGTCGATGATGCAGGGGACTTGAGGTTCCTCCGCGCCGGAGAGCATTTTGTTGTTTTTCTGGAACGACCTGAGCAGGTCATCATCGTCGATTTTTTACATTCGCGCAGTGATCTTCCTCGCCACATGTCTGCCCTTGCGGCGCTTGGAAAACGGGAATGAAGACCGATACTCATGATGCTCCACCCTACTCAAGAGTTGGAGCCTCCGGCAAAACTGGCGCGGGTCAACCCGGGGAGGTTCATTCCTTCAGTCAACGATTACCAGTGAAAACAACACAATCTATGCCACGGCCCTGATACAATGCCAAAGCATCCGAAGGGCGCTCTCGCCAGCGGTTAGGAATAACCAAGAAGTATGTTGATTAGTAAAATTCGATAAGCGCGGCTTATCGGGGGTGACAGGGCAGGGGCGAAGGGTGCGGGGGTAATGCGCGTTTGCCCGGCTTTCCAACCATAGCGCCGCCCAATGATCCCAATCGGCTAGTAAAAAAATTCCCATGGCGTTGCAGTCTGCAACCATGCGCGCCTGGGGCGGGGGCACATGTCTCTCCGAAACTTCCGAAGGGCGCCCCCGGTTGCAAACCCCGGCCCGTGCAGGCCGACCTGTCGGGGAGGCGCGCGCACCCGGGCTGGAGACCGGCCCGTCTGGATCCTTTCGAGTGCCGGCCGGAGGACGCAATCGATTGGCGCTGAAGGCCTATGCATGGGTCCGGGCAGGTCCGGCGCAGGAGGCGGAGCAGGCCGGGTCCTGGATGCGCGCAGGACCCATTCAATCCGAGAACCCGACGGCTTGATCTTCCCGGGCAGCAACGCTCCGAGGGGCCGGAAATGGGGAAAAGGCAGGATTCCGGTGTCTCTGACCGTCCTCTGAGACCGTGAAAACCCGCGTTCAGATCTGCAACATGGGTGCATCTGCTCCTCCCCGAAGGCCCGGAACAGGTCGTAATGTCAATGATTCAAGGGAATTCGGCCCCGGCGCCCCATTGCCCGAAAGTTCACCCCCAAGTGTCATGACTTTTGCCGTTTCGTCTTTCCGCCGGTGGTCCATCCGAACCCCCAGGTCGATTCACCGCACGGAAATGGTACCTGGCGCGCGAAAAGCGTCTTTGCATCCGGGTGAAGCGTGTCAGCGGCGGGAATACACGGGCAGTTGCGGCGACGTATTGGCCGCCATCCATGTGATCGTTTCCTAGGATCTAAGGCGCTCAGGACTGAACGACTACCGGCTTGAACAGGTAGGCTCAGCGATGTGTTGTTCCGCGTACTGAAGTACGATGTCTTCGGAGTTGCTCCCATCACTCGGACCGGGCCGGGGAGATTGCTGGTCTGGTCTGCCAGTGCGTTCTCAAGAATCTTCAGGCTC
>NZ_JBFBVU010000047.1:0-12972 GCF_040689105.1 Meridianimarinicoccus marinus
ATTTCTTCGCCTTCGATCTGCCGCACAGCGACGCCTGTTATGTCCGGGCCTATCCTGCGGCGACCACCGAGGCCTGGACCGATGAATTGCCCTGAGGGACCTTGGTTTCCTTTGCGGTGTGCCGTCGTAAATTGGGTCGCCAGTCCCCATATAGGTACTACCGACGCCAAGCATCCCGGTCCGGCATGGACGAGGAATTGGCGCCGCCCAATCAAAGGATTGATGACATGTCCTTCAAGGACCTGACTGCCAGGGCAGCGGCGGCAATGGAGCCGAAGCCTGCGGAGCCCGCGAAGACCCCAGCCAAAGAACTCAAGCCCAAGACCGCCGGCGAGGAACCACAAGACAAATCAAAGAAACCTTGAGCTTTGCACCGGCTGCGCGCCCTGTCCTCGAAGGGGGCGCGGACCACCCGCAGCAACAGGGGAGAGGATCACGCCGATGGAAGATCTGACGAGCAAGACCGTCGCGGTTTTCGCCCGACCGTTCACGGTTCCAGGCTTTGCCGAGACGCTCCCGGCAGGGGAGTACGAGATCGAAACGGAGTTGGTGTCACCCCCGGATCAACAGGATCCCGCAGCCTGGAAAGCCTCCGTCCTCGTCAAGCTTCTTCCCCGGATCTCGCATCCCGGACTTGCGCGGACTCTGACCGTTTCGCTTGCCGACCTGGACCACGCACGCGCCAAGGACAAGCTGACGGGCAAGGCGTTGTCCGACTTCTTTCTCGAGGAAATGCTGACAGATCCGATGGTGCGTCTCGTGATGAAGGCTGACGGAGTTTCCGAGGCGCATTTGCGACATCTCTATTCCGAGCGTGGGACGCCAGATCCCGATCTGATTGTGCCGGCGTCGGCGACGACCGCCCAAAGGGCGCGGGACGATGCGTCAATCCGGGCCGCCGAAAACGAAGGAATGCCTTCAAGATCGGAAACACCGTCGCGATCGCGCAGCCGCCACTTGGCGGGACAGATCTGATGTCGGACAAGGCCATGGCCGAAAGCGAAATACCATACAGTGTGACCGCAAGGGCCCGGCGTGACGTTCCGCAAGAACGCCAGTGCCTGCGGTGCGAAACCCTGTTCTGGAGCGAAGGTTTCGGAGAGCGGATCTGTCGGCGCTGCAAGGGGTTGAACGCGTGGCGAAACGCCGTGCCCGTCAGCCCCGGTTCATCACGCCGCCGCTGACCCACATCCATGCGCGTGCCGTCTTCCTCGAACCACACTGGACGCCCATTTGGCCTGCCTCGACATCGTTCACACCACCACCTACCGCTACCGTCAGTCGGTCTCTCTCGGGCCGCACAAGTTGATGCTGCGTCCCCGCGAATCGCGGGACTTGCGTCTTCTCTCCCACGAGATGAGCATTGCCCCGACGGCGCCCATAACCTGGGCGCATGATGTTGCCGGCAACGGGATCGCCACCGTCGTCTTTGACGCTCCGACAGATCATCTGGTGATTGAAAGCCGCGCCAGCGTGGAACTGACCGCACCAGCCTGGCCAGTCTTTGCCATCGCTGCCTCGGCCGCCCAGTACCCTTTTGTCTACGCCGCCGAAGAATGGACGGACCTGGGTGCTTTGACGGTACCGCAATACGGCGACGTCGATGGCCGCTTTGCAAGATGGATCGAGGGCTTTGTCATGGCGCGCCCGACCGACACGCTTTCTTTGCTGAAGGACATCAGCAATGGCGTGTTCACCCAGATTTCCTACCAGAGCCGCGATGACGAAGGCACCCAGTCGCCGATTGAGACACTCGATCGGGGATGGGGCTCGTGCCGCGATTTCGCAGTCCTGCTTGCAGAGGCCGCCCGCCGTCTTGGCTTGGGCGCACGCATCGCCTCCGGCTATCTGTCCGATCCCGAAATAGGCCTCGTCGGGTCGGCGGGTGCAGGAACCACACATGCCTGGGTCGAAATATTCATCTCCGGTGCGGGTTGGATTGCCTTCGATCCAACGAACCTGAGCGTCGGGTCCGGAAACTTGATACCGCTCGCTGTGGCCCGGAACATCGCGCAGGTCACGCCGGTAGCAGGCACGTTCCTTGGAACGAACCTCGATCTGCTTTCGATGGAGGTACAAGTAAAAATAGAGCGTGCTTCGGCTCAAAAGAACGCGCTTCTGGCCTAACAGGGCGGGGCGGACATCGCGCTTTTCTGATTGTGTTTCGGTGGCATAGGCTTGCGGCGTCTGGTTTTAACCAATCAATCCCAACGCCTTAATGGCCGGAGGAGGCTCGACGTCAGGCCCATCCCCTCCGCCGCCTTTCGCGACTGGGATCGAACTCGGTCATGACCCGCTCGAGGTTGACAGTGGGCCGTTCAAACCGGGCTCAGCCCCTCCCGGCCCGCCAACTCTGATTTGTGATTGCCCAGCAGGCTGACGTCAGCGCCCCATCAGGTCCTTGATCGCTCCGATGAATTTAGCATCGTCCCTGGTCTTGCGATCTTCGAGCAGAGCATGGGCATCTTCGCCCGCGCGGAAGCGGAGGCGGTCCCCGGTTTCGTTTACGGCCTGCCAGATGACCTCGGCGATGACCTCGGGGGCCGACGGGTTCGCGGCCAGCTTGCCGAACAACCGACCCATGGCCTCGGCGGTCGGGGCGTAGTCCGACAGCGTTTCGTCCATCGCAAAGTCGAAGGACCGGCCGCCAAAGTCTGTCTTGACCATGCCGGGCTCGACGATGCGCACCCGGATGCCGAGCGGCTCCAGTTCGTAGTGCAGCGCCTCGGACAGGCCTTCGACGGCAAATTTGGTGCCGTGGTAGAGCGTGCCGAGCGGAAAGGTTATCTGCCCGCCGATGGACGAGATGTTAACGATCGTGCCGGAGCGGTTCGAGCGCATATGGGGAAGCACAGCCTTTGTCACCTCCAGAAGCCCGATCACGTTGGTGTCGAACTGCCGGCGGATGCGCTCTGTCGAGAAGGCCTCCAGCGGGCCATAGGCGCCGTAACCGGCGTTGTTGAGGAGCGCGTCGATCCGGCCGAACCGGGACAGCCCGTCAGCCAACGCCGCAGCGATGGAGCCCGCATCGGTTACGTCCAGCCGGGTGACGAGGACGTTGTCCAGCGCTCCGAGATCCACGCCGGCGGACGGGTCGCGCATGGTCGCGACGACGTTCCAGCCCTCGGATTGAAAGCGTTGGGCCGTGGCCTTTCCGATGCCGGAAGAGGCCCCGGTGATCAGGATGGTCTTCATGTCTCTCTCCTCAGGCGTTCAGGTTGAGCATCCGCTCGATGCCGAAACTCGTGAGAACGGTGCGCGTGACGTCGTGCAGCACGTCGTTGTATCGCTCGATCTCGGGACCGACGCCGGTGTGGTCGACGACCGTGCGGAAGGGTTTCTTCCCGAACGGCAAGTCCAGCAGGGCCACCACCGCCTCGGCGATGCGCTCGGGACGCTGATCTGTCGTGGCGTCGAGCATCTGGGCAAGGCCAGCTGCCGACATCGCGGGCACTTGCGCGAACTCTCCGTAGCCGGCCTCGCGGTCAGGATCGCTCGGCACGACCATCCCGTCGAAGAAGGCCGTCGGCATCGCGCCGGGCTCGACGATGCAGGACTCGATACCGAAACCCGACAGCTCTGTCCGGTAACACTCCACGATGGCCTCGAGCGCCCATTTCGACGCCGAATAGGTGCCGTAGAAGGGCGTGGCGATCCGGCCGATCAGGCTGGAGGCGTAGAGGACCGTGCCGCGCCCCTGCGCGCGCATACGGGGCAGGGCCGCGCGCATCACCCTCTGTACACCTGTAACGTTCACTTCAAAGACGCGGCCCATGTCCTCGGGCGACATCAGTTCCTGGATGCCGTAGGATCCGATCCCGGCATTGTTGAACAGCACGTCCAGGCCGCCGAGCGCTGCGATGGCTTGCGCCACGCCGTCTTCGGTGCTCGCGGTGTCAGTCACGTCCATTTCGACGATGTGCGCACCGGCGGCCTCCAGCTTCGCCACTGTGTCGGCGTTCCGCCCCTCGCGGTGGCGGACGCTGCCCGCGACCTCGTGCCCGCGGTCCAGCAGCGCCAGCGCCGTAGGCTTGCCGAAGCCACCCGCAATCCCGGTTATCAAGACCTTTGCCATGGTTGTCCTCCTCGCGTTCTGGTCAAATCGATTTTAGTACGACGGAGGCGTCCATTCTTTCTCGATTGACCGGGATTCTTGCCTGATCCTCCATGGTTTGCTATTTTCTGATAAAACTGTGAAATCTCTTTGCTAGACGGGGCGCAAGGAGGAAAGCATGACCCACGGAGCCCTTCTGGATCACGTATCGGCGTTGCTCGACCGAGAAGGACCCGCGCAAGGCGCGCTTGCGCACGCCCCAAGCGGCCTGCATTTCGTTCGGTTCACAGATCCGACCGGGCAAGACGCAACCGTCTACCGCCCGCTACTCTGCCTTGTTTTGCAGGGCGCCAAGGAGGTCGGCACGAGCCGGAGGACCCTGCGCGTCGCCGACGGACAATCGCTCGTTGTCAGCCATGCCCTGCCGGTCGTCTCGCGCATTACCGAGGCCGCGCCGAACCGTCCTTACGTCGCCCTCGTCTTCCCGATCGACCTCGACCTCCTGCGCGGGATGGCCGTCGACTTGGCACCCGCCCGTGCCGCCAGCCAGCATGACCCGTTTTCGATTTCGCTTTGCCAGGCCGACCTGGAGACGGAGGCGGCACTTCTGCGCTATCTCAGACAATGCGATCGCGAAGACGCGCGGTGTCTGCTGGCCCCGATCACGGCGCGCGAAATCCACGCCCGTCTCCTGTTGGGCGCCCATGCGGAACCGCTTCGCAAGCTGCTCTGGCACGAGACCACGGCCAGCCGCATTTTCCAGGCTACGCGCGAGATCCAGTCGGACCTCGCCCGCCCGCTCACGGTTGGCGACCTTGCGGACCGAGCCGGTATGAGCAGTTCTGCCTTTTTCGAGCACTTCAAGGCTGTCACGGGCACGTCGCCGCTGCAATACCAGAAGGACCTGCGTCTTCTGCGCGCCCGCGAAGCTTTGCGCAGCACGAACGAAAAGGTCTCCGGGATCGCGTTCACGGTAGGATACGAAAGCTCGGCCCAGTTCTCACGGGAATACGCCCGCAAGTTCGGCTTGCCTCCGAGGAAGGACCGCGCGATCCATGCGTCAGAGTAGCAGTCCGACATCTACCATTCCATTTGGATGGCAGTCGCTTCTGGAGCAGACAACAACTTCAAACTTATTCCACATAAATATAAGTCAATGACTTGCAGGGTGGAGAACGCTCGACCCCGGTCCCGTTCCCTCCGCCATAAATGCTGATAAAACAGTGGCTTGCGTGGTCATGGATCAACTAGTCCCTACATAGCCCCTAAAGTTGTCTCGCTTGCCAAGCCGCGGTATTCTGTGGCGGCGTTCGATACTGCGATGGGATGTGCGATGCATGACGAGATGAAGCGCCCCCGTGTGCTGGGCAAAAGTGGGCGACCTGAGCCAGAAGATCACTTTGACCAACCAGTCGGGCGATTGGACTTCATGCAACAGGCGGCGAAATCGGCGCAACAGCATGTCCGTCAGAGCAACAAAGGCAAGCAACGTGCCCGGTGTGGTCCGATGCCGCCGCGCGGAACATCCGAGCAAATGCTTGTGGGGTACAAGAAGGCTCCACAGTGCACGGCACAGAAGCGCAACGGCACACGGTGTCGAGCCGTTGTGGTCCGTGGGTCTGATCGGTGTGCAAAGCATGGCGGGGTGCAGCGTAACCCGTCCTGCCCCGCTGCTGGCCGGTGGTATCTACACGGGAAACTGCGCCCGAACTACAAGCGGTACAAAACACACCCCAGTGCGCTCCCTCGCCGGGATCAGTCCGACGGCTAGGCGTTCACCCCCCGGCACCCCTGAAAACCGCTAGGATTTGGTTGCAATGCGCTCCGAAAAAATTTGCGTTGTCCAGAAAAACTACGTTTGGACGGTGAAGGCGGCGGGCATCAATAACACCCTTAGCCGTTTGGTGCGTTATGTGATCTTATGATTGATCATGCCTGACTATCCGCTGTTCTACTGCTGTGATCCCCGGAAACGTCCTCGATTGTGGTTAGAGTTTTCCGCATAGAATCCCCGGCTGGGAGACTGAGGCGGATCAGCAAACAGCGTGAGGCGCTGTTTGCCCGACGAAGCGGAAACGCATGAAAGCATCGAAGTTCACGGAGTGAGGCGGGACCGTGGCCCCGGTGGGGCCGCGAAAGCCCGATGAACCGGAAGGCGTTCATCATCAAGCAGGCGGAGGAGGGCGCGACGGTTGCGGAGGTCTGCAGGAAAGCCGGGATCAGCTCGGCGACGTTCGTCAATTGGAGTGAAGGCGGATAAAGAAAAGCGTCCAGTGGACGGTTTTCCCGCCACACAAGTACGCCGGGCTAATGCCGTCGGAGATGAAGCGGCTCAGGGAACTGGAGCAGGAGAATGCGCGACTGAAGAAGATCGTGGCAGACCTGTCTCTGGACAAGGAGATGCTGCAGGACGTTATCAAGCGAAAGCTCTGAGGCCTGCCCGGAAGAGGACGCTGGTCGATGAGATCAGAGCTGATTGGCGGGTATCGATCCGGAGGGCCTGTGGGCTTATCCGGTTCGATCCGCGGACATATCGGTACAAGTTTCGTCGACGCGACCAGGCCGCGTTGGAACAGCGGATCAAGGAATGAGGAGGGTCAGCAAACAGTCCGGGGGACTGTTTGCCCGACGAATGCGGAGACGCGCGTGCGGTTTGGCTATCGTCGCGTCCATGTGCTTCTGCGCCGGGAGGGTTGGGAGATCAACGCGAAGAAGACGTATCGCATTTACAAGGAGTTGGGCATGCAACTCAGGACCAAGACGCCGAAGCGTCGGGTGAAGGCGAAGCTCAGGGAGGACCGTGCGGAAGCCGTCGGGCCGAACGATGTCTGGGCGATGGACTTCGTGCACGATCAGCTCGCGACGGGCCGGAAGATCAGGGTTCTGACCGTGGTCGATACCTTCTCACGCTACGGGCTGGTGCTCGATCCCAGGTTCAGCTACCGCGGCGAGGATATGGTAACAACGCTCGACCGGATCTGCCGCCATGCAGGCTATCCGGCGACGATCCGGGTCGACCGGGGCAGCGAGTTCATCTCGCGCGACATGGACCTCTGGGCATATCAGCGTGGCGTCACGCTGGACTTCTCCCGACCTGGAAAAGCGACGGACAACGCCTTCATCGAAGCGTTCAATGGCAGGTTCCGGGCGGAATGTCTGCGGTCCTAGGTAGCAAATGCACCAAAGGCTTGATTGGCCGTCGGGGTGAGAACATGGAGTGAACATCTATTCACTATGAGGTCGCCATGGCGCAGCATTTTCTCCTGTCGGCAGCTGCGAATACGCTGTCGCTGAAGTCGATCTTCTCGGAAGGCGAAGAGGCTGCGTATCAACGGTTTTGCCGTTTGCGTTGGCCGGAGACCAACGGGTCGCCGGTCTGCCCGGCCTGTGGGTGCGTCGACGTCTATGACCTTTCGACCCGGCGCCGGTTTAAGTGCGCAGCGTGCCATAAGCAGTTTAGCGTGACCTCGGGGACGATCTTCGCCTCGCGCAAGCTCTCCTTCGTCGATCTGCTCGGGGCGATCTGCTTGTTCGTGAACGCGTCCAAGGGCTTGTCGGCCGTGCAGATGTCGCGTGACCTCGATGTCCAGTACAAGACCGCGTTCGTCCTGATGCACAAGCTGCGGGAAGCCTTGGCGGCGGAGACGCGCGACGCCCGCCTGTCGGGTGAGGTCGAGGTGGACGGTGCAGCGTTCGGCGGGCACGGCCCCGCAAACAGCTCCATCGTCGCGTTCAAATGCGCCAGATCGTGCTTGGCATGCGCAATCTGCGCCTCATACGCCTTGATCTGCCCAAGGATCTCCGCGCGCTTGGCCGTAAGGGTCTGAATGACAAGGGGATCGCTCATGGCTCTATTGCAGCTGAGAACCAGACGCCCGTCCACCAGGCAACTTGGTGCATGTGCTACCTAAGACCGAACTCTTGAACGAAACCCTTTTCTCGTCACTGGCCGAGGCCCGCGAGAACATCACCGCATGGAAGGACGACTACAACCGACAAAGACCCCACTCATCCCTCGGCAATCTCACGCCGCAGGAATTTGCAAAGAAATCGAGACTGGAAACCCAGGCCGCTTGAGGCCAGAAACCAACCGACGGATCCTCCCGAAAACTGGAGGGAAGTCGGGGCTCAGGTCACTCTTCATGGGTCATTTCACAGGGACAGTCCTGACCTCAGCCGCGTCGGTTCTCAGAAACAACCAACACTCCAAGCCATCCGATGCATTCGGAACTCGGGTCTCATTCCGCGACCGCGGATGGGACCAATTGGTGCAACCCGATCATCGAGTTGTACTCGCCAAATCTGAGCCTCGCGGCGTCCTCGGGCAGCTTTCCGTCCGACAGCATGCTGGAATAGGTTGAGCGAAGGCACTGTGCCGTCACCAAGAGCGACGATACAGGGTAGAGAGCCACGGCAAAACCCATGCGTTCCAGTTCGTCGCGGGCGAGATAGGGCGTTTTGCCATCTTCAACCATGTTGGCGACCAGGCGAGCCCCCTTGAAGGTTTCGGCGACAAGCCGAAGTTCCTCAAGCGACTGCGGCGCCTCGACAAAAAGGATGTCGGCCCCGGACTTGAGGAAGGCTTCACCTCGACGCAGCGCCTCGTCCATGCTGATGACCGCGCGCGCATCGGTGCGGGCCATGATCAGGAAGTCATCGGATCGGCGCGCCTTGACCGCCGCTTCGATCTTGGCGGTGGCTTCCGCCAGGCTGACCACTTCCTTGGAGGCCATGTGCCCGCAGCGTTTCGGAAAAACCTGGTCCTCGAGCTGGATACAGGCAACGCCCGCTGCCTCGTAAAGCCGAACCATGCGGGCCACGTTCAGTTCGCTGCCATGCCCGTTGTCGCCATCGGCAATCAGCGGAACCGGTGCTGCGGCTTCGGTCAGGGCCCGGGCGCGGTCGGCCATCTCGGTTGCCGTCAGAAGACCGATATCCGGAACGCCCAGCGTCGAACCGGCCACGCCGAACCCCGTCATATAGACGGCCTCGAACCCGGCCTGCGCAGCGATCCTGGCCGACAGGGCATCATAGGCGCCCGGTACGATCAGTGTTTTGTTTCGATCCAGCAATTGCCTGAGTGTTCCTGTCTGCATCTCGGTTCCTTCCCACTCTTGATGTCTAGTTGTATCCAAAACCATAAAATAGACGCGTGAATATTGCAATAGAGAATTAGATTGTATACAAGATGGGCGGATTGGAGAGAATCAACCGATCTGTCTAAGGCGCCCAGGCCGCAAGTCACGCGGCTCGTGACGCAAGACGGAGGAGGCCGGCCATCGAAAGGTGGCGGATCTTGGGCCGATCAGGAAATCTGAAGGAGGGAGACGGATGAAACACGCATACAGAGGTTTGATGATCGCTGCGGCGTCTGCGCTGGCAATGGGGGCAGGGACAGCCGGGGCCGAGACAACGCTGAAGATGAGCCACTTCGTGCCCACCGCGATCGGATTGCACACCGATTTCATGGAACCATGGGCCCGCGATCTCGAAGCCTGCAGCAACGGTGAGGTAACCGTCGAGATCCACCCGGCCGGTTCGGCTCTGGGCAACATCACCAAGCAATTCGACCAGGTGCGCGCCGGAGTGACCGATATTTCGTTCGGCCACACCGGAATTCCGCGCGGCCGGTTCCCCCGCACTTCCTTGATCGAGTTGCCATTCGTCGCAAAGTCCGCGAATGCCTCGAGCTTTGCGCTCTGGAACTTGTCAGGGACGCTCTTGAAACCGGAATATCCGGGCGTGCACATGCTGGGGATGATGGCGCATAATCCGGGCGTGATTCACACGACCAAGCCGGTCAACGACCTGTCCGACTTGGCCGGTTTGCGGATTCGCACCCCGAACCCGGCGATCAGCGAGGTTCTCAAGCACTACGGTGCCGAGCCGATCGGCCTGCCGCCCGGCCAGATCTACGAGAACCTCCAGAAGGGAACGCTCGACGGGCTGACCATCGACTGGACCGGTATCGGAGCCTACAAGCTGGGTGAGGTGGTGTCATATCACTACGATATCCCGCTTTATACGGTCGGCTTCTTCTTTGCGATGAACCAGCGCACCTATGACGGCCTGCCCGAAAACGTGCGCGCCTGCGTCGACAAGCTGTCGGGCGACGAACTGGTCGCCAGGTTCGGCCCCTGGTGGGACGAATGGGGCGCTGCTGCATTCGCCGAGGAAAGCGCCAGCGCCGATGATGTGATCGTTGTCGCGACACCCGAGCATCTGGAAGCCGCCAAGGCGGAGCTTGCCGGTGTGACCGAAGCCCTCATCCAGGAAGTCAGCGACTCCGGTGTCAAGAATGCCGCCGAGATCCTCGAGGCCCTGATCGCGACATCCGCCGAATACGACTGAGGGATTGCCGGAAGGCGCGCCTGCGCCTTCCGTTGATACAGCAGGAAAGGAAAGCGTGATATGCGTAGGTTCATCAACATCATGATCGACGGAATGGCATTTGCCAGCCTGGTCTTCATCTTTGCTGCGGCGCTTCTGACCTGCATCGACGTTGTCTTGCGCCACACCGCGGAAAGCTCGATCCCCGGTCTCGTCGATCTGACGCAACTGGCCATGATGTACGCCGTGTTCCTGGCCATCTCGTACGGTTTCGCGCGCAAGGCCCATGTTGCCGTCACCATTCTGACCGATAGCCTGTCGCAGCGCGTCAACCGCTTCCTGAGTGCGGCCTGGTGGCTGGCCGGGGCCGGTCTGCTGAGCGTTCTGGCCTATGCCGCATTCGAACAGGCTGTCCTTGTTGCCTCCTACGGCGACGTATCCCAGAACATTCGCATTCCGATGATCTGGTATTGGCTGCCGGTGGTGGTCGGGCTGATCGCAGCAATGCTGGGCTCCCTCTGGGCCATGGCGCAGACCGTCGAGCATCCGGACATTGTCTATCTTGGAGAACCGCAATGAGCATGCTTGCCATCGGAATTGTCGGATTGGTCGCCTTCGTGGTCTTGCTGGCCTTGCGCATGCCAATTGCCCTTGCAATGTTGACCGTCGGCCTGCTTGGCGGGCTTGTGGTGAACGGCTGGTCCACCACGATGTTCGTGACCGGGGGTCTGCCCTTCAGCAGCGTCTTTCCCTACGGTCTGTCGGTGGTGCCGCTCTTCGTTCTGATGGGCAGCCTGGCTCTGCACACGGGCATGTCTCGGAACCTGTATGATGCGGGCTATGCCGCGTTCGGACAGTGGCAGGGCGGATTGTCGATGGGCACCATTGCGGCCTGCGCCGGCTTCGGTGCGATCTGCGGATCCAGCCTTGCGACAGCCGCCACGATGGGGCGCATCTCGATCCCTGAAATGCGCGACCGGGGCTATTCCGATGCGTTCTCGGCGGCCACTGTCGCGGCGGGCGGCACCCTCGGTGTTCTGATCCCGCCAAGCATCATCCTGGTCATCTATGCGATCCTGACCGAGCAATCCATCGGACGCTTGTTCATCGCCGCGATCATTCCGGGGATTCTTGCGACCATTCTCTACATCCTGGCCATTGCGGTTACCGTGCGGCTGAAGCCCGGCACCGCCCCTGTCACCCAGAAACCCTCGGCCCAGGAACGGCTGCATCTTGCACTCGGCGCCTGGCCGGTTCTGCTGGTGTTCACCGTCGTCCTTGGCGGATTGTTCGCGGGCTTCTTCTCGCCAACCGAGGCAGCGTCGGTCGGCGTGCTGGGCGTGGCCCTGATCGCGGTGTTTCGGCGCAGACTGTCGTTGGAGGTGATCGTCCAGGCCGGGCGCGAGACCGCCGGGCTGACCGGCATGATCTTTCTGGTTCTCATCGGCGCCGCGGTGTTCAACTATTTTGTCGAGGCCACGCAGATCACCCACGTCCTTGTGGATTGGGTTTCGGGGGCGGGATTCGCGCCATGGCAGATAATCGTGGGCATCATTCTGTTCTACATCGTTCTGGGCTGCTTCATGGACTCGGTGTCGATGATCTTTCTCACGATCCCCTTCGTCTTCCCGATCGTGGTGGAATACGGGTTCGATCCGATCTGGTTCGGTATCCTGCTGCTGTCGGTGGTCGAAATCGGGCTGATCACCCCGCCGGTCGGCATGAATCTTTTCGTGGTCGCCTCTTCGGTCCCGGGCCTGCCGACAAAACGGGTCTATGCGGCAATCGTGCCCTTCCTGATGGCCGATTGTCTCCGCCTGGCCCTGGTGGCTTCGGTCCCGGCGCTGTCACTTCTGCTCGTCAACCTCGCCTACAACTGAGAATACGGAGAATAGGAATGAAATTTGTTGGTATCGCGGCCTCCACGCGGGACGGGTCCCTGAACCGACACCTGTTCGAACACATTGTCGATCGGGTATCGGGCCGCGGACACGACGTTCAGGACGTGAATTACGGCATGGTCGTAGACCTGCCGCATTATACGGCGGCGCGCGAAGCTTCCCCCGGCATTCCTTCGGAAATCCAAGCGCTGTCAGCCGATATCCTGAAGGCGGATGGCGTGATACTGGCATCGCCCGAATACAACTTCTCGATCCCGGGGCCGCTGAAGAACGCCATCGACTGGGTCAGCCGGATCAAGCCATCGGTCCTCATCGGCAAACCGGTGCTGCTGGCTTCCGCGTCGAGTTCGCCCGTTGGTGGTTGGCGCGGGCTTGCCGCTCTTCGGATCCCGCTCACCTGTCTCGGCGCGCAGGCCTTGCCCTGGGAGGTGACGGCCGGCGGTGTTTCCAGCGGGACCGAGATCGACGAACGGTTGGCGACCGAAGCCATGTCGCAACGCGTCGACATGGCGGTTACCGCGTTCCTCGATGCTTGCGGGCAAAAGGCGTGACCATCGCGCGGTGGCGAACTCGACGGCGGACACCAAGGAGAAAGAGCATGACGAAGGACAAGACGCTTTACGACAAGATCTGGGATGCCCATCTGGCCCATGAGGCCGAGGACGGCACCAGCCTTCTGTATATCGA
>NZ_JBFBVU010000048.1:0-12940 GCF_040689105.1 Meridianimarinicoccus marinus
GAACCGCATCGTCGGGCGCATGGCTGCCTCCGCGATGGCTTCAGCATCCGCGCGGTCGTTCTTCTGACGCTTCACGACCGGTTTTACGCAGGCTGCCGGGACGAGCCGAACCTCATGGCCGTGCTCCTGCGCCACGCGGCCCCAGTGATGTGACGTGGCGCAGGCGTCCATCGCGACCACGCAAGCCGGGTGCCCGGCCAGAAGCGTCGTCAGACGTGTCCGTGACAAAACCCGATTGTATAAAACCGCCCCATCCGCTCCGACCGCGCAAACCTGAAAGCTGCCCTTCGCCAAATCGATCGCCAGCATGTTGATCGTAGTCGTCACTGGTGTGCCTTCCACTTGGTTCCCATGGAACCATCATGGATACGAGATGCCGCTGGGTGGGGGCATCCACCGCATCAGTTCACAATATTCAAGCTAGACCACTTCGGTGAGACTGATCATCAATGTCAAAGCACTTCAAAAGCTCTTGCAGCATCTTTGATTTGGACCGGCTCTTCAGGCAGATCGCATGGTTCACGCCGAACACTCGAATGCCTTTCAGCCGCACGATTTCCAACTGATCATTGGGCTCCAACTCATGTACTGACACGGCGGCCAGCCCCATACCGGCCATCGCAGCGGCAATCGCTCCGCTTCTGCGGCCAATCTCGACCATGCGTTTGGGAAGGAAGCCATGCTGATGGGCCTTTTCCAACAGCAACTCGCGGGTTTCTGATCCCGGCTCGCGGATCAACAGTGTTTCCCTGGCGAACTCCTGGCGCGAGAGTTCCAGCGGTTTGCCTTTCAGGTAATCCTTGTGTCCGACCAGGACAATTTCCGGTTTTGCGATCGGAACAGCCAGACAATCCTCGTGGTTCGCCGCCCCCCCCAGAATGCCCAGATCGGACTCACATTCCAGAACGGACTTCAGAACCTCCTCGGAATTTCCGAATTTCAGATGGCATGTGATGTTGGGGTAGCGCGCGTTGAATGTCTGCGACAACCGGATGTTCATTACCGGCGATGTGGCGATGAGGCGGACCTCTCCGGTGGACAGATCGCCTGAATCCTTCAACAGGTCGTAGGCATCCCGTTCCAGCGTGAACAAGGGGCGGGTCATTTCAAGCAGCCTTGCGCCCAAAGGAGTCAAACCCTTGATTTTACCTCGGCTTCTGATGATCAACTCGGCGCTGTAGGATTTTTCAAGCTGCGAAACCTGCATGGTCAGGGTCGGCTGGGTGCGCCCCAGTTCTTCGGCAGCCCGTACGAAGCTCTGGTGCCGCGCGACGGCGTCGAATGCTTTCAGTTCGGCATGGCTCATGTGACCAACATATAAATATTCTCTATACATACAAGGTTAAATATCGATTTTCCAGATATCTCTTGTGCCGCCATTGTTAGCGAAACCACGACTTGGAGGAGCCCTTGGTGAATATCATGGACAACGCAGCCCTTGACCTTATGTCCGAGCTGAAAGCCCTTGTGGGCAAGCCGGATCAAATTGACGCAACCGATGCCGGTATTGCCGACCACGCCTATGACTGGTGGCCTGTGGCCGCGAAATGGCGCCTGAACGGCAAGATGCCCTGTCGCCCGGATGCGGTTGTCTATCCCGCCAACGTGGAGGAAGTCGCCCGCATCCTGTCCTGGGCCAACGAAAAGCGCGTGCCGGTCACGCCCTGGGGCCTTGGATCTTCGGTGACCGGTCAGCCGCTTACTGAATACGGCGGTGTCACGATCGATCTCAGCCGGATGAACAAGATCATCAAGGTCGACGAGCAGAACCTGATCGTCCGCACCGAGGCCGGTGTCATGGGCGGCGATCTGGAAGATCACCTGCGCGAAATGGGCTACACGCTCAACCATTCGCCGCAATCGCTGTATCGGTCCACCGTGGGCGGTTGGTTTGCCACCCGCGCCACCGGGCAACTGTCGAGCCGCTATGGCGGGATCGAGGACCTGGCCTATTCCTTCACTGCAGTTCTGGCCGATGGCACCGTCTTCGAAACAGTGGACCTGCCACGCATGGCCGTTGGGCCGGACCTGCGCCATCTGATGATCGGGTCCGAAGGCACGATGGGGATCATCACCGAGGTTGCGCTGAAGATCTTCCCTTTGCCCGAGGCCCGGTTCCACGAGACGATCAAGTTCCCGTCGGTCGCCGCCGGCAAGGACGCGATGCGCGCGATCATGGCGGCCAATCTGCGCCCGGCCCTGCTGCGCTTCTACGACACCGCCGAGGCGCGCCACGCGATGCAGGACAAGGCCTTCCCCTGCCCGGTGATGTTTGTCGGCAGCGAAGGCATGGAAGGCCCCGCCCGGGCCGAGATGGACGCGATCCTGACGGTCTGCGCCGGTCTGGGTGGCGCGCCGATCGGGCCCGAGGGAACCGAAGGCTGGATCAAGCGGCGCTATGACTTCTCGACTATCGAGGGCTACGTGATGCGCCCCGAAGGCGTTGCCGAGACCATCGAGATCTCGAACAACTGGGAACGGATCATGGATACCTACGAGGTGATGACCGAACGCCTGGCCCCGATGGCCGACGAGGTGCTGGGTCATTTCAGCCATGTCTACACCACCGGTGTGTCGCTGTACGTGATCCTTCTGGGCGAAGCCGAAGATGGCCCCGCCGCGGAAGAGCGGATCAAGAGGATCTGGCAGGTCGCGATGGAGGCTTCGCTGGAGACCGGCGCGTCGATTTCGCATCACCACGGCGCCGGTCTGGCACGGACACCCTATGTCGAACGGTCGCTGGGTGTCGGCGTTGGCGTCATGCAGCGGGTCAAGGATGCGCTGGACCCCAACAACGTCCTCAATCCGGGAAAACTGGGCCTTCGCCGTCCGTAAGGACAAGGCCGGTGTGCGCCGAGGAGGGCGCGCACCAACCGCATTTATCAAGGGAGGAGAGCCGTGTCTCATCACAGAGGCATTCAGGACAGCTATGACCTGCTGGTCATCGGCGGCGGCATCAATGGTGCCGGAATCGCCGTCGACGCAGCCGGGCGCGGTCTGAAGGTGGCGTTGCTGGAGAGCGTCGATTTCGCCTCCGGCACCTCGTCGCGGTCGTCGAAGCTGATCCATGGTGGCCTGCGCTACCTCGAATATTACGACTTCCGTCTGGTGCGTGAATCGCTGTCCGAACGCGAGCGCCTGATGAAGAAGGCCGCCCATATCGCGTGGCCCCTGAGGTTCGTGATGCCGGTGGTCCCCGGCACAAAACCCTCCTGGCTTGTCCGCATCGGTCTGTTTCTCTACGACCATCTTGCCCCGCGCGCGACGCTGAAGGGCACCGAGACCGTGCGCCTGTCGGAACAACCCGGGCGCATGGGCTTTGCCGAAGGTTATGACAAGGCCTTCATCTACTCCGACTGCTGGGTCGATGATGCGCGTCTGGTGGTTGCCAATCTGCAAGGCGCCGCAGCCGAGGGCGCGGACATCCTTGCCCGCACGGCCTTCGAGACCGCCGAGCGGACCAACAATGGGTGGCGCGTCACCGCGCGTGACGAGGAGTCCGGCACTGCGTTTACCCTGCACGCCGACATCATCGTCAACGCCGCTGGTCCCTGGGCGGTCCCCATTGCAAGATCGGTGCCCGGCGTCAGCACCGACTACAGCGCCAAGCTTGTGCGCGGCAGCCACATCATCCTGCCGCGCCTGTACGACGGCGACAACGCGACGATGCTTCAGGTGGGGGACGGGCGCATTGTGGTCACGATGCCCTACGAAACCGACTACACGCTGGTCGGCACCACCGATCACGACCATGACGACGATCCGCGTCGGGTAGGGATCACCGTGGACGAACGCGACTACTTGCTTGGTGTCGCCAACAAGTTCTTCGCACGCCAGTCGACAGTAGACGACATCGCCTGGACCTATGCCGGTGTCCGGCCGCTGTTCGAAGAAGGCAAATCGCGCGACAGCAATCCGACCACAGTCACGCGGGACTACTCCTTCAAGCTGGATCGCGGCGCGGATGGCAAGGGCGCGCCTTTCCTGACGGTCCTTGGTGGCAAGCTGACCACCTACCGCAGGTTGGCCGACCATGTGGTGCGCGATCTCAAGCCGTTTCTGCCGTCCGATGTCGGGCCTGGCAAGACCGGCGAAAGCATCCTGCCCGGCGCCGACATCGGGTCGGCAGGGCCGGTTGCCTTTGCCGAAACGCTGCGCGGCCCATACCCGTGGCTGCCCGACGACCTGCGCCAGCGTCTTGCCCGGACTTACGGGTCTTGCGTGCACGATCTGCTCGCAGGTTTGCGCAGCCTGCAAGATCTCGGCCCCTGTTTCGGGGGCGACCTGTATCGCGCCGAGGTGGATTACCTGATCCGCGCCGAATGGGTCGCCAGCGCCGAGGATGTGCTGTGGCGACGCACCAAATGTGGCCTGCGCCTTCCGACCGAAAGCTTCCCGGCATTGGCCGATTACATCGCACAGGCCCGGTCGGGCCCGGCGCAGAAAAAGGAGTCCGTGTCGTGAGTGTTGTTGCTGACCAGATATCCCTGACCGTCGACGGAGAAGACTGGCTCTATCCGTTCGACCTGACCCTTGAGCCCGGCAGTTTCACAACCGTGATCGGGGCCACGCGGGCGGGCAAGACCTCGCTGCTGCGGGTTCTGGCCGGGCTGGCCACCCCCACAAGCGGTCGTCTGGTCGTCGACGGCCGGGATGTGACCGGCCTGAACGTGCGCAAGCGGTCGGTCGGCATGGTCTACCAGGAATTCGTCAACTATCCGGGCAAGACGGTGTTTGAAAACATCGCCGCGCCGCTGCGCAATGCGAAGGAGAGCGCAGACGCGATCCGCAAACGTGTGGGAGAGGTGGCCGAGATCGTCGGCATCACCGAGCTTCTTGAGCGGTTCCCGCTGGAGCTTTCGGGCGGCCAGCAGCAGCGCGTCGCCATCGCCCGCACCATTGCGCGCAAACGTGCGCTGGTGCTTCTGGACGAACCGCTGGTCAATCTTGATTACAAGCTGCGCGAACACCTGCGCGGCGAGTTCCGGCGCATCTTTGCCGACAGCGACACCATCGCGGTCTATTCCAGTTCCGAACCGCAGGAAGCCCTGATCCTGAACGGAGACGCGCTTGTTCTGAGCGAAGGGCGCGTCATCCAGCATGGACCGGCGGTCGAAGTCTACGCCCGTCCCGAAAGCGTGACCGCCGCACGCCAGGTCAGCGATCCGCCGATGTCGATCATCCCGGCCCGCATGTCCGTAAATGGTACCCGGCAATGGCTGGTTCATGGCGAGCCGATCGGCGCCGAACCGGCGCATACCGCAGATCTGGCCGAAGGTGACTATCAGCTGGGCATCTACCCGCACCAGCTGTCGACCGACCGCTCGCGCCCCGGCGTTCACACGGTTGTCGATTTCGTCGAGGTTTCTGGATCGAACTCGTTCATCTACGCGCGGGCCGGCGATGCCATGCTCGCCATCAAGGAAAAGGGCGTGCACGAGCACCGCCTTGGCGACGCCGTTCAGGTGAATTTCGATACGGCCCACATGCTGGTTTTCGATCGCAACGGCACGCTTGTGGCCTGCCCCGGAAAGGAGGCCTCAAATGACTGAAATCCAGATGAAAAACCTTCGTCACAGCTACTATCCGAACCCAAAGACAGAGGATGATTACGCGCTGAAAAGCGTCGATCTGACCTGGGAAGAGGGATTGGCCTACGCTTTGCTCGGTCCCTCGGGGTCTGGCAAGACGACGATGCTGAACATCCTGTCGGGGCTCCTCACGGCCTCGGAAGGACAAGTCCTGTTTGACGGGCGCGACGTGACGCGACTTGACGCGCGCGACCGAAATATCGCGCAGGTGTTCCAGTTTCCGGTGATCTACGAAACCATGACGGTGGGCGAAAACCTCGCCTTTCCGCTCAAGACCCGCAAGGTTCCCGCCGCGCAGATCAAGGACCGGGTCGGTTTCATTGCCGAGGAACTCGGGCTCACCGCATTGCTTGGACGCAAGGCGCGCGGGCTGTCCGCCGAACAGAAACAGCGGATCTCCCTGGGGCGCGGGCTGGTCCGCGAGGATGTGGCCGCGATCTTGCTGGACGAGCCTTTGACGGTCATCGATCCGGCCGAGAAAATGGCGCTCAGACGCACGCTGAAGTCGGTTCAACTGCATCTGGGCGTCAAGCTGATCTACGTCACCCATGACCAGCACGAGGCCATGACGCTGGCCGACCGTGTCGTCGTCATGGATGACGGCGAGGTGGTGCAGGTCGGATCACCCGAAGAGCTGTTCGAAAACCCGGCACACAAGTTTGTGGGCTATTTCATCGGCACGCCGGGGATGAATTTCGTCGATTGCGCGCTTGACGGCAGCGATCTTGTGGTCGGCAACGCCCGGTTCGCGTTGAACGGCGCGGTGCAAACCCTCGCCGGGACATCCAAACCCCTGTCCTTTGGCATCCGCCCGGACTTCCTGTCCCTGTCCGAAGCGCGTCCGGGGCGAACCATTCCGGGTACAGTCACGCGGGTCGAGAACCATGGCGACGAACAGATTATCGCCGTCGATGTCGGCGGGGCCCAGATGCTGGCGCGGGTCGAAGACCACGTGCGGGCCCGGGCCGGTGAAAACGTGCATCTGAACCCCGATCCGCAGGCAATGCGCGTGTTCGCCGGTCAACGCGTCGTTGATCTTCCCAGAAACACCTTCGGAGATTTGACATGAGCGAGATCAACAACCGCGCCTGGTTCCTCGTCCTGCCCGTCCTGGTGATTGTCGCCTTCAACGCGATCATCCCGATGATGACCATGGTGAATTATTCGGTGCAGGACATCTTTGGTCCCGACAACCGCTATTTTGTCGGCCTCGAATGGTACAAGGAGCTGCTTGGCGATGTCGAACTGCGCAATGCCTTGCGCCGCCAGGTCACATTTTCGTCGCTGGTCCTGCTGATTCAGGTGCCCCTGGGTATCCTGATTGCCTTGACCCTGCCCCAGAAGGGCAAATCGGTCGCCTTCTGCCTGATCATCCTTGGCCTGCCCCTGCTGATGCCGTGGAACGTGGTTGGCGTGATGTGGCAGATCTTTGCCCGTGCCGACATCGGCTTGGGCGGGGCGGCGATTGCGGCACTGGGCATCGACTTCAACTATTCACGCGATGTCCTGGACGCCTGGTTCACCATCGTCGTGATGGATGTCTGGCACTGGACCTCTTTGATCGTGCTGCTGGCCTATTCCGGACTGCGCGCCATCGATCCGGCCTTCTACCGGGCCGCACAGATCGACGGTGCCTCTCGCTGGCAGGTCTTTCGCTTCGTCGAACTACCCAAACTGGCCGGCGTGCTGACCATCGGCATCATGCTGCGCCTGATGGACAGTCTGATGATCTATTCCGAGCTTGTCGTCCTCACCGGCGGTGGTCCCGGCAGCTCGACCAGCTTCCTCAGCCAGACCCTTGTGAAGAAGGCCATCGGCCAGTTTGACCTCGGCCCGGCGGCCAGCTTCTCGATCATCTACTTCATGATCATCGTGACGCTCTGCTTCGTCTTCTTCCGCTCCATCACCCGCGCACAGGAGGGCGAATAATGGCCGATGTGACTGTCAATCCCAAAGCCGATGCAACACCCCCAGACTCCATCGCCTTGAAACAGGAAGGGAGCGCCATGTTGCGCGCCCGGGCCAACCGCAAACCGCTGGTGAAGATGGCAATCCTGACGCTGTTCTTCGTCTTCCTGCTGGCGCCGATCTACTGGCTGGTTGTCATGTCCTTCAAGACCGACACCGAGATCGTCACCAAGTTCACCTTGTGGCCGCAGGAATTCACGCTGGCCAACTACAAGACGATCTTCACCACGCACAGCTGGTGGTCGAGCTATATCAATTCGGCCCTCTACGTCACGCTGAACACGATCATCTCGCTGGCGGTCGCACTGCCCGCTGCCTATGCCTTCAGCCGCTACCGGTTCCTGGGCGACAAGCATCTGTTCTTCTGGCTGCTCACCAACCGGATGACGCCGCCCGCCGTCTTCGTGCTGCCGTATTTCCAGTTCTATTCGGCCTTCGGTCTGATCGACACCCATATTGCGGTGGCCATCGCCCATTGCGTCTTCAACGTGCCGCTGGCGGTCTGGATCCTGGAAGGGTTCCTGAAGGGCGTGCCCAAAAGCATCGACGAAACCGCCTATATCGACGGCTATTCGTTCCCGCGCTTCTTCACGACCATCCTTGTGCCGCTCATTCGTTCGGGGATCGGGGTCACCGCCTTCTTCTGCTTCATGTTCAGCTGGGTCGAGCTGATCCTGGCCCGCACCCTGACCACATCCGATGCCAAACCCATCGTTGCCGTGATGACCCGTGTCTATTCGGGCGCCGGGATCGAATGGGGCCTGATCGCCGCTGCCGGGGTTCTGACACTCGTGCCCGGCATCCTGGTCATCTGGTTTGTCCGCAACCACATCGCCCGCGGCTTCGCCATGGGCCGGGTCTGAGAAGGAGAACTTACAATGCTTGACTGGATGGCATGGACCCCGCCGACGGCAATCTTCTTCACCGTGATCGCAGCCCTTCTGGTGGTCATGAGCGTGCTGGAACAACTGCGCCCCACGGTGGCGCGACAAGGGTTCCTTCATATCACCACGACGCGCGGAGAACGCCTGTTCATCGCGCTTCTGACCACCGGCTGGATCAACATCCTGTGGATCGCTTTCACCGACCAAAGCCAATGGCTCGCGCTTGGGCTCGGGCTGGTGGTCTCGGCGCTCATCATGGCGCGGGGATAACGACAAGAACTGCAACCCAAAGGGGAGGACCCACCAATGAGGATCAAGACAAGACTGCTGATGACCGGCGCAATGGGCGTCACGATATGTGCCCACACGGCGCTTGCCGACATGGATGCCGCCAATCGCTGGGTGATGGAGGAATTCGACGACTCGACGCTGAGCCAGGCGGACCAGCTGGCCGAAATGCAGTGGTTCGTCGATGCGGCCGCCGACCTGCAGGGCGTCTCGATCAACGTGCTGTCGGACGGCATCCCGGTGCACAAGTACGACGCCGAAGTGCTGGCCAAGGCCTTTGCCGAGATCACCGGGATTGACGTCACCCACGAAGTGGTGGACGAAGCCGGGGTGGTCGAGCGCATCCAGACCCAGATGCAATCGGGCGAAAATATCTATGACGCCTATATCAACGACAGCGACCTGATCGGTACGCACTTCCGCAACTCGGCGGTTCTGAACCTGTCGGACTACATGGCGGGTGCGGGCGCGGCCTATACCAATCCGATGCTCGACCTGGAGGACTTCATCGGCATCGACTTCGTCAAGGACGTGGATGGCGACATCTATCAGCTGCCCGCGCAACAGTTCGCCAACCTTTACTGGTTCCGCGCCGACTGGTTCGAGCGCGAAGACCTGCGGGCACAGTTCAACGACCTCTACGGCTACGACCTGGGCGTCCCGGTGAACTGGTCCGCTTATGAGGACATCGCCGACTTCTTTACCAATCAGGTCAAGGAAATCGACGGCGTCAAGGTCTACGGCCACATGGACTATGGCAAGAAGGACTCCTCGCTTGGCTGGCGGTTCACGGATGCCTGGCTGTCCATGGCGGGGGCCGGTGACGTGGGTCTCCCCAACGGGGTGCCGGTCGACGAATGGGGCATCCGCGTGGATGGCTGCCACCCGGTTGGCGCCAGCGTCAGCCGTGGCGGGGCCACTAACGGTCCGGCAGCGGTCTACGGCCTGCAGAAATACATCGACTGGATGGCGGATTACGCGCCGCCCGAAGCCCAGGCGATGAATTTCTATGAAGCCGGCACCGTGCCGAACCAGGGCCAGATCGCGCAGCAGATCTTCTGGTACACTGTGTTTGCCGAAAGTGCGGCCCAGCCCGGCGTTCCGGTTGCCGACGAAGCCGGTCTGCCGAAATGGCGTATGGCGCCGTCACCGGCCGGTGCATACTGGGACGAAGGCATGAAGCTGGGTTATCAGGACGTGGCCGCCTTCACGATCATGAACACGGCTTCGGATCAGGGCAAGGCCGCGGCATGGCTGTATTCGCAGTTCGTGACCGCGAAAACAGTGTCGCTGGAACGGACCCTGCATGGCTTCACGCCGATCCGCGAAAGCGACATCAACAGTGACGTGATGACCGAATGGGCACCGAAACTGGGTGGCCTGGTCGAGTTCTACCGGTCGCCTGCGCGTGTTGCCTGGACACCGACCGGCACCAATGTGCCGGACTATCCCAAGCTGGCGCAGCTGTGGTGGGAAAACGTTGCCGCCGCTGTCACCGGCGAGATGACCGCGCAGCAGGCCATGGATCGTCTGGCCAGCCAGATGGACCGGGTGTTGCAGCGCCTGGAACGCGCCGGCATGGACCGCTGCGCACCCAAGCTGAACGAAGAACGTGATGCAGAGTACTGGCTCAGCCAGCCCGGGTCGCCCAAGGCCCCGCTCGAGAATGAAAAGCCGCAGGGCGAAACTGTTCCCTACGCGCAGCTTCTTCAGGCCTGGGCAGAAGGCCGCGTGAAGTAACCTGACAATCGAGGGGGCGCATCTTGCGCCCTCTCACACTGGACTTGAGGGAGGACAACATGGCCGACTATGTCGCGGCGATCGACTGTGGAACCACCGGTGCAAAGGCGGTCATCTTTGACACCGAGGGCAATTGGCACGGGACGGCCTACAAGGAGTATCCCTGCGCCTTTCCCGCCCCCAACCGTGTCGAACAGGACGCCGAACAGCTCTTTGAAGCCTGCGTCGAGGTTCTGGCCATCGCCGTGCGGGAAAGCGGCGTGGACCTGTCGGCGATCAAGGCGCTGTCGTTTTCAACCCAACGCTGCACCGTGATCCCGGTTGACGAAGACTGCAGGCCATTGCGTGCCGCGATTTCGTGGCAGGACAATCGCTCGGACGCGCAATGCGCTGCAATCCGGGAGGCCATCGGCGACAAGGACTTCTACCAGACTACAGGCCTGCCGATTGCCAATGTCTGGACTTTGCCGTCGATCATGTGGATCCGGGATGAAGAGCCCGAGGTCTATGCGCGGACCCACAAGTTCATGAACCCGCACGGCTTCCTGATGAAGAGATTTGGCGCCGAAAACTTCGTCGAAGACCGATCGAACGCATCGCTGCACGGGCTTGTCTCGGTGGCCGAAGGGGAATGGAATGACGATTTCATCGCCCGGACCGGGGTGGACAGAACCAAGCTGCCGGATCTGATCGACTCGGGAACGGTTGCCGGCACGCTGGCCCCGGACATCAGCCGGCGCACCGGGCTCTCTGCCGGCACATTGCTGGTGGCCGGTGGCGGTGATCAGCAATGTGCCGGCATCGGTGCCGGTGTCATCAGTCCCGGATTGGGGTCGGTGACGCTGGGCACTGCGGGTGTCGTGATCTGCTCGTTCGACACCCCGCCCTTTGATCCCAACGGCGCCATCCCGGCCGAGATGCACTGCTACCCGGGCAAGTACATTTGCGAGGGCCTGCAAAGCACCGCCGGCGCCGCCCTGAAATGGCTGCGCAACATGGCCCAGGGCGCCACACAAGGCGCCGAGGTCGAATACAGTCTGTTCAATGAAATGGCCGCAAAGGTCCGCCCGGGCGCGGAGGGTCTGCTGTTTCTCCCCTATCTGGCTGGCGCCGGTGCGCCGCAATGGAATGGCGCGGCCACGGGCACTTTTCACGGGCTCACCCAGGGCCATGATCTGGGCGCTTTGGCCCGCGCGGTCATGGAGGGCGTGGCCTTCCAGAACGCCTTGATCCTGAGAGAGTTCGAGAAAACCGGCCGCGACTTGACAGAAATCCGCTTGACGGGCGGTGGCGCCCAATCGCCCCTGTGGTCGCAGATCCAGGCAGACATCTATGGCCGCCCGGTCCGGCGCCTGAAAGAAGACGAAGCAGGCCTTTTGGGGGCCGCGATCCTGGCGGCAGTCGGCGCAGACCTCTTCAAGTCTATCGACGATGGAGTCGCACACATGGTGAATACGCTTGAAACCTACGTGCCCGATGCAAGTCTTCAGGCCGTTTATTCAGAGGCTCTCCTCCGATTCTCACAACTCTATCAGAAGCTCCACGCATGACCCCTACAAGGGCATTGGTGACATGACCCGAAGCAAAAATCAGTGTCCGCAGGCGGGGGTCTTTCGGTTCATCCCCGCGCGGCCGGGAAAGCCGACGGACAACGCCTACATCGAAGCATTAAACAGCAAACTTCGCTCCGAATGCCTGAACACACATTGGTTCATGGGCCTTCAAGATACGGCCGAAAAGTTGGAGGCTTGGCGTAGAGACTACAACGAGGAAAGACCGCACAGCGCCATTGGGAACAACGTCCCAGCGGCGCTGATGAAATTGCCGGACGCATCCAGCCCGTTTGTGTGATCAAAGGGCGGAAAATCTAGCCCCAAGCGGGGACTGTGAATCCCGGAGACAAACTGGTCCACGGAATCGGTCAGATGATCTGACCGTCGCGGAGTAATATACCGCCATTCTGACGCCTGAGGCGAACGAGCTGAGGGCGGGGAGATGTATTCTGTGGAGCTATACAGCCGGGTGCGGCGTGCGTGTCATGTCGATGGAATGAGTGAGCGCGGCGCAGCTCGGCATTTCGGGATCGACCGCAAGACCGTATCAAAGATCCTGAAGCACTCGGTGCCGCCGGGATACCGGCGGGAGTGCGCGCCGGTCCGTCCGAAGCTCGACCCATTCGTTGCGATCATCGATCAGATCCTCCGGGACGACATGAGCCGGATCAAGAAGCAGCGCCATACCGCCAAACGCATCCATGAGCGCCTGCGCGATGAACATGGCTTCACCGGCGGGATCTCCATCGTCACGGATTACGTGCGGGAGAAGAGACGCCGGACACGGGAAGTGTTCGTCCCGTTGTCTCATGCACCGGGCCATGCACAGGTGGACTTTGGACTGGCCTGCTGCCGGTTTCGTGGACACCGAGATAAGGTGTTTATGAAACTGGAGAATCTACATGACAAGAAGGAT